>DWYN01000143.1 GCA_019118645.1 Candidatus Blautia excrementipullorum | reverse complement strand
CCATGAACATGTTACTCACCTACTCTCGCAAAGTGCGATTCTCCCCTTCGCACTTTCCGGCGGAGATGGATTGTGTTTCCACATTCCCTCCATTCACCACCACTATTCACCACTTTCTACCACTTATGAACCCATTCTACCCCATTTATGTTGAAATTACAAGTAGGAATCTCAGTTTTTTTCAGATAAGTCAAAAAGACTCCCCGGTTTCCCAGAGAGTCTTTTCTCTTATTCAGGCTGAACCTGACTGATTATTTCATCAAGCTGACGACTTATTTTAAGACATTTTTTCAGGTTCCGGCGGTCTTTCGCCATCCGGTTCAGCTTCCGGCGTTTCTTCTCCATCTGCCGGCAGAGGCTCTGCCGTTTCATCATTTTCCACCACTTTGTTGTCTGTATCCGTAGAACTGTCTCCGCCATTTTCCGGAGATTCGCCATCTTTTTCAGCAGCTGAAGGCTCCTCTTTTCCGCTGTCTCCAGCATTCTCCTGAATACTTTCCGCTTTCTTTGAAGGCTCCTCCGCGCTTCCTGCATCTTCTGTATTTTTTTCTGCAGCTTCTGTATTCCAGAATTCATCTGACACATTTTCGTAAGCTTGTATAGCGTCATAATTGCGGGTTGTTTTCTCTTCTGCGGCATAGCGCTCCTCTCTTCTGCGTCTCCGCCCTGCTTCGCGTTTTTTCCACAAAATTCTGCGCACTGTGGCAGATATTCCGCAGACAGCAAACAGAATCACACATACCGGCAAAAAAAACGGAAAATCTGTTCCCGGAATTTTCAGGGCGTCCGTGCGCAGCCATTCAATTCCAATTCTGCCCAGGCTGCAGCCGGCCAGATATCTCAGAAAAATTTCTCCCTGATACGTCTTTCTTCTGGTATAAATCAAAAGTATCAGAAACAGGAACAGCCCCCACAGGCTTTCATAAAGAAAGAGGGGGTGAACCTGAATGTAAGAAGTATCCCCTGCCAAAACCAGATGATTTTCTATGCTTTCTGTTATCTGGTCCGGATGGACTACCCCCATCGGAATCTGCATAGCAAAGATACTGTCCGTATATTCACCGAAAGATTCTCTGTTAAAGAAATTTCCCCATACACCTATTATCTGCGCAATGAGAAGTCCCATACTGGCAGTATCTGCCATTCTTGCAAAAGAAATTTTCCTGATCCGGCAGAACAGGGCTGAGCAAAGAGCTCCCCCAAGGATTCCGCCGTACAGGGACATCCCGCCGTTTCTGACATCACAGATTTCTGCAGCGGACAGCCCGCTGAAAAGCCCCCAGTTAAACGCCACATAAAGGGCGCGGGCTCCGATGATTCCTCCCAGAAGCGCGGGAATCAGCATTTCAAGATACAGATTCTGATTTTCGTTCTGGCGCCTGGCCTGACTAAGTACAAACAAAAGCCCCAGAAGCATTCCCGCCGCAATGAGAAGTCCATATATGGTAATCTCAAAGCCCAAAACCGAAACCGACCGTCCTACGTATCCAAAGTAAATCTGCAAATTTGGAAATCGAATCGACATATCCATAAAAACACCTTCATCATACGTTGAAGCGGAACAGGATCACATCGCCGTCCTGCACCACATATTCTTTTCCTTCCATCCGTACAAGGCCTTTTTCTCTGGCTCCCGCATAAGAGCCGCAGTCCAGCAGATCCTGGTAATTTACCACCTCCGCTTTAATAAAGCCGCGTTCAAAATCCGTATGGATCTTTCCTGCCGCCTGAGGCGCTTTTGTGCCGATCCGTATGGTCCAGGCACGGGTTTCATCCTCGCCGGCAGTAAGAAAACTCATCAGTCCCAGAAGACGGTAGCTGGCCCGCACCAGTTTTTCCAGGCCGGATTCTTTCAGTCCAAGATCCTCCAGAAACATTTTTTTCTCATCCTCGTCAAGCTCCGAGATTTCCTCCTCGATTTCCGCGCAGATGACAAAAACTTCACTTTTCTGCTCCCCGGCATATTTCTTCACAGCCTGCACATGAGGATTGGATGCGCCGTCGTCCGCCAGTTCATCCTCTGCTACATTGGCGGCATAGATTACCGGTTTCCAGGTAAGAAGATTATATGTGGACATCCAGCCCTCTTCATCTTCATTTTCCATCTCCATCGTAATCGCCATTCTGCCGTCTTCCAGATGCGCTTTTATTTTCTGAAGGAAATCCAGTTCCTTTGCAGCCTCTTTGTCCATTCTGGCAGTTTTTGTCACTTTTGCGATTCTTCTTTCCAGAATTTCAAGGTCAGAGAAAATGAGTTCCAGGTTAATTGTCTCAATATCTCTGAGAGGGTCAATGCTTCCGTCCACATGGATTACATTGGGATCCTCAAAGCAGCGGACAACATGCACGATCGCGTCCACTTCACGAATATTGGCCAGGAACTGATTTCCCAGTCCCTCTCCCTTGGAAGCTCCCTTTACAAGGCCCGCTATATCTACAAATTCGATAACTGCCGGCGTCACTTTTTTGGAATGATAAAAATCGCCTAAAAGCTTTAATCTCTCATCCGGTACCGTGACAACTCCCACATTGGGGTCAATTGTACAAAAAGGATAATTTGCCGACTCGGCGCCTGCTTTCGTTAACGAATTAAACAATGTACTTTTTCCTACATTTGGCAGTCCAACGATTCCTAATTTCATTTTTTTCTATTCCTCTTCTGAATCCTCGTATTTTAAGGAGTTCACCTTTCTGCTTTTCTTCTTTGCTCTTATACAATCGCTACATCATTTTACATGATTTTTATATGTTTTTCAATGCCTTCCGCCGTATTTCACCGCAAGAAGCTCCGGCACGGCCGGAAACAGAGAATTCCTCTGGCTCAGTCTCTTGTCATAAGCATTAAAAGTGTGCCGCTTTCAAATTCCACTCCCGCGCAGTCCTCCACGATTTCATTGCTCACTGTAAGACCACAGTCCTCCGGCTTTAAATGATGCTTCAGAAGCGGATATTTAAATCCTGTCAGAGTAAGGCCCTGCACACTTCCTCCCAACGGAAAAAAAGAGACAAAGGATCCGAACTGCTCCGCCTTTTTCAGTACAGTCCCGCTTTTTACAAGTGCCGCCCAGTTGTTCCGGTCTGCAAGAATTACTTTCGCCCCCTTTTTCATTCCCAGCAGAAGCAGTTCAATATTTGCCAGCAGATGATCTATTCGGCTTCCGGTAGCTCCCAAAACAGCAATCTCTGCCGCCCCTCTGCTTATGGCAAAGTTCAGTGCATGCTGGGTATCCGAGTCATCCTTTTCCGGCTTCAGTCTGACGGTTTCCGTCCCGGCAAGTCCGGCCAGATACTCCATTCCTCTGTCTGAGAGGCTGTCAAAGTCTCCCACGGCCACGTTGGGCCGCAGTCCGGCGTCCATAAAAAATTCCACGCCTTTGTCTGCCGCGATCAGACAAGTCTGATCCGTCGTATATTTTTTTAAAAAATCGAGGGCAAAATCTTTTTGGATATTGCCCCCGCTTACGATAACCGCATCTATCATATTGTTTGTGCCTCACTCAAGTGTATCGATGATTTCCTGCATTTTCTTATTTATCTTTTTCACATTGCGGGCAAGATCGCCGTTGAATACATAAGAGCCTGCAACCAGAAGATTGGCTCCGGCTTTGATCACTGTTTCCATTGTGGAATCATTAATTCCGCCGTCCACCTGAATATCCACATTCAGCTCCTCTTTTTCCACCAGTTCACGCAGCTCCTCAATTTTTTCTGTGCATTCCTCTATATACTTCTGCCCTCCGAATCCAGGCTGTACTGTCATCACCAGCACCATATCCACGTCCTCCAGAAGATGGCTGATATCATTTACCGGGGTTGCCGGTTTTATGGACACTCCCGCCTTCACTCCTGCATCGTGGATCTGTTCAATCGCCCGCTCCAGATCTTCGCAGGCCTCCGCATGTACCGTGATAGAATCTGCACCGCAGTCCGCAAAATCCTGGATATACCTCTCCGGAGCGGACACCATCAGATGCACGTCAAAAAACATCTTTGATTCCTTCCGGATGGACCGGATTACCGGCATGCCGAAAGAAATGCTTGGAACAAAATCGCCGTCCATCACATCAATGTGGAGCCATTTAACGCCTTCCCTCTCCAGAATTTTAATCTGTTCGCCAAGGCGGTTGAAATCTGCCGATAAAATCGAGGGACACAATTGATATTCCATTTAATATCTCCTTTTCTCTTTTAATTCTTCATATAAACTAAGGTAATTCTCATACCGCAGTCTGCTGATCTCTCCCTGTTCCAGAGCCCGCTTTACCTCACAGTCCGGCTCGTGAATATGCAGACATCCCTGAAAGCGGCATCCTTCTTCGTACTTTCGGAACTCCCGGAAATAATTCTTCAGCTCCTGCTGTTCCATGTCTGTAAGATACAGAGAAGAGAATCCGGGGGTATCCATCAGATACGTATTTTCTCCTACGGGAATCACCTGAGAATGACGGGTCGTATGGCGTCCCCGCTTTAGTTTGCGGCTGATTTCTCCGGTTTCCATCTTTACATGTGCCTGGAGAAGATTGGTCAGTGATGACTTTCCCACCCCTGACGGACCTGCTACAACCGTTGTTTTTCCTTCCAGGGCGCTGCGGATCTCCGCCAGGCCTTCCCGCTCTTTTGCGCTGGAAAGAATCACCGGATATCCGCATTCCCTGTAAATACTGCTCAGGGAGCGAACCTCCTCCTCTTCTGCCAGATCCTTTTTATTGAAACAGATAACCGCAGGGATATCCGCCTGCTCCATCATAATCAGGAACCTGTCCAGAAGCAGGAAATTAGGTCTGGGATCCTCCAGGGCAAAAATCACAAACGCCTGATCCACATTTGCCACAGCCGGCCGGATAAGAGCGTTTCGTCTGGGCAGTATTTTTTCCAGATTTCCCTCTTTATCCTGCCGGTCCAGAATCTGGATCTCCACATCGTCGCCGACAAGCGGCTTCTGATTATCTTTTCTGAAAATCCCTTTTGCCTTGCATTCATAAACAATGCCGTCCTCGCCATGAACATAGTAAAATCCGGCAATTCCTTTTATGATTTTTCCTCTCATGAACTATTCTGCCTTTTCAAACGTAAGAGGATAAGATCCCAGCTGCTGATAGCTTCCGTTTATCAATTCATATACATATAAAGTTCCCTGACTGACACCAGGAATTCCTGTAATGTCAAGCTGATACGGAAATTCCAGAGACTGTCCGTCCACAATACTCGTAGACTCCGTCTCCCCGTTGGACTCCTGAACCAGTTCAAGGCGAAGAGCCCCTCCCTGATAGCCCTGAGGCGTATTCAGGCTCTGCGTACATTTCCATATCTCTCCATTGGCCGCAGCGGCATTCTGCTGAGCGGTATCATTGATTTCCGTTGCGGTATCCTCAGTCGCAGTTCCTGGAGCCTGATCTCCGCTGCTGACGGTAATGGTGATTGGTTCATCCGGGTCTGCGGTAGAATAAGCTTCCAGACTCTGAGCGATCACTTCCCCTGCGGGAATTTCTGCATTCTGCTCCTCTACCACCTCAATATCAATCCATTTTCCAAGTGTCGTCAGCGCGTCATCCTCTGACATTCCCACAACGCTTGGTACTTCAGCGCTTCCGCCGAAATCCAGGCCGCGGCTGACAGTAAGCGTCACCGTGTCTCCTGCGTTTACAGTGCTTCCAGTATCCGGAGAAACTGCCATTACATATCCCGGAGACACAACCGGGTTTCCGCTTCCATCATCTTCACTGTACTCTTTCTGTACGCTTACGGTAAGTCCCAGATTCTCCAGCGCATGCTGAACCGCGATTCCTGTCTCTCCCTCTACATTGGGAATTGTGATTTCCTCCTCACCTGCACTGATATAATATTTCAGTGTTGTGTATGCTTCCACCATTGTTCCTGCAGGAATATCCTGGGAAGAAATTCTTCCTTTTTCCTGAGTGGAAGGTTCCTCACCAATCATCTGTGTTCCCAGATTTACTTCCTCTACCAGCGCCTTCGCCTCATCCTCTGTCTTTCCAACCAGATCCGGCACCTGCACCAGTCCGCTGTCGTCTGTTTCCGCCTGCTGCGTGCCGCTGTTTTCATTATCCGTGTTTGATCCGAGAAGTCCGGAAGCTCTTACAAAGAAAAAAATCACGGCAATCAGAATTACGGCGCCTGCAAGAAATCCTACAATGGTCACTGCCCTGCTGACAGCTCTCTTTTTCTTCTTTTTGCTTTTCTGGAGGGCGCGGCGGCGTTCGTACTCGTCATCATCGTCTCCGTCGTCATAATCTGTATCATAGTCCTCTTCCTCCAGAGGCGCAGCTTCCGTTTTTCTGGAATTGGATCTTGTCTTCGGAGTATGTTTGATTTCGCCCAGTTCTTCGTCCGAAATCACAACTGTCTTCGCATCGTTGTCCACATCGGACAGTTTTACAAAGTCTCCCTGGGGGTCAATTAAAGAATGTTTCAGGTCAGCGATTACGTCTTCCATTTTAGCGTACCGCCGTCCTACACTTTTCTGTGTGCATTTAAAGATAATCTGCTCCAGGCTGTAGGGAAGGTCCGGCGTATATACGCTGGGCGGAACCATTTCCTCCTGAAGATGCTTGATTGCGATAGCCACTGTAGTATCACCGTCAAAGGGAACTCTTCCTGTTACCATCTCGTACAGAGTAATACCCAGCGAATAGATATCTGATTTTTCATCGCTGTAGCCGCCTCTCACCTGTTCCGGAGAGCTGTAATGGACGGATCCCATTACATTTGAACTGATTGTATTGGAGGAAGCCGCTCTGGCGATTCCAAAATCTGTTACCTTTACTTTTCCGTCTGTAGAAATAATAATGTTCTGGGGCTTTACATCGCGATGAACGATTCCGTGATTGTGGGCAGCCTCCAGACCCATAGACACCTGGATGGCAATGCTGGTAGCCTCTTTAATAGAGAGTTTTCCTTTCTTGCCGATATACTCTTTAAGAGTGATGCCTTCAATCAGCTCCATAACAATATAGTAAACGCCTTCGTCATCGCCCACGTCGAATACGTTGACAATGTTCGGATGCGTCAGGCCCGCCGCCGCCTGTGCCTCGCTGCGGAATTTTCTGATGAATGTGGTATCCTCTCTGAATTCCGGTTTCAGCACCTTCACCGCGACAAAACGATTCAGCTTATGGTCTTTTGCCTTATATACATCGGCCATCCCGCCAGTGCCTATTTTTCCTAAAATTTCGTAGCGCTCCGCTATAATCATTCCTGTTTTCAACATTTGTCCACCTCATTTGTGAATGGTTCTACCAAAATTACTGCAATATTATCCTTGCCACCATTCCGGTTTGCTTCGCTCAGAAGCTTTTCTCCCTTTTTCGGCAGCTCATTTGTCTGATCCAGTATGATTTCCTCAATCTTGCTGTCGTCCACCATATTGCTCAGCCCATCGGAGCACATCAGGATTGTGCTTCCCGGTTCCATTTTCAGATCGAAAAAATCTATATCCACGGTTCTCTCCGCTCCCAGCGCTCTGGTAATGATGTTCTTGTCCGGATGATTTCTCGCCTCCTCCGGCTTAATCTCACCCATTCTCACCATTTCCTGCACCAAAGAGTGATCTTTCGTGATCTGGCGGATTTTCCCCTGAATAAGATACAGACGGCTGTCCCCCACGTTTGCCACATATGCATAATGCCCCACGATTGTGGCTGCAACCATGGTCGTCCCCATTCCTCTCAGGGCTTCCTCTTTCTGCGCCCGGTCCAGAATCTCCGAATTGGCAGTTTCTATGGCATGACGAAGCACCTTAATCGGGTTAAAATCTGCATCCCTCCGAATCTCATCCACCAATATCTGAACTGCATGGGAAGACGCAAAATCCCCTGCATTATGGCCGCCCATTCCATCAGCAACGACAAACAGATTTGGAAGATTGCCCACAGGGTTTTCGGATACAAACACATAGTCCTGGTTCATTTTCCGCTTCTGCCCTACATCCGTAGCTGAATATACCCTCATCTCACTTCTCGCTTTCTGTTTTTTCCATATATCTTTTTCTCAGTTGACCACAGGCACCGTCTATATCGCTGCCCATTTCTCTTCTAATAGTACCATTAATTCCACATTTTTCAAGATTTATTTTGAAATTCTCCACAGCTTCCCTGGTTGAACGCACAAAAGAACGCTCTCTTACAGGATTTACCGGAATGAGATTTACGTGACAGTTCAGCCCTTTCAGAAGCCCGGCCAACTCCAGGGCATCTTCCCGGCTGTCATTTACTCCCGCCACCAGACTGTACTCAAAGGTAATTCTGCGGCCCGTCTTTTCAAAATAATTTCTGCATGCTTTCAAAAGCTCGTCAATGCTGTACTTCTTCGCAATTGGCATCAGTTCTCTTCTCTTTTCATCATTGGAAGCGTGGAGAGACACCGCAAGCGTCATCTGAAGCTTTTCTTCCGCCAGATCATACAGCTGCGGGACAAGTCCGCAGGTGGAAACTGTCAGATTTCTCTGGCTGAGATGGAGTCCGCCTTCTTCCGTAAGAAGACGGATAAATCTCAGAAGATTATCGTAATTGTCCAGAGGCTCTCCGGATCCCATAACTACCACGTTAGAGATCCTCTCCCCGGTGGATTCCTGGATCCGGTAAATCTGGTCCAGCATTTCGGAAGGCAGAAGGTTTCTCGCCAGACCGCCGATCGTGGAAGCACAGAATCTGCACCCCATTCTGCAGCCCGCCTGAGAGGATATGCACACAGAATTTCCATGCCGGTATCTCATCAGGACACTCTCGATGGTGTTTCCGTCATTCAGGCGGAAAAGATATTTTCTGGTACCGTCAATTTTTGAAATCTGGACATCCAGCATTTCCAGCGCGGTAATCGGATAATCCTCCAGCTTCTTTTTCAGACTTTTCGGTATATTCGCCATCTCATCATAGGAAACGGCAAAGTGCTGATGAAGCCACCCGTAGATCTGTTTTGCCCGAAAAGCTTTCTCACCGATGGATTCCATCAGTTCTTTCAGCTCCTCAAGGGTCATTGATTTAATATCTGTCATGGCATTACTTCCTTCTGAATTTCGCTATGAAGAAACCGTCTGTGCCATGAATCCCCGGAAGAAGCTGAAGATAGCCCAGAGCGGTGCTTTCCGTCTTCAGCTCATCGGGCAGATAGGGGTCGATACTTTCCAGCTTAAAAGGATGGTTGTTCATGAACCACATCATATTTTCTTCGTTTTCTTCTTTGGCTATGGTACAGGTACTGAAAATCAGCGTACCCCTGGGTTTCACATATTCCGCCGCCTTATCCAGGATGCTTCTCTGGAGAATCACCAGCTCCTCCTGCTTCTGCAGGGTGGAACGGTATTTGATTTCCGGTTTTTTCCCGATTACTCCGTATCCGGAGCAGGGAACATCTGCGAGAACAATATCCGCAAGGCATTCGGAATCCACATCAAATATTGTGGCGTCCTGTACCTTTGCCTGCACGTTAATTGATCCCGTCCGCCGAATATTCTCCTCAATCAGGCTTACCTTGTAGGAACTGATGTCCCGTGCATCCACAGTTCCAAACCCTTCCATTTTATCTCCTATATGAAGGCTTTTCCCGCCGGGAGCTGCACAGAGGTCAATGACATAGTCCCCCTTTTTCGGATCCGCAATTTCCGCCACCAGCATGGAACTGACATCCTGCACCTGAATTTTCCCCTGAATAAAAGCGTCCAGGGCAAGAATATGGTTAAAATTGGAAATTCTCTTCGCGTATGGCAGATAGGGCGCAGGTTCCACCTTCACCCCCTGGCTTCTGAGACTGGCGCAGGTATCGTCCACCGAATTCAGATATGTACGGCAGCGGACTGTCAGAGGTTTTTCTGTCAGAAAGTCCGCAAGCATTTTTTCCGTGGTTTCTTCTCCGTAATCATTAAGCCAGCGCAGAACCAGAGGTTCCGGCATCGAATATCTAACGGAAAGATATCTGACCAGATTTCTCTCCCTCGGAGGATATTCCAGCTGGTCTGCCTGCCGGGCAATTGTGCGGAGAACCCCGTTCACAAATGGCTTCAGATTGTAGAACCCTTTTTTCTGGGTCAGCTTCACAGCCTCATTGCACACAGCGCTGTCCGGCACCCGGTCCATAAACTTCAGCTGATACACGGCGCTCCGCAAAATTTCCCGGATGGGAGGTTTCATTTTATCTCCTTGGATCTTGGAAAAGGAGTCTATGATATAATCTATATAAATTCTGTACTCCAGGGTGCCCTCGCATACTCTTGTAATAAAGGCACGGTCCTGTTTGGGAAGAAACTGATATTTTGACAGCGCATTGCGTATGGCAATGTGGCTGTGCTCTCCTTCCTCGTCAATCTGCAGAAGAATCTCAAGAATCAGTTCCCGGGTGTTCACTCCGTTAGTCATCTCTTCTCCTTCCTCCGGCAAGAATCAACAGTCTCAGCAGCTGCAGCACGGAGGCCGCCAGCGCCGCCACATAAGTCAATGCCGCAGCCGTAAGTACTTTGCGTGCGCCTCCCGTCTCGTCTCTTCCGAGGATTCCGGTGCTCTCCAGCATACGGAGAGCTCTGGAAGAGGCATTAATCTCTACAGGAAGCGTCACAAGCTGAAACAGAACTGCCAGTGAAAACAGAACGATCCCTGCAGTAGTCAGGGGGCGTATTCCTGCAAGCAGGCCGATCAGAAACAAAGGCCAGGAAAGCGTACTTCCCAGATTTGCCACAGGAACAATGGCGCTGCGCAGATCCAGAGGCGCATAATGTGTGGCATGCTGAATGGCGTGGCCGCATTCATGGGCAGCCACTCCTACCGCAGCCAGCGATGTCTGTCCGTAAATATCCTGGGAAAGACTGACCGTCTTTGTTCTTGGATCGTAATGATCCGTCAGACTTCCCGGAATCGCCCGTATCTGAACATCGGTGATTCCGGCCGCCCTTAGAATTCTGGCCGCCGCTTCCGCGCCGGTCAGTCCGGACGCGCTCCTTACCATGCGGTATTTTGCAAATGTGCTTTTCAGCTTTGCAGACGCCGCAAGAGACAGCAGCATCCCGATAATCAGAAGCATATATGTCCAGTCAAAACCATAAAAGCCGTAACCGTATCCGTACATTTCATCACTCCTTATGATCCGTAAGTCTTGTTCCCGGTTCTACTTTACAGCCTCGGAGAAACGAGGCGCTGTCCATTCTCTTCTTCCCCTCAATCTGTACTTCCTGCAAAATAAGACATCCGTTTCCACAGGCAACACAGATCCCGTCCCGGTCCGCTCTGATCACCGTTCCCGGCGTTCTTTCCCTGTCCTCTGGATTTTTCGGAAGAGTCTGTGCGCAGGCTTTCCAGACCTTTAAAGTTTTTCCGTTGAGAAAAGTATAAGCGCTCGGCCAGGGATTCAGCCCCCTTACCAGACGCTCCAGCTCTTCCGGACTTTTCGAGAAGTCCAGAAGCCCCATCTGCTTTGTAATCATGGAAGCATATGGCGTAGGGCTTTCCTCCGGCTGTTTTTCATAAACAGCCGTTCCGTTAAAAATATCCGGAAGCGTTTTTATAAGGAGTTCCGCTCCGGCAGCCGAAAGCTTTTCAAACAGGCTCCCGCCGGTCTCATCGTCATCGAGAGGAACCACCGTGCGGGAAATCATGTCCCCTGTATCCAGCCCCTTTCCCATCTTCATAATTGTCACTCCGGATTCCTTTTCGCCGTCAATTACCGCATACTGAATAGGCGCGGCGCCTCTGTATTTCGGCAGAAGCGATGCATGAATATTAATGCATCCGAATCTCGGCATATTCAGAATCGCCTCCGGAATGATCTGCCCGAATGCCGCCACAACAATCAGATCCGGCTGCAGTCCTCTGAGTATTTCCACAAATTCCGGATCTCTTACCTTTACCGGCTGATACACAGGAATTCCCTGCCTTACCGCTTCCTCTTTCACCGGCGTAGGCATAAGTGTCTTTCCTCTTCCTTTTGGCTTATCCGGCTGTGTAATTATAGCCGCTACCTCGTACTCTGTTTCTGCCAAGCTTCGAAGAGGAGGAACTGCGAAATCCGGAGTTCCCATATACACTATTCTCATATTTCTCACTCCTCATCATCCTCATAGGTGACCTTGTGAAGTTCTCCCTCCACAAGCTCGGTATACATCTTTCCATCGAGGTGATCAATTTCATGACAGAACGCACGGGCCAGAAGCTCTGTTCCCTCATATATCACCTCATTCATGTCTTCATCCATTGCCTTTACTTTTACATAATTCGGTCTGGTGACCCGTCCGGCCATCCCCGGAACGCTCAGGCAGCCCTCGTCTCCTGTCTGTTCTCCTGATGTCTCCAGGATTTCCGGATTAATCAGGACAATGGGACCCTCTCCGATATCGATTGTCACGATTCTTTTCAGCACACCCACCTGAGGCGCCGCAAGCCCGACTCCCATCGCTTCATACATCGTATCCAGCATGTCCTCCACCAGTGTGTGAAGCTTTGGCGTCATTTCCTCAACAGGCCGGCTGGTTTTGTGAAGTACCGGATCTCCTTCTGTTCTGATTGTTCTAAGTGCCATAGTCTTTACCCTCTTTCTTCTGTTGTATATTATGATATCCGCCGCACTTCCATGTATCCCGATAATATCCGCAAAATTTATTTTTTTTTGCGGCTTATCTCTTTTCCGCGGCTATTCAAAATCATATTGTATATATAATTTCCGGAATCCCGGATTTATTTCAATATATTTTTCGATTTTATCTTTTATTTCCAGGAGCGTTCTTTCTTCTCTGTATTTCAGATACAGAACCCTTCTGTATACATCGTTTACTTTTCCTACAGCTGCACTGGCCGGACCTATAATGTGGAGCTTCGGCCCCGGGCTCACGCGCTCCGCAAATTTCCGGATATAGCCGATTCCTTTTTCCAGGAGCTCTTCCTCCTCTCCGGACGCCAGGACGGAAAGCATGTGGGCTGCAGGCGGATAGTCCATCAAAGTCCGATACCCCATTTCTTCCTGGTAAAACTTCTCATAGTTCTGCTCCGCAGCGGCCTGTATACTGTAATGATCCGGATGATACGTCTGAATAATCGCCTCTCCCTGCCGCTTTCCTCTCCCCGAACGGCCGACAGCCTGGGTGAGAAGCTGAAAGGTCCGCTCCGCGCTTCGATAATCTGCTGCGTTCAGAGACAGATCCGCCGCAATCACTCCTACCAGAGTTACATCCGGAAAATCATGTCCTTTCACAATCATTTGCGTCCCAACCAGAATATCCGCCTTGTGGGCCGCAAAAGAAGAAAGGATCTGCTCATAGCTCCCCTTCGTCCTCGTCGTGTCATAGTCCATGCGCAGTATCCCCGCCTCCGGGAAATTTTTGTGAAGCACCTGCTCTATCTGCTGGGTTCCCGCCTTGAAGCCGCCGATGTACGGAGAACCGCATACAGGGCATTTTTTTACCGTTTCTCTTTCATAGCCGCAGTAGTGGCAGATCATTTTTCCGTTATTATGCTCCGAAAGCGCCACATCGCAGTGAGGGCATTTTAAGACAGATCCGCAGGAACGGCAGGAAACAAAACCGGCGTAGCCTCTTCTGTTCAGAAAAAGCATTGTCTGCTCCTTCCTGGACAGTCTTTCCTCAATGGCTTCTTTCAATGTTCTGCTGAGCACAGATCTGTTTCCTGCCCTCAGCTCCTTGCGCAGATCCACAACAGAAACATTCGGAAGAGAACGATTCCTGTATCTTTCATTCAGCTTTACAAGCAGATACTCCCCGCTTACAGCCTTCGTATAAGACTCCAGAGACGGCGTGGCGGAGCCGAAAACCACTCTGGCCCCCTCCATTTCCGCGCGTTTGACAGCCACTTCGGAAGCATGGTAGCGGGGGCTTGTCTCGCTTTTATAGGTTTGTTCATGTTCCTCATCTATAATGATAAGCCCCAGCCTGGAAAAAGGCGTGAAAAGCGCAGAGCGGGGACCCACAATGACCTGAATTTCTCCTTTTTTTGCCCGTCTGAACTGGTCGTAGCGTTCTCCCTGGGATAACCGGGAATTCAGTACAGACACCTTATCTCCAAAATAGCCGCAGAAACGCCGGACAGTCTGATAAGTCAGCGCGATTTCCGGAATCAGTACAATAGCCTGCTTCCCCTCGGCCACAGTATCTTCAATCAGTTTCATGTAGATCTGCGTTTTTCCACTTCCTGTCACTCCATGAATAAGCACCGGCCTGGCCGTTTTTTTCTGCCATTCATTCCTTATCTGTCCGAGGGCTTCCTTCTGTACGTTCGTAAGTTCCGCCGCCGGTTCTTTTGGCGCCTGCCGCACAACTTCCGGCAGCCTGCAGACCTCATTCTGACTTACTTTTACAACTCCCTGCTCTGCGAGCGGCTTCAGAACGCCGGCTGTCATTCCCAGTTCCCCGGACGCCTTTGTATACTCCATCGGAGACTCCGACATCAGCGCCCGAACAAGACGCGCTCTTGCTCTGCAGTGTTTTTTTTCCAGGCTCTCTGCCAGTTTTTCCGCCTCGTCTCTCTCTATATTCAGGTACAGGTATCGTTTTTCCTTTGCCCTGACCTTTTTCCGGACGGGAATCACTGTTTTCAGAGCCTGAGCCATTGTCGAACCATATCTTTCCCGCATCCAGGCAGCCAGGGATACCAGACGTGATTCTGTGGTTTCCTCTCCGCTGCACAGCCGGTATAAAGGCTTCAGTTTTGCAGGATCATATCTGGGCTTTTGGGAAAGCCCCACAATATAGCCCTTTCTCTCACGATTTCCATTTCCAAAGGGGATGGCTGCTACCATCCCCACACGGATTTCCCTTTCCAGTTCCCCGGGAACAAGATATTGAAAGCTGCGGTCCAGTTTTTCGTGGGAAATGTCCACTATTACATCCGCATATATCATGCAATCTCTCTTTCTTTATCTGCCTGCCAGTATATCCGCAATCAGTACCCGCTCATCCATGGGATATTTTTTCCCTTTGATTTCCTGATAATCTTCATGGCCTTTTCCGGCCAGTACGATAATGTCGCCTGGCTCTCCGTGATGAATCGCGTAGGCAATCGCTTCTTTTCTGTCGCAGATTTCTATATATTTTCCATCAGTTTTGGAAATTCCTGTTTTAATATCGTCAATGATTGCCTGGGGTTCTTCATACCTCGGATTATCTGAAGTAATAATCGTCAGGTCAGCCAGCCGTCCGGATACCTCTCCCATCTCAAAGCGTCTTTGACGGGCCCGGTTTCCTCCGCATCCGAAAAGGCACACCAGTCTGTGAGGATGGTACTCTCTGAGAGTCGTAAGCAGGCTTTCCAGCGCCATGGCGTTGTGGGCGTAGTCGATCATCAGGGTAAACTCGTCGGAAACCTTGACCATCTCAATGCGGCCTTTCACCTTTGCCACTTTCAGTGCGCGGATAATATTCTCCTCCGACACCTGGAAATGGCGGCAGATCGCAATGGCGGTCAGTGAATTATAGATGCTGAACTTTCCCGGAATATCAATTTCCACCGGAAAATCCATAAGGCCTCTCACATAGTAGGAAATGCCCAGATATCCTTTTCCATTCACCATCCGGGCGTCTTCCGCCCTCAGGTCAGCCTCCGGTGAAAATCCATATGTTTCCAGGCTGCATGTATGTCCCTCGATAATTTTTTCAAAATGCTCGTCATCGCGGTTTACAATGCCTACTCTGCACTGGCGAAGCAGCATGGATTTACATGCCAGATAATGGGCAAAGTCCCGGTGCTCATTTGGTCCTATATGATCGGGTTCGATATTGGTAAAAATGCCGTAGTCAAACACAAATCCCTGTGTTCTGTGAAGCATCAGCCCCTGCGACGACACCTCCATCACTACGCAGTCGCAGCCGGCATCCACCATTTTACGAAAATATTCCTGAATAATGTATGACTCCGGAGTCGTATTGGACGCGGGAATTACTTCGTCTCCCAGTATCGCTTCTATCGTACCGATCAGTCCTACTTTATAGCCCGCATTTTCCAAAATGGATTTTACCATATAGGTAGTCGTCGTTTTTCCCTTTGTTCCGGTAATCCCAATCGTCTTAAGCTTCTCCGCCGGATAGCCGAAATAGGCTGCCGAAATAAAAGCCATAGCGTACCGGGTGTCTTTTACTCGTATCACAGTAACATCCTGAGGCGCCTCCACCTCTTCTTCCGTCACAAGCGCCTTCACGCCCTTCTTCAGTACATCAGGGATAAATTTATGTCCGTCTGCCACTGCTCCGCGAATGCAGATAAAAAGCGAATCCGGGCCTGCTTTTCGGGAATCATACACAACTGTTCCCACTTCCAGATCCGTGCTGCCCTGGCAGCAAGTATATTCTATACGTTCCAATAAAGCTGATAGTCTCATATCTTTTCCTCCAAGCAGAATACAGCAGCCTGTTTCCGGTGCTGCTGAGATACTCTTTTATAGAATAGCACACCCGTGTTATGTTTTCAATCTTTCGTTTTCGTCATCTTTTCCGGTTTCCCGCCGCGTATTCCTCTGAAAAAGCGTACTGCCGGATACAGCGCAGAAAACGCCATCAGACAAAGCCAGACCGACTTCTGTGTCTCATCTCCTGTTTTCGGCACGGTCCGTACCGGATGCCCGAGAGATGTTCCTGTTTCTTTTGCTGCCGTCTCTGTGTCTGCTGCGTCCTGGGTCTCCTCAAGGGAATCGTTTCCGAAAACCTGGATTTTTGCCTGCGAAACCACTGCTTTCTTTCCGGATTCCGCCGCCACGACCTGCACTTCATTGATCAGTTCCTGACTGACCAGTCTTTCCGGCAGTGTCACCGCCGCCTGAAGGCTTACCGCCTGGCCGGGACTTATCCGGGAAATCAGAGCCTTCGTTCCGGCCTGGTTTATCTGTACCCCTTCTTTTTCCAGAAACCGCGCCGAAACATTTTCCATTTGAAAATTTTCCGTAGTTACCACAGAATGTAAAGTGCGTTCTCCTGTATTCCGGATACAGATCTGATAAAACACCTGATCTCCTGCTGCCGCTCTGGTTCTGTCTGCTGTTTTTGTCACCTGAAAATCCACTTTCAGGGGAATTACAGCAGAGGAAACAGCTGTGCTTCTTGAAAGATTGTCCTTCTGTCCTGTCGCTTCGTTTACACAATCCGCTCTGGCCGTCACTGTAAAGCGCACTTCCTCTTCCCGTTCTTCCGGAATCCGGATATTCAGATAACAGATTTCTTTCTGTCCGGGCTCCAGAAAATCCAGATATTTCTTCTCTTCCTCTGTCTCCGTTCCCTCTGTGCTCCATCCGCCCGTAAGTCCGTCATTCTGAAAATCCCCCTCAAGCACCAGATTTTCCAGCCGCAGGCTGCCGGTGTTTTCTATTCTGATTTCATAAAGAAGACTGTTTCCTGCTTTCACTGTGTTCTGGCTTTCCAGCACTTCAATCACAAAGTCCCGGATATTTTCTTTTTCCTGTAAAATTACTTCCTCATGCCCGTCTTCTTCCTCCTGCGTCTCTTCCGGCAGTTCCTCTGTATTTTGGAATTCCTCCTTTTCTGTCTCTTCAAAATATACTATTTCCTGTTCTTTCTGCTGGTCTTCCTCTGTCTCTTCATTTTTCTCTGAACATCCGTCTGTCCACGGTTCGGCCGCCTCATTTTCCTTATCCTCCGTTTCTATTCCTGCCCCGTCCTCTTCATCTTCCTGAAAACACTTTTCTTCTCTTTCTGGAGTCTGCTTCTGCGTACCGTTCTGTTCCTCTTTCCGGCTCTCTGTTCCATCTGGACTCCGGAATAATTCCTGCGGCTCTGCTTCGGAGCAGGCAGTTTCCTCCCCCGATGAAAAGACCGGAACACTGCAGACAGTTTCCGCCAATCCGGTCATCGCCAAAATCAAAAGGAATGCTGAAATCTTTTTCTTCTGTTTACATAAAATCCCTCTTTTCATATAATGTCCCTTTCTTCGTGAAAATACCGGTCAAAATGCTGCACATTTTCTCTGTTGTCTGTCTCAGGACATAGGCAACACTCCTTTCTCCTATAAAGTTCAATTTTTCATGGGAAACTGTGCCGAAACGGCATTGGATCTGCCGGAAATCCGCCTTTTTAACAGACTGTTCCCGGCTGTTTTGGATGCAGCAGAACGCTTTATCCAGACAGCATCAATGTATCACGATTTTCCAAAATATACAAGATGCACCTTAAATAATGAATATTTTTTAATAATTCTTTATAAATTTTCGATTTCTTTTAGAAACAATACACACTTTGCTCACATTTCTTAGATATAATAATTCTCGGATAGATGAATAACCACTCTCTATCTCCCCCCTCAAAAGTTAAGGAACAGCCGCCTGAGTTCAGGCGGCTGTTCCTTGTTTCTGCGCTGTAAATTTTTTAAAATAAGTTGCCGTGCCCGGCCTCCGTTTATAAAAGATATACCGGAAGCTCCTCGGTAATATGTACCGGGCCGCTTTCATTTTCGCCGTCTTTTTTCCCGTCGGAAAGAAACTTTGCCTGTATCTCATCCGCGTTTTCCGGGGTGAGAACAGAAGTTTTCACTGCTTTTGCCGTCTTCGCCGCTGTCCTTCTGGCCGGCGCCGCTTTCGTTCTGGAAGTTTTCTTTGCCGCAGCTGTGCCTGGTTCCGCAGCCTTGTTTTCTGCTGCTGCCTTTATCTCCTCAGCCGGCTCTTTTCCTGTACTTTTTTTTGTTCCTGCATTTGCTGCGCGTTTAATGCTCTCTTTACCTACTGACACGTTTCATTACCTCCTCTGCCAATTCCGTATATTCCTTTGCACTCCTGCTGGATTTTTTATACTCTATTACCGGGACGCTGTTGTCCTGCGCCCATTCTACAGAGCTGTCCACCCGAATATAAGTTTTAAACAGGTAAATATCGTCCAGCTCGCACAAAGTTTCCATCGTTTGTTTAAAATAGTTTTTTCGGGTATCTACTTTTGTGACAACAATGCCTGCTACTTTCAGTTCCGGGGTAATCTGTTTTACTTCATTTAAAAAATCGAACATATTGGCCAGGCCAAACATTCCCCAGGGACTTGCCTCTACCGGGATCACCACCCAGTCAGACGCACATAAAATATTCATTACCCATCCCCCCAGAGTAGGCGGGGCGTCAATTAAAATGTAGTCATAAGTACCTGTCTCTTTTATTTTCTGGAGACATTTTCTGAGAATAAACTCTCTCTGCCATTTCGTAAACAGCTCATACTCAATGGAACTCATCAAGGTGGAAGAAGGAATCAAATCCAGATTTTCAAAGGGTGTGTGCACGATATAATCTGTAAGATCCTTCTGTCCGCCAATTGCCCGGTAAAGATTTTTCTCTCCGGCCGCCTGCTCCAGAACCCATTCCTCTGAAAAAAAGGAAAGCGACAGATTCAGCTGCATATCCCCATCTATCATCAGCACTCTCTTTCCTGCCCGGGCCATGGCTGCCCCTACGTTGGAACAGGTAGTTGATTTTCCGCTTCCTCCTTTATTGTTTGTAAAGCAGATTGTTGTAGTTTTATTCATGGGATACCTCCCCTAGTTTGTCAATTAACCTCTGATATGGTCAATTATACGGGATTTAATAGAGGTTTTCAAGAATTTTGTCATAATACTGCCGCAGGTAATACAGGTTTTCGTCTGATTTGATTCGCTTTTCAGAAAAAGAAAAGGAACCCTGATTTCTCAAGGCTCCTTTCATCTTAAAGCGTGCGTTAGAGGATTCGAACCCCCGACCTTTTGGTCCGTAGCCAAACGCTCTATCCAGCTGAGCTAAACGCACATTCCTGCGAACTCCTTCGCAACAAAATGTATTTTACTTTATATCTTTATGTTTGTCAATATATTTTTATATAATTTTTTATTTTTTTTCATTGAACTGTCTGCAGTACTTCCGGCATCGCGGACAGCAGCATGTTCTTTTTTTAATATAAAGAAAAGGAGCGCCGCTTAATCATTCGCTGATTTTTGATTAAGCGGCACTCCCTTCCCGGCTTTACGTGCACTTACAATATACTTACTCCTCTGCGGAAGCCTCATCTGCCTCTGCGTCAGAAGATGTGCTGTCATCGTTTTCGGTCTCTGTATTTTCTGCCTTCTCTGCTCCTTCGGGGCCATTATCGTTCATCACAGTAACTGTCAGAGCGCTGCCGTCCTCATCCAGGACGATTTTTACAGTATCGCCTGCTTTAATATCTGCAAAAGTAATGCTTTCTGTGGTGATTTCCTGTGAATCGGGAGAATTCTTTTCGTCTGGCTGCGAAGTGCTCTCCTCTGTGGAATCAGCCGTCTCTTCTGATTCTGTATCTGCTGACTCATCCTCATTCTCTGCTTCAGAGCCATCGGCAGCTGCCTGAGCCTCTTCCTCGCCTCCGTCCGCACTTTCGTTCTTATCTGCAGCAGGTTCTTCCGGAGCAGTTTCCTTCTCATAGGCTGTGGTTTCTGACACAGTAATTGTCCTTGACTCATCTGTCAGATCCAGCATTGACGGAGCCTCCTGTCCGTTTCCTCCCGCTGATTCCCCGTCCGCCATCTCAGTCTGATCTGATGCTTCGGCTGCGCTCTCTTCTGTGGAAGTGTCCGTTTCATCTGTATCATTTTCCCCAGCGATGCCGTCCGTCTCTTCCGCAGTATCACTCTCCTCAGAAGCGCTGTCTGTCTCTGCCGCAGCGCCGCTCCCTTCCGCGGCGCTATCCGTTTCCGTCGTATCTCCGCTGTCCGCAGTCTCAGCTGCAGTGGAATCTTCCGCTGCTCCCGGAGCTTTTTTCAGTGTTCCGACCTGAATCGTAATACTGTCTTCTCCGACTTCTGTAACTTCTCCATAAATTTCGTTCTCTTCTGCATCCTCCGATGCTGTATCCGCTGTATCGGCCGACGTATCTTCCTGCGCCTCTCCTGTCGCATCAGCACTTTCTTCCGCTGCTGCCGACGCGTCTTCAGCCGCATATGCAAAATTTACTGAACTGAGGGTAAGGGCAAGCCCCAAAACCATTGCCGCATATCTCCGTTTCATAAATCACCATATCCTTTCTTTTTGTTATTTCAGCTTCCGCCTGTTTTTTCAGGCATCCTCTGTTCTGTTTACAGCAAATAATATAATAAGAATATGTGACGTCTTCGTGATAAGAATAAGGAAAAACTGTGAAACAAAAAATTCCCCGGAAGTCTTTGCCTCCAGGGAAATTTTATTTTCTATAAAATGTAAAAACAGTTGTCATGTGCGGTTTTAGTTTCGCCGCAGCGCCTCAATAGGACTTAATTTAGCCGCTTTCCGCGCAGGATAAATTCCAAAGAATACTCCCACAGCGCAGGAAAAAAGAGTGGCTGTCAGAATTACGGAAACGGTAATTCCCGGAGAAATTGTCATTCCCATCCCGGCGCTGATCACACTGCAGATGCCATGCGCTCCCGCAATACCCAGAATTATACCGATGATTCCGCCGATTACTGTCAAAATGGCCGCCTCCGCCAAAAACTGCAGCATAATCGAGGAAGTCTTTGCTCCCAGAGACTTCCGGATACCAATTTCCCTGGTGCGCTCCGTTACAGATACCAACATGATATTCATAACGCCGATCCCCCCTACCAGAAGGGAAATTCCCGCTACAAAGGAGATAAACGCCGTTACCATTCCAAGCATCTGGTTCATTGTCTTCATAACATCCTGAAAATTCTGCACCTGGAAATAGTCCTCTCCCGCGCTCTGGTGCCGTTTTTCCAGAAGGTGAATAATCTGATCCGCCAAAACCTGGGAATCTGCGCTGGTATCTGCCTGAACTGTCATCCCATAAAAGTAATCCATATTTCCAACCAGCTCATTCATAGCCGTATAGGGAATATTCACCGTCACCGGCATGCCCTCATATGTATAGCTGACAAAAGTTCCGTTTTCCTTCTGTGTGGTGACTCCCATAATACGGAAGCTCTTTGTCATGTCATAGCAGGTAATGTCCAGGCTCATTCCGACTACGTCGTCCGTACCGAAAAGCCTCCTGGCATCTGTATCGGAAATTACACAAACGTTTTTTCCTTCCTCCAGCTCCTGCTCTCCAAAATAATTTCCATATTTCATGCTGGCATTGTTGATCATTTTGGCATCCGGCCCTTCTGCCGTCACCATCAGGCTGAAGGTTCCTTTTCCGGTAACCGTTTCGCCGTCATAGCTTTCGGAAATGCTGACGCCTTCCACATTCTGCATATTCCGGACAGCTTCCACATCTTCCGGCAGAATCCATTCATCTTCCGACATGGCGTCCGAGCTGCAGCTGATATATATCTGTCCGCCGCCAATATCGCTGATCTCACTGTTCATCTGATTTTTTGTTCCCTCTCCGATGGAGACAATTGCAATCACCGAAGCAATCCCGATAATGATGCCGAGCATGGTCAGAAAAGAACGGCCCTTATTGGCCCGGATATTCTGAACTGCCATTTTTACATATTCATAAAATCCGCTCATTGAGAATCCTCTCCTGTCTCTGCCACAGGGTCTGCGGCCTGAGCCTGCATGCCTTCCTGCAGCGTTCCCAGATCCCGAATTACCATTTCGCCTTCGTCAATACCGGAAAGAATCTCCGTGTAATCATCCGAACTGAGCCCTGTCGTCACACTTTTCCGCGTAACTACTCCTTCTTCCAGCACATAGCAGAAAGATCCTTCTTTTCCTATATTCACCACTTCCGCAGGAAGCACAATCACATCCTCTGCTTTTTTCGCCTGAATTGTAACCTTTGCATCTACGCCGAGAAATACATTTTCATCGGGATGATCAAATTTCACCTTTACAGAAATCTGAGAAGCGCCTTTTTCATTTTGGGATGCTATGTGGCTGATCTCCCGCACGGTTCCCTGATAGGTCTCTCCTGCGAGAGTGATTTCCGCCTTCTGGTTCTTTTCTATTTTATCATAATCATATTTTGATACATTCACATTTACATCCACATGGTCTGTATTCTGCAGAGTGAAAAGTTCCGTCCCCTGTGTGACCGTAGCGCCCTCCACCACAGAAACTCCCGAGACCACTCCGTTAAAGTCTGCCGAAATTCCTTTTTTGGCAGCTTCCACCAGTTCCTCGGCAGACATCTGATCAAGCTCTGACAGATTATTTGTAATCTGCATTTTCTCCTTCTCTTCCTCAGTAACCGCCCCCGGGTCTGCCTCGGCCACCGCTTTCTGAGATGCAAGCTCTGACTGCATCTCAGCCAGATCACTGCTGGCCTGCTCCAGAGCTGATTCAATCCCTGATGTGTCCACAGCTGCGGAAGAAGTTCCCTGCGATACCTGTTCATAACTGCCGGAATTTGTCCCGTCCGACACAAAATCACTTCCGTTGGAACCAGAAGCAAAATCTGTAAGCTGAGGCGCCGCCGGCTCCTGCGCTTTATAGTCTTCATATGCAGTCTGCGCATTCTGCCAAGCCACCTGGGCTTCACTTCTTTCCGATTCCGCCTGAGATAAGGTATCTGCATTAATATCGCTGGGATCAGCCGTCCATGCCTGAAAAGCCATCTGATATGTATTCTCCGCCTGATTATAATCGGTCAGCGCCTGATTTGCCTTGACGCTCAGCTCATTTAACTGCTTCTGATATGCCGGCAGCGTTTCATTCTGCCAGACCGTCATTGCTTCTACATACTGTCTCTGTATTTCCTGCTGCTGAGCCTCCTGTGCCGCCTGCGCTGCCGCAGCCTGTCTGGCCGCTTCCTGGGAAGCCCTTGCCTGAGCGTCTGCTGTCGCCTGGGCAAGCTGGGCTTTCAGATTTGCCACATAATTTTCCTGATCCTCTACCTTCTGCTCCAATTCTGATACATTTCCCTGGGCGTCTTTCTGTTTCTGCACAGCCTTGTCAGATTTATTGAGCGTATTCTTCATATCCAGCCGGCCGGATTCCAGATTCATGGCAGCCTTCTTTTCTTCTCTCTGAAGATCCTTTAAATTAAAGTCAACCAGCTTTTCCCCGGCTTTAACCACTTCTCCTTCATGGAAAGAAATTTCATCCACTTTTGCGTTTACCGGGGAAAAATACGTTTTTTCCTCTTCACTGACTACTGTTCCGCTGGCCTCTACTGTCTGCTGGACATCTCCTCTGACGGCCTGCACTACCTCAACCTGGGGGATTACCTGGCCGTCCTGGGCCTGCTGTCCTAAAACAACGATACTCCCTGCGGCAGCCACAGCCACAACCCCAATTCCTATAATCAGCTTTTTTCTCTTCTTCATCATGTATCCTCCCCGCAGTCAAAGTTTTCATTTATCGTATCTGACTCGATTTTTCCATCCATAATCCGGACCACTCTCTTAGCCTGGGCTGCAATTCCGTTGTCGTGGGTGATCAGTATCACCGTACGGCCGGATTTGTGAAGATCTTTCAGGATCCCAAGAATCTCCCTGCTTGAAGCTGAATCCAGGTTTCCTGTAGGCTCATCCGCCAGAATCACCGGCGGCCTGGCCGCGATTGCCCTTGCAATGGCAACTCTTTGCTGCTGTCCGCCGGACATCTCGTTGGGCTTATGGCGCATGCGTTTTTCCAGTCCCACCATTTTCAAAGACTCAACAGCCAGCTTATGTCTGGTTTTTCTGTCAATGCCACGATAAATCAGGGGAAGTTCCACATTTTCAATAGCATTTAAATTCGCGATCAGATTAAATCCCTGAAAAATAAATCCGATTTCTCTGTTTCTTACCTCAGATAAATCATTATCCTTCATTGTAGACACATCCGTCCCGTTCAGATAATATTTCCCTGAAGTCGGCACATCCAGGCATCCAAGCATATTCATAAAAGTGGACTTGCCCGACCCGGACTGCCCGATAATAGCCACAAATTCTCCTGTCTGAATTTCAAGATTTACATGATCCAGGGCGCGGACCTCATTTTCTCCCGGATTGTAAACTTTGCACAGGTCCTCTACTTTGATCAATGTACTGCCCATATTTTCTCCTTTTATTGCCGCGGCGCCTTACAGCCTCATTCAGGCATCAAGAAGGAAGGCTTTATATGCTTTTTTTGCCTCGTAAATATCCGCCTTGCTGGTTACCTCCCATGGCGCGTGCATACTTAAAACCGCCACACCGCTGTCTATTACTTCCATACCATAAAGAGCAGCGATATAAGCGATAGTTCCGCCGCCGCCGATATCTACCTTTCCCAGCTCCGCGGTCTGAAAGGCAACCGCATGATCATCAAAAATTTTTCTTACTTTTGCAACATATTCCGCATTTGCATCATTAGAACCTGATTTTCCTCTGGCGCCTGTAAATTTATTCAGTACGATTCCTCTGCCAAGATATGCGCTGTTCTTCTTTTCAAAAAATTCCCCGTATGCCGGATCATAGCCTGCACTGACATCCGAGGAAAGCATGCAGGATCTTCGGAGCGCTCTTCTGAGAGACAGTTCAGAATAGCAGCCCATGCCTTCCAGAAGTTCTGCTACACTGTTTTCAAAAAATCTGGACTGCATGCCTGTAGCGCCCACACTGCCGATCTCCTCCTTATCTGTAAGCAGACAGCAGCTTGTTCTCACAGGTGTTTCCATCTCCAGCATTGCCAGGAAAGATGTGTAGGCACAAACTCTGTCGTCCTGACCGTATCCCGCCACCATACTTCTGTCAAGTCCGCAGTCTCTGGCCCGTCCTGCCGGCACAATTTCCAGTTCCGCAGAGAGGAAGTCCTCTTCTTCTATATCATATTTCTCTTTCAGGATCCTCAGGACATTCGATTTTACGGCTTCTTTCTTCTGATCATCCGGCACATCTTTCAGCGGCCTGCTGCCGATCAGGATATCCAGGTTCTCGCCCTCAATCACGTCCGCCGCCTTTTTCTGCATCTGTTTTCCGGCAAGGTGAATCAGAAGATCTGTAATATATACTACAGGATCCTCCTCCGCCTCACCTACGGTAACCTTAACTGTCGTCCCGTCTTTTTTCGCAACAACTCCATGAAGAGCCAGGGGAAGCGCTACCCACTGATATTTCTTCACTCCGCCGTAATAATGTGTATCCAGATATGCCAGTTCTGTATCTTCATAAAGGGGGTTCTGCTTAATATCCAGACGCGGAGAGTCAATGTGGGCTCCGAGAATATTCATACCCGCCTCCAGCGGCTCCTGTCCGATATGAAACAAAGCCATAATCTTCTTCATTCCTACTGCATAAATCTTATCTCCTGCCTGAATTTTTTCACCGGAAGCTGTTTTCTTTTCAAGAGAAACATATCCGGCAGCCTCTGCCTGTTTCACCAGTTCCTCCACACATTCCCGCTCTGTTTTTCCGGCGTCAAGAAAACGGCGGTATTTTTCAGCAGTCAGTTCCATTTCTTTTTCGTCTTTTTCCGTATAGCTGAGCCATGCATTTTTACGTTCCATATTTATTCCACCTTTCATCCTATTTGTTTCAAATCCTGCCGTTTTTTATACTTGCTTTATATATTCTGTACCAGCAGAATGCTCTGTCTCCATCTCGGATAGGAACATTATAGTGCAAAAATTCCAGAAATTCCACTGTAATTCACATCCTTAAA
>DWYN01000142.1 GCA_019118645.1 Candidatus Blautia excrementipullorum | reverse complement strand
CTAAAGGATTTGATGAGGTTGCCAAAAAGAAATCAGAAATCCCAAGTGTAATTAAAGAATTTAATCTTTCTTTGAAAACATCTATGGAAGGTGAAATTGTATATAGAGGGAAAGAAGATATTCCAGAATTATTAAACTTACTGCTTAGGCATTATGTTATTGATGCTCTTACAAGCAATAAAATGATTGCTGCAGCGATTCAAGAATATCAAGCAGGGAAAAGAGGAGGTAGTGATAGTTGAGAAGAATAATGCTATTCATTTCTTCCTATATTCCCCTATATGTTTTATTGATTATAAAGAATATTTTAGAACGTTGTGCTGATGAGGGTAAATTTACAGCTACCTTGACTCAACTGAAAACAGCACATTACTTTGATGAGGTGAACGATTATGCAATTGTTGCGCTATTGTTTTTGTCTATCATATCTTTCTTGTACTTGAAGAATATTACAAAAAAATCTGGCGATGTACATTATTATAATGTGATAAGTATTGAGGACCAGACAGGGAATATGTATTTCAATTACATATCCATTTACTTATTATCATGTATGGGCTTAACATTAAATAGTACTGTAGATGTATTTGTATTAATCTTTCTGATGTTGATTGTGGGATATATTTATATTTCAAACCATATGACATATATGAATCCGGTGTTTCAATTCTTAGGATTTAAAATATATGAGGGTAGTATTGAATCGGAAAGCACAGGAAAAGTACTGCATTCTATAATTATTGTCAATAAAAGTATTTTCTTGAAACCAGAAAGTTCATATATGGGTAGCGGAAAAGAAGATTTTATATTTATTACGGGAAAGGCTGAAGATACGGAAAACTAAATTATCTTATTATTTTCCTGAGTACTATACACAAAGATGCCACGGCAATATCTGCCGTTCCCCCATGGCCGAGTTTATTTTAAAAGACATGACAGCCAGGCGGGGGATCGCGGAGGAATTTTACATTGCTTCTGCGGCCACCAGTACCGAGGAAATCTGGCATGGGGTGGGGAACCCGGTTTATCCGCCGGCCCGTGACGAGCTGGCAAAGCATGGAATTTCCTGTCAGGGAAAACGGGCGGTTCAGATGACCCGGGCAGATTATGAGAATTATGATTATTTAATTGGAATGGATCAATGGAACATCCGGAACATGACTCGGATAGCCGGAGGAGATCCGAAGGGGAAAATGCACCTGCTGCTTTCCTTTGCCGGGAGACCGGGAGAAGACATTGCGGATCCATGGTATGCGGGGAACTTTGACCGGACGTATGCAGATATTTTCGACGGATGCCTGGGGCTTTTAAAATACCTTGGCTTCAATGAGAACTAGGAGACAATTCAGATTATTGTGGGAGAGTATATGGAAAAACAGGCATACAAGATTCTTGTGGCAGATGATGAAAAAGAAATCAGGGATATTTTGAAGTTGCTTCTTTCTGAAGAAGGATATGAAGTAGTGGAGGCGGAAAATGGAAAAGCAGCTGTTGATTTGGCGGGCGAGGATGTGTCGCTTTACATTCTGGACGTCAATATGCCTGTTATGTCCGGGTTCGCTGCAGGGGCCCAAATACGGAAACGATATGATGCGCCAATGATGTATTTAACTGCGTACTCTGGAGAGGCTGATATGGAAATTGGTTTTTCTGCAGGGGCTGACGACTATATGGTAAAACCATTTTCAAATGTGGAACTTATGCTGCGGGTACGCGCCCTGCTTCGGAGAGCGGCAAGATATACGGCGCCGGCGGGAGAAAGTACCGGAAGAAAGGACGCTGTGGATGAATCGGAAGCTTTGGCCACAGCAGATAGGAGAAACGCAGATTTTGGGAGTCCTGCGGTGGACGGGAGAAGCACAGATTTTGGGAATCCTGCAGCAGATAGGAGAAGCGCAGATTTCGGGAGTCCTGCGGCGGAAGGACCAAAAGTATCTCTGGAGAATGGTAACATGGAAGAGGTATCTTTGGGTGCCGGATTCCAGTCAGAGCATATGCTGCCGTATAAAGATCTGGTGCTGGATTTGGACAGCCAGTCCGTATGGAAGGGGGAGGAGATGATTTCTCTGACCAGAACGGAATTCCAGATTCTGGAGCTGTTTTTCAGCCATCCGAAGAAAATTTATTCCATGGAAAATATTTATCAGAGCATCTGGCAGGAAGAGGCTGTGGGAGACAGCACGATCATGGTACATATTAAGAATCTGAGAAAAAAGCTGGGAGACAGTTCGCGCAATCCTCAGTATATTAAAACAGCCTGGGGAAAGGGGTATTATGCAGAGTAAGAAAAAGAGAAGAAAGCTGTCCGGCGAGATTCTGGAATTTTTACTGGTTTCCTTTTTGGTTGCTGCTTTCGTATTCTATTTTTTATATGCCACCTCCGGAGCGATTGCCAATACTTATCTGGCGGACCGGGGAATCTTTCTGGAGGAAATTCAGAGCCAGGTTTTTCAGGCATGGCTTAGAAGCATTTGTCTGGCAGCGTCTGCCATCATCTTTATTATCCTTTTTTTGTCCCTCTTCAGTCAGCGGATTTCTTATTTAATGGCGATTATCCGCGGCGTTGAGGCGCTGGAGGAAAAGCGGATGGATTATCAGATTCCTCTGGATGGCTGTGATGAGCTGACTGTGCTGGCAGAAACCATCAATGAACTTTCCATGTCCCAGAGAGAGCTGGCACAAAAGAAGCAGGAAATGCAGGAAGAACGTGAGGCATGGATTCGTTCCATGTCCCATGATATCCGTACGCCGCTTACCTCCATTTTGTCCTACACGGAGTTTCTGGAAGGAAAGGGAGAACTGGGACAGCAGGAAATAAAGGCCTATCTCTCGCTGGTACAGTCGCGGGCAGAGCAAATTCGGGAACTGACAGACCGGCTTTTGGGAAAAAGCCATGGGAAGCGGGAAAAGGTGCAGAACATGAAGCTGCTGATGGAGCAGCTGGCTGCAGAATGGGAGGAGCTTCTGGAAGACCAGGTTCCCTGTTCCATTGATTTATCCGGCTGCGAAGCTGTAAACGGAGAGGTGGATATTCAGAATCTCAGGAGAATTTTTGACAATCTGATATCTAATGTGGAAAAATACGCAGATCCGGAAAAGGTTGTGGAATTGGAGATTCAAACAGAAGCCGGAATTCTGCATCTCAGGCAAAGAAATAAAATCAGCGGCGGGGAATTTGAAAATGCGGACAGCCATCGAATCGGT
>DWYN01000141.1 GCA_019118645.1 Candidatus Blautia excrementipullorum | reverse complement strand
CATGTGAATTACCATCCCCAGCATGGTATCCTGGCTGACGCACACCTGAGGCGGAAGCTTTGAAATATGCTCCAGAAGCATCAGAATCAGCCGGCTCATGGTGCCTGCCGCCTCTGCAAGGCTTCCGTCTGATACCGGAGTCAGTCCTCCTGATGTCAGTGAGGATTCGTCCTTTGACTGAAAGGACGCCTGCTCCTTCTGTCCAAAAGGAATGTCATCGATCAGCTTCCCGTATTTCAGGAACTCCTGTATCCTCTGAATATCTTCTGCCAGAAGAGCTCCGGATATTTTTACCACGGGCACCAGACTGTTCTCCAGCGGAACTGTGGAAATGGCAAAATCCACATTTTTCAAATCCGTGGCTTTTGAAAGCTGATAGGGGGACACCTGGCCCACCACATTCAGCATCGGAAATACATGCTTGATTCGAAGAGTCAGGAAATGGGAAAGTCCCTTGCCTGTGGCGCAGACCACCATGACGTTTCTGCGCTCATTTTCCGGCTGAATTCCGTTCTTGTACAGGTATACCGCCAGATAGCAGACCTCCATGATATTCAGTTCCTGTCCTGTCTCTTCCTCTATGATTTCTGCCAGCTGGACCGCCATCTGAAAATGCGAATAATAATAGCCCTGTATCTCATTCAGCACATATTCATTTTCTTCTTCCTGGCGTTCCTCACGGCTCAGATTCAGATAATTTTTCAGGTGTTCTTCCAGATCCTGGCGGAGACTCTGAAAATCAAAGTGCCCCCAGTCTTTTCTGGATTCCACAAACTTCATGATACGGTCCAGAATTCTCTGAAGCAGTTCTTCATCCACCCGGTATTCTTCCACATAGATTCCCTGCTCCATAAGGAACTCTGTCAGCCACGCCAGCTCCTGCCGGGTTCTTCCTTTTCCCTGTGGAGACACTTCCCTGAGAAGCTCCTGTACATAGTTCTCTTCCCCGGACAGGGCCTCATTTTTCTCTTCTTTCAGGAGCGGCAGCCGGAGAAGACGGGCGACACAGTAACTCATCAGATTCAGGTAGGCTGTATTGGAAATCCAGATGTTGTACTTTCCGTTCAGCCTTCGTATATTCCGGCTGATTTCGCGGATGTCCTCCAGATCCAGCCGGATCTTCAGTTCATCCGGCAGCAGCAGATACCAGTCGTCCGCTGTATAGCTTCCCTTGAACCGGGCTGTCAGAAGCTTTACCGCCTGACGGCGGATCTCCATCTCATTCCCTGTCATCCGGTAGCCCTGCGCCTTCTTCACATCCAGCGTAAAGCTGTTTCCAAAATGTGCTTCGATTCTGCCAAGGCTTCTTGCCAGTGTGGAACGGGAAGCAAAATAGACGTCCGCCAGTTTCTCTGCCGTCACATATTCTTTTCTCACAAACAGGTAGAAGAAAATCCGGTTTAACCGCTGCTCTTCTTCCTCATCCACAAAACCTTCCTTCGCATCCTGGCTCCAGCGTACCATAAGCGCAGAACAGGAGGCCTTCTGCCCGGCCGGTATGTAATATCCTGTTTTCTTCAGGTAGCGGATTTCTATCTGATGGGGAGCGCATAAGTCTTTCAGCTCCTGAATATCATACCGGATGGTTCGTTCACTTTTCTGCAGCTTACCTTTCAGGAATTCTATATCCAGAGGCATCCCTGACATCAGAAGCAGTCTCAAAATCTCCATCTGTCTGGGTTTGGGCGTCTCCCTCATCTGTTCTTCCGCCTTTCTCTTTTCGTTCAAAGCACCCCGTATTTTTCAAGGGCCATGACGATCCCGTCTTCATTATTCGTTCCTGTCACGTCAGTGGCATACTCTTTTACATAATCCTCTGCATTTCCCATGGCAATGCTGTGAGAAACCGCCTTGAAAAGGCTGATATCATTTTCTCCGTCTCCAAAAGCCAGAACCTCCTCCGGCCTCACTCCTTCTTCCTCCATGAGTCTCTTCAGAGCATTACCTTTGGAAATTCCCTTCCGGGAAATCTCTATGGAGCGCGAATCCGTACGGGCTATCTCATACCGTTTCTCAAAATGCTCTTTTAAATATTCATAAACCTCCGGAATTCTTTCCGGCCGGTCCGAGCATCCCATCTTGTTCAGCTCATCCGGCATCTCTTTCCCGGAGAAAATTTCTTTCATAACAGGATAACTGTGCACATTGCTTGTGACCCAGGACCAGGGACCTGCAACCAGCGGATGCTCCGGCGGGTATCCCTTTTCCTTCCTCTCCTGTTCCTTGAAGGGACGCTGCCAGTCGGGAATCCAGTAGTAGAGAGCCTCATCCTGATACCCGTGGATTTCCACCTCAAAGCGCTGCAGCTCGGAAAACAGAAGCTCCTTATCCTCTCTGCTCAGCCGTTCAAATACCTCCCGGCCTCCGTTCTGCAGACGATTCAGAGCAAGCCCGTTCACTTCTATCATTGCCCCGCCGAATTCTGCAAGACGCAGCTGTTCTGCATAGGGCATCTGGCGGATATAACTTCGTCCGCTGGCAAGAATCAGGCGGATGCCTTTTTCCTGGCAGGCAAGAAGGGCAGCCCGTGTTTTTTCTGAAATCTGGTCCCTGCTGTTCAGCAGAGTTCCATCCATATCTGTCACAATCCACTTAACATACATTTTACATTCTCCCTCTTGTCTGACATTGTATCACAGCTCTCTGTTCAAAAAGGAACTAATTGTTTGCAAAATGATCTCTTTATACTGCAAAACTGATTTTTTATCTGAAACGGCTGCAGCGAATCTCCTTCTTTGTCAAGGTCCAATATTTTTTTTATTTTCCTCCGCCTGCGCATAGAAAACTTTCTGCTGGAAATCTTGTAAGTATCGAAAGCGCCAGCCGCCGGAAAACAGTTTCCGGCCGGCGCGCATAAGTACAGCGGACAGGAGGTTTTCATTAGAATGGCACTGAACAAAGTCGAAATCTGCGGAGTAAACACAGCAAAGCTTCCTCTTCTGAAGCCGGAAGAAAAA
>DWYN01000140.1 GCA_019118645.1 Candidatus Blautia excrementipullorum | reverse complement strand
CCTTCTTTCTTTATTGCATCCAGGTCAACCTCTACCAGAAGATCTCCGGCTTTTACCTGTGCGCCGTTTTCTACATGAGAGGTGAAATATTTTCCTTTCAGATTTACAGTTTCAAGTCCGATGTGAATCAGAAGCTCTACTCCCTGAGCTGTCTGGAACATGATTCCGTGTTTGGTATCCATGATATTTACCACAATACCGTCTGCCGGGGCATAAATCCTGCCTTCATCAGGGATAACTGCAGCGCCGTCTCCCAGTACTTTGTCGGCGAAGGTCTGGTCGGGCACCTCTGTAATATCTTTTACCATACCTGTAGCAGGGGAGAGAATCTGAATTTTTTCCACCAGGGGTTTTGTTTCAGACGCAGCGCCGGTGTCTTTGGAAACGGATGCTGTTTCTGTAGTTTCTTCCTCCTCAATTTCATCTTTAAATCCAAAGACAAAGGTGAGAACGAAAGCTCCCACAAAGGAGATGGCGATCATAAGCAAACCGTAGAAGAAGTTCGTCATTCCTTTTTCGCCGATAAATGCGGGAATGGCAAGCAGGCAGTTCTGCGCAATATACAGAGTTACCTGAAGAAGTCCGCCCACAATACCGCCGATGCCGGCTGCGATGGCTGCTGCAACCACCGGACGTTTCAGTTTCAGGGTGACGCCGTAAAGGGCGGGTTCTGTGATTCCCATAAGAGCGGAAATGCCGGACGCACTTGCAAGCTGTTTCATGTTCCTGTCTTTTGATTTTACTGCAACTGCCAGAGATGCGCCGCCCTGGGCTACGTTAGAGCATACCTGTGAAGCGAAGATAAGAGTATCGCCGCCGGTTGCTACAGCGTTAAGGCCGATGGGGGTAAGGGCATGATGCATACCTGTCATAACAATGAACGGGAATGCTGCGGAAAGGATTCCGACAATAATAAAGCCAAGTTTTGCGGACAGGAAATTGATAGCGACAGCAAGTCCGTCACCGATAATACCGCCTAAGGGGCCTACAACAATAATTGCGATAGGAGCGCTGATCAGGATGACCAGTGTCGGGTGCAGGATCAGTTTCACAATACGTGGGGTAATCCGGTCTACAAGTTTTACGATATAAGACATGATCCATACCATCAGGATGACAGGGATTACCGAATAACTGTAAGTAGTCGGCGTCACCGGGATGGAGAAAAATGTGATCGGGTCACCGGAAGCGATCATTGCGGTAAAGTTCGGATGCAGGAATACACCGGCGATGATCAGAGCCAGAGACTGATTTACGTTGAATACTTTAGCGGCGTTAGCAGCGATCAGGAAGGGCATAAAGTAAAAAGCTGCGTCTCCGATGAAGGAGATTACCTGATAGGTGCTGGATGTGTCGCTTACCAGATGGAAGGTGGTAAGGAGTGTGAGCACTACCTTGATCATACCGGCAGCGGTAAGAGCCGGGATCATCGGAGTCATACAACCGGTAATGGAATCAATGATTGCAGAACCGATTCCTTTCTTTTCGGATGTTTTCTGAGAAGAATCGGTGTCGTCATTGGGTACGCCCATTTTTACAAGCTCTGCGTACATTTCGTTTACTTCATTACCGGCAATAACCTGGAACTGATCCTGATGCCAGTTCACACCGGAAATTTCCGGCAGCTTCTTGATTTCTGCCTCATTGATCTTACTTCTGTCCTTCACATAAAATCTGAGTCTTGTCATGCAGTGGAAGACGCGGGTGATATTATCCTTGCCGCCCAATGCCTGAACCAGTTTTTTCGCTGATTGCGTGTAATCTTTTTTCATGGCTTTTCTCCTTTAAATAATTGGATTTTATTGAAAGGTCTTGCCCAATATGCCGGCCGTACATATCGGTCACAAGCCAGTGCAAACGAAAATTTAATTGTTTTTGTCCGCTTTCTTTGCGGCTGCCCGGGATTTGTCCACATTTGTCTGGATGTGGATAGAAAGATACATCATTTCTTCTTTGCTCAGCGCATAGTGATACTTTTCCTCCATCATAAGATAGATAAGCTTTACACATCCGTACGCTTCGCGGCACTGCTCCTGAATGATCTGGAAAAGAGTTTCGTCTTCGTCATACTGGAGCTCTTTATGAAGATATCTCTGGGCAAAATATTTCAAATGTGTCAGAAACCTCTGATAGTAAAGGCTCGACTCATTAAAGGTAATATCTGAAAAGTAATTTTTAACGATCTCCTGAACCTGATTTACGATCAGGGCGATCTGGTAATTGTCGTTGTTCTGCTGCCCCTCTTCTGCATTTACAAAATGCAGAGCGATAAAACCTGCCTCATCCACAGGGAGCTGTACCTGGAAAGTCTGATTGATATCATCGATCATTTTCAATCCGTATGCATATTCTTTCTTATAAAGCTGCTGGATATCCAGCAGGAGAACGTTTTTTAGGCTGATCCCGTTCCGGAAGCGGTCCACTGTTCCCATAAGGTGATCGCTGAGGGAGAGATAAATACTGTTGTTCAGATGCAGATCCTGTTCTTTTTCTTTGACACGATCGACGAATTTCTGTACAAAATTCAGATATTCTTCAGGGATGGACAGCAGATACTGCTGAATCTGGATGCTGTTCTGATGATTTTCCGGATAAAAGATTTTTTCGATCAGGGATTCCTCAATCTTATCTCCGCGCTTTGCGTGAAAACCGATACCCAGACCCTTTACAATGATTTCCTCGTTTTTTTCATTTCTGGATAAAACAAGATTGTTGTTTAATATTTTGCTTATTCTCATCCGCAGCATCCTCCCCGATAAATATAAAAAGACCTATAATCCGGGAGGAACGCCCGGACTATAGGTCTTGCCTGACGATAATAATATATTTCAGTAACAAACCTTTTCGTTCATTCTTTTTTCAACCGTGGATATCATACCAGACATCAGCGGATTTGTCCAGAAAAATACTAAACAAAAAAACTTTGTAAATTTTGTTAAATTTTTATAAAGTTCTTTTTTATTTATGGAACAGCGAAAATCCCTTCTTTTCATATGGCTCTGTCTGAATACCGGTTACTTTATAGCCTGTGGCCTCGATGGTCTGACGGAGTTTTTCTTCGTCCACAGGTTCCTCGGAAATCACTTCCGTAGTTCCCTTGCTGTGGGAGGACGTCACTTTTTTTACATTGAAGGCTGCCCGCACTGCATCGTTTACATGAGCCTCGCACATTCCGCACATCATACCGTCTACATTTGCTGTTACTTTGATCATAATTCATCTCTCCTTTTTTATATTTTATTTCCGCACAGGATGCGGCGTTTTAACCTGATTACAGGTGATTTTTTACTGCGGTTACTTTATAGCCCTGCTCTTTTACGGCCTTTTTCAAAACTGCATCGTCCACTGGGGAGGAAAGAGTGATGACGGCCGTTCCTGCCGTGTGGCTGGCAGTAGCTTCCTCCACTCCGGGAAGCGCTTCCAGGGCTTTTTTTACATGGGCCTCACAGTGTTCGCACATCATTCCTTTTATAGTGAGGGTTTTGGTCATACTTCCTTCCTGTGCCGGCTGTACCGGGCAGGCGTCTGTGCGGCAGGATGCTGACTTCGGGGGTTCCGCAGAAGCAGCAGATTTTGTCTGTGCAAGAGATGCTGCGGGACCGGCCGGTTTTATCTTTTTGTCCCTGCGGGCATCGTGGATCTTGAAAAGATTCAGCCGGAGGGCGTTTGTCACTACGCAGAAGCTGGAAAGGCTCATGGCCGCTGCGCCGAACATAGGATTCAGCGTCCATCCGAATACAGGGATCCAGACTCCCGCAGCCAGCGGAATTCCAATAACGTTATAGAAAAACGCCCAGAAGAGGTTCTCGTGTATGTTTTTCAGTGTTGCGCGGCTGAGACGGATCGCAGCGGGGACATCGCTTAAAAGACTCTTCATCAATACAACGTCCGCCGCGTCAATGGCAATGTCGGTTCCTGCGCCGATGGCGATTCCGATATCCGCGCGGGTGAGAGCCGGAGCGTCGTTGATGCCGTCACCCACCATAGCTACCCGTCCCTGCTCTTTCAGAGACCGGATTACGCTTTCTTTTCCGTCCGGCAGAACGCCGGCGATCACTTCATCAACTCCCGCCTGGGCGCCGATCGCTCTGGCTGTCCGCTCGTTGTCTCCGGTCAGCATGACTACACGTATGCCCATGTTCTGAAGCTCCCGTACTGCCTGGGGACTTTCTTTTTTGATGACGTCGGCGACAGCGATAATACCGATCAGTTTTCCTTCTTTTGCAAACAGAAGAGGTGTTTTTCCATTTTCCGCAAGGGCCTCCGCTTTCTTTTTTAAATGCTCCGGAACAGTTACCTGCTCCCCGATAAATTTCATGCTTCCGCCAAGAAGTATTTCTCCATCCAGAACCGCCGAGAGGCCGTTTCCGGGAAGAGCATGGAAATCGGATACCGCCGGGGCGTCAAGCCGGAGCTTTTCTCCACGGCTGAGAATGGCTTTGGCAAGAGGATGTTCGCTTTTCTTTTCCAGAGCAAGGGCATAGGAAAGCAGCTCTTCCTCTGAGAATCCATCGGAGGGAAGCAGATCTGTGACTTCCGGCTGACCGCTGGTGATGGTTCCTGTTTTGTCCAGGGCAACGATCTGGATCCTTCCGGCCTCTTCCAGAGATACGGCGGTTTTAAAGAGGATGCCGTTTTTGGCGCCCATTCCGTTTCCTACCATAATTGCCACGGGAGTGGCAAGACCCAGAGCGCAGGGACAGCTTATAACAAGAACAGAAATACCGCGGGCCAGAGCATAGGCAAAGGTCTGTCCGGCCAGCAGCCAGACGATGGTTGTGATTACGGCGATGGTAATAACCGCCGGAACAAAGACTCCGGAAACACGGTCTGCGATCTTGGCAATGGGAGCCTTGGTTGCGGCCGCGTCGCTGACCATTTTTATGATCTGGGAGAGGGTGGTATCTTCTCCCACCCGGGTTGCCTCGCATTTGATAAAACCGGACTGATTAACGGTAGCTGCGGAAACAAGATCCCCGGCAGCCTTGTCAACAGGAATACTTTCCCCGGTGAGAGCAGATTCATTGACTGCGCTTGTGCCCTCAAGGATCACGCCGTCCACAGGAATGTTTTCCCCGGGACGAACCAGGAAGATATCGCCCTTGTGTACCTGTTCAATGGGAACCGTGGATTCTTTTCCGTTTCTGAGAACCACGGCGGTTTTTGGTGCCAGTTTCATGAGACTTTTTAAAGCATCTGTGGTTTTTCCCTTGGAGCGGGCCTCCAGCATTTTTCCTACGGTGATCAGAGTCAGGATCATGGCTGCAGATTCAAAATAGAACTCCATCATATATTCCATGACAGCTTCCATATCCCCGTCCACCTGAGCCCTTGTCATAGCAAACAGCGCGTAAACGCTCCATACAAAGGATGCCATGGAACCCAGGGCCACAAGAGTATCCATGTTGGGTGCCCGGTGCCACAGAGCCTTAAAGCCGCTGATAAAGAATTTCTGGTTAATTACCATGACAATACCTGCCAGCAGGAGCTGGACCAGCCCTACGGCAACGTGATTGCCGTCAAACCATGAAGGCAGAGGCCATCCCCACATCATATGTCCCATGGAAAAGTACATTAGAACCAGCAGAAAGCCAATGGAGGCGATGAGACGTCTTTTCAGCACTGGAGTCTCGTGATCTGCCAGAGCATCTTCCACAGCGGAGGAGGACACTGTTTCATTGGCCGCGCCTTTCAGGGAAGCGCCATATCCCGCCTGTTCCACGGCGTTTATGATTTCCTGGGGAGAAGCGGTTCCCTCAACTCCCATGGAATTAGTCAGAAGGCTGACCGAACAGGACGTGACTCCCGGAACATGAGAGACGGCCTTTTCCACCCGGGCGCTGCAGGCTGCGCAGCTCATCCCGGTTACGGTATATTGTTCCATATAAATCCCTCCCGATTAAAATATTAATAATCTTATTTCATTAATTTCTGCAGAGTCGCCACAAGCTCGTCAATCGTTTCGTCTTTCCCTTCCCGGATGTCCCGTGCTACACAGGAGCGGATGTGACTGGCAAGCAGTTCTCTATTGAATGAATTGACGGCAGCGTTGACTGCAGCGGACTGCATCAGGATATCATTGCAGTACGCGTCATTTTCCAGCATTCCGATGATTCCTCTGATTTGTCCCTCTATACGCTTCAGACGGTTGATCAGTTTTTTGCGTTCCTCTTCAGAACGTTCTGTTTTCTTCTGACAGGCGGGACAGACATTTTTATTTGTCATCTGATATTCCTCCTATGTTTTGAATACCCTCACGGGGTATCTATACTATATACCCCGTGAGGGTATTTGTCAAGAGGGAAAATAGTTTCATATTCTGAAAAATAGAGACGCAGGGATAAAATTGATAACATAATGACAGAGAGGCATTTGGAGGGAGCTGTGGATTATAGAAGGAATGCGGCAGCAGGGATGGGGGAATGCAGAAGGGATGAGGCCAGAGCAGAGAGACTGCCCTGCGGAAGAAGGGATACATTTTTTCAGGGGATGGAGGTAAAATCCAGGAAATGAAGATATCAACCGTAGGAGCTGGGCAGAAATTACGGTTAAAAATCAGGAAATGAAGATTCTAACTGTAGAAACCTGGCGGAAATTACGGTTGAAAATCAGGAAATACAAATTTTAACCGTGCTGGTATGGTAGCATCTGCGTATAAGGGCGCAATAGCATCGGTATACAAGGGGAAATACGCTCCAAAGCGCGTGATTTCAGTAATTTCCTGTGCTATTCCCAATCAGCATATGCCAGTGCGGTTCAATTTTGGCCTTTTAAGTCGATAAAATTTCTGCGGCTGGAGTCCGCGGGACAAAAATGTGCTGATTTTTTCCTTCAGGTATTTGACCGCTTACTGTCTCGTTTATCCATCTGGGCTGAGATGCCGATTTCAGAAAAGGATAAGGGAAAAGAACCGTACATCGCCGTCATCTGCCCAGCAGACCATACCTGCGGCATCCGCCATCTTCTGAGCGTCTACGCCGTAAGCGGACATGCAGGAATACTGTTTGTAAGGGCCAGCGCTCATGATCAGCAGGTCATCTTTTCCGGCGGTTTTCATCTGTTCTGCCAGTTTTTCTGTAAGAATATTCTGATCGTGTTTGGCTTTTTTAACTAAGGCAGAGTCCATTCCAGGCTGTTTGAGTATTGTCTGGAGTACCAGAGCTTTTTCATAAGCCTGAGCCTTTTGGCGCATTTCTTCCGGCGTGCCGCATGTAGGAGGACAGGCCGGAACCACATTATAATTTCCGCACAAATTTTCTTCGCAGAATGTTCTGTATTCCAGAACAAATACCAGGTCTTTTACATCCATAACCGCGGCATCGGCAAAGCCAAGCGACAGTGCTTCTTTTATCAGATCCATAAAAATTCTCCTTTTTAAGGTTGCCTCTGTTTATTGAGGCGTCTTCGATAGTTGTATATTATCCTTTTTATCATATTCAGTCAATTGCTTATAAGGAAAAGATTGGACAGGAAAGCCATGACAGTCCCTGGGTGGGATGATATAATAATAGCAGCAGTGTACTGTCTTTTTTACAAGGATGATCACAGAGAATCCGGAAAAACAGTACGGCAGCAGCTGTGAAGAGATATAGGGAAACGAAGAGGATTTGTACTTTTTGTTTTTTAATATAGTAGCATCGGTGTACAAGGAAAGGTGATGAATCATATGAAGGCAGTCGTATATAAAGGAAACGGTGAGATCACTCTGGAGGAGCGGCCGGAACCGGTGATTACAGATGAAAGAGACGCTATTGTGAAAGTGACGCTGACCACGATCTGTTCCAGCGATATTCATATCAAACACGGGGCAGTTCCACGAGCCGTGCCGGGAACGATTCTTGGGCATGAATTTGTAGGAAGAGTGGTAAAAACGGGAAGCGCTGTAAAGAAGGTAAAGCCGGGAGACCGGGTGGCGGTAAATGTGGAAACCTTCTGCGGAGAGTGTTTTTTCTGTAAACGTGGTTTTGTAAATAACTGTACGAATGAGCACGGCGGCTGGGCTCTGGGCTGCCGCATTGATGGCGGCCAGGCAGAATATGCCAGAATTCCGTTTGCGGATAACGGTCTCACGGTAATTCCGGATCATGTGACAGATGAACAGGCGCTTTTTAATGGAGACATTCTTTCTACCGGTTATTGGGCGGCAAAAATCGGTGAGATCAGGCCCGCGGATACAGTGGCTGTAATCGGCGCCGGCCCTACGGGACTCTGTACGATGCTCTGCGCACATCTGTATACGCCTGCCAGAGTTATTGCGGTGGATACGGACGAATACAGGCTGAAGCTTGCAAAAGAAAGAGGACTGGCGGATATTACGCTTGTGGCAGGACGGGATCCCATAGAAGAAACGATACGCAGTCTGACAGACGGCAGAGGCGCGGATACGGTGTTTGAGGCCGCCGGAGGACAGGATACTTTTCAGACGGCATGGAAGATCGCAAGACCCAACGGGGTTGTGGTGGTTGTAGCAATGTATGAAGAGCCCCAGGTAATTCCTCTTCCCGACATGTATGGAAAAAATCTAGTGTTTAAAACAGGAGGAGTAGACGGAAGTTTTTGTCAGGAGATCATGGATCTGACAGCATGCGGGAAGCTGGACACAGGCTTTTTGATTACTCACCGCTGCCGTTTGGACGAGATTATGGAGGCGTATGAGGTGTTTGAAAACAAGAGAAAGCATGTGATCAAATATGCGGTAACACCGTAACTTATATTTGATGCTGAAGAGAGGGAAAGACAAGCTGGTTTTGAATGTATGACGGAGAAGTGAAAGCTAAGGAGGCAGGGTACATGAAAACAATAAGACTATTATATCCGGACTATGTAAGCGGCGGGCTGGAAACCTATTACTTTGGGGCAAACTTAATGGCTCATATTTTACCTTCCAATGAGGCACAGCCTCTTGTTAAAGTGGAAATTACACCGCCGGACAGAGAAGAAAAGCCTGTAAAAGACGGCATATATGCAAAAGACGAGGTTCTGGCCGGAATTCAGGATGCAATGGAGAAAATTGAAAGCGAGAATCCCGACAGGATTATCACGATTGGAGGAAACTGTATGGTTTCTCTCGCCCCGTTTGACTATCTGCACGGAAAATATAAAAATACCGGAATTATCTGGATAGATGCTCATCCGGATGTGTCCATGACAAAAGACGGGTATCCCAATGCCCATGCCATGGTACTGGGCTCCCTGATGGGATATGGAGACAGCGCCCTTTCTGGCCAGATGAAAAATGAAAAATTTAAGCCGGATGAAATTTTGTATGTGGGGCTTCAGAGTCTGCATGATTATCAGAAACAGTTCCATTCTACTTATTTTGCTAATGAAGAACTGGTGGGAGACGGCTCCGGCGGAGGAAGGATGACAATGGAAAAACTGGAAAAGGTTCTTCATGTTATCACGGAAAACTCGGATGTGGCGGGCTTTACCATTGCGGAATATCTTCCCTTTGACGAGCACCATCTGCATAAGATTTTTTCCGATATCAATATTTTTACAGAGAAATAGAGACGGCAGGGAGAAAAGATGTCATGACAGATGAAAAAATATTGCAGTTTTTTGACCGGCAGCCGGACGCGCTGCCTCTGTATGAAAAATTTGAAAAATGTGTTGCAGAACTTGTGCCAGATGTAAGGATCAAGGTTCAGAAAACGCAGGTTTCTTTTTATAACCGGCATATGTTTGCCTGTGTTTCTTTTGCCAGAGTAAGGAAAAAGAAAGACTGTCCGGACAGCTATATTGTTGTGACCTTTGGTCTGGATCACAAAGCAGAATCATCCCGGATCGATATTGCGACAGAGCCTTATCCGAACCGCTGGACACATCACATCCTGATATCAGATCTTTCAGAGATTGACGGGGAGCTTATGGAATGGGTGAAAGAAGCCGCAGTTTTTTCTGATAAAAAGTAAGCGGCTGAGGATATGGAAAAAGATGACAGCAAAGAAGCAGGATGGTATAATCCCTGTAAGGAGAGATCAGCAGAGACGAAAAACTGCAGAAAATATTTTTTACATCACAGACCTTAAGGAGACAGAAAATATGAAATTTGCATTTTTAATTCTGGGAAATAATTTTGACAGGGAAAAGGACCAAGCGCTGATCCATAATGGTACGGCCAGGATCATCGGAGTCCCCAGCGTGCAGGAGGCTGCGCTGACGGCCCGGAAATTATATGAGGACGACGGCGTAGACTGCATCGAATTGTGCGGAGCATTCGGACCGGAGGGCGCCAGAAAAATTATAGAAGCCACAGACAATAAAATTCCGGTAGGTTATATCACCCATCTGCCGGAGCAGGATGAGGTGTATAACGCGGCTTTTTCAAAGTAAGGAGTGCGGCTGCAGGAGGAATATGGAAATGAAGATAAAGCCAACGGCTGCGGATATCATCATGGAGGCACTGAGCCTGCTGCTTCTGGCCGGAACATCTGCGGGACTGTTCTTTTACTGGCCTTCAATTCCCGATAAGGTGCCTATGCACTACAATTTTGCCGGCGAGATTGACCGCTGGGGCGGAAAAGGAGAAATAATCTTTCTTCTTATGATAGCCTGGGGGATTTATCTCCTGATCACGGTGACAGAGAGGTTTCCGCGGATCTGGAATACCGGTGTAAAGGTGACGCCGGAAAACAGGGAGCGGGTATACCGTACGCTGAAATATATGATAAAAACCATGAAGCTTATCATAGCAGTTATTTTTACTTATCTGATTCTGCATACTTTGTCCGGGAAAAATCTGCCCGGATGGTTTACTTTTGCATTTTTGGGCCTGATATTTGGAGATATGATATTCTGGCTGGTGAAGCTGTATCGGAAATGAGATGGCATTTGTTTGCGTGCGGCGCATAAAACAGAGGGCACAGGTTTCTCACATATAAGAAACCCGTGCCCTCTGTTTTGTATGTTATAGAAAACATCATTAAAAATCTTGCTCAGCACAAAATAAAACAGAATTAACGGCAGGTCAGATATACTTTTTTTCTGGTGATCAGGAAGGCCACAACAGCGGTAACGGCTTCTGCGATCCAGAAGGCATGCCATACTCCCGGGGCGCCAAAGATGCGGCTTAAAAGAAAGGCGGCTGGCAGTATGACGATTACATAGCGGCAAAGCGAGATGATCAGGGAAGAGGTTCCCTTTCCAAGTCCCTCCAGTGCGCCGGAGGATGTAACCGAAACGGCGGATACGAGAAATCCCGCGCTGATAATGCGCAGTGCCGTTTTCCCGGCCTGTACGGTTTCGGGATTTTCGGTAAAGAGACCGATAAGCTGTCCCGGAACGGCAAGACAGATTATCGTCCCGGCGATCATGATCACACTGCTCATAGCCAGAGTGACCAGATAGACCTTCCGTACGCGATTGTATTCCTTTGCCCCGTAGTTATAGCCGATTACCGGGCGCATTCCCTGAATGATTCCGCTGGCCGGAAGATAAAGGAAGGTCTGAAGCTTGTAGTAGATTCCCAGTATTACCACATAGCTCTGAGAGTATACGGCCAGAAGACTGTTCAGCACGGAGATCAGAAGAGACGGCAGGGCCAGATTCAGTGCTGAAGGAATTCCGATAGAATATAGTCTCAGATCAATGCTTTTATCTGGTTTCAGGTATTTCTTTTTTAGCTGTACATGAATGGGACGAAGTTTATAAATTGCCAGATAAATCACAAGATTTACCATCTGTCCCAGTCCTGTGGCAAGGGCGGCTCCATCGATGCCCATCTCAGGGAAAGGCCCCAGGCCGAAGATCAGTACAGGATCCAGAAAAATGTTGGTGAGACAGCCGCACATAAGAGCAATCATCGTAATCTTCATTTTTCCAAGAGCCTGGAAGATTTTTTCAAAAGACAGATCCAGAACAATGACCAGGGAGAAGGAAAACGCAATATTGGAGTAGCGGATCCCCAGCTCTGTTACTTCCGGGTCTGTGGTAAAGAAACGGAGAAAATGGGGCATAACCGCGATGCAGCCGGCAGTCATAAGAAGTCCGTGGAGAATGGTCAGCACTGTACCCCGTGTAGCCGCGGCATCTGCGGCCTCGTTGTTGCCGGCGCCCAGATAAAAAGCAATCAGAGCATTGATTCCGATTCCAAAGCCGATAGCCACAGCGTTAATAAAATTCTGGACAGGATAGACTAAGGAAAGGGCGGTCATGGCTTTTTCGCTGATCTGCGCCACAAAAAAACTGTCTACAATATTATATAAAGAATTGACCAGCATGGAAATTACCATGGGAAGGGCCATGGACATGATTAATGGGAAAACTGGTTTTTCTTTCATAAAGGTTTCGTTCATTTTTAGCTGATTCCTCCGTTCTCTGAATTTATTTTGCGTTTTTTTGTAATTTCGTTATCCCGGGACGGCCGGAGGTATTCAAAAACCGGCCTTTGTCCCGGCAAGAAGCCGTATAGAGAAAAATTTCTCCCGGACAAAACAAAAGCCACGCAACTGCCTTGGGACAGTTGTGTGGCGAAAAATGGCTTGTCCAGAAAAATCCACACCAGGTTTTGGATGGAATGATTGTAGCATGCACAGCCAGAAAGAGTCAAGAGAAAAATACTTTAGTCTGTATTTTCAATCCCGGGGGTTTTGGTTGCGGGGATTTTTCTGTTGTGATAAACTGAGGAATGTGAAAAAGTAGAAAGAAGGAGAATATGGGAACACTAATTATACTGCAGATTACAATTTTTCTTCTGGTTGCTGTCGGTTTTGTTTTGAAGCGTATTCACCTGGTGGGGCCGCAGGGACAGAAAAACCTGAATGATATGGTGATTTATGTTATACTGCCCTGTAATATTCTGCGCGCATTTCTGGACAGTCCTGCTGACGGGGGACTGCTGTCTTACCTGGAGGTTCTTTTGATCTCTGTTTTTATTCAGGCATTTTGTGTCGTATACGGCAGGATAGTGTTTCGCAGGGAACCGGAGGGGAAAAATAAATGTCTCCGGTATGGCACGATCTGTTCTAATGCCGGTTTTTTGGGAAATCCTATTGCGGAGGGGATTTATGGTACGGAGGGACTGATGCTTGCAAGTATTTATCTGATTCCTCAAAGAATCATGATGTGGTCTTCAGGACTGGCGGTTTTTTCCGGAACCAGCGACCGGAAGCAGACTATCAAAAAGGTAGTGACGCATCCCTGCATTCTTGCCTGTGTGATCGGAATTCCCATGATGCTTTTGGATCTGAATCTTCCGGATGGCCTGGACGGTATGGTGACGGCCATTGGAAATTGCAATACGGCAATGTCTATGATGGTGATCGGAATGATCCTTGCGGATATTAATGTAAAAGATTTCTGGGATTGGACCGTGGTAAAATTTACCCTACACAGACTGATCATCATACCTGCGGCGGTATATATTGTCTGCCGTTTCCTGCCTCTGGATGAAGAGGCCTTTGGGATCTGTGTTCTTCTTGCGGCAATGCCGGCAGGAGCCACTACGAGTATCCTGGCTGAGAAATATGATATGGAGCCGGCTTTTGCAACTAAGATGGTGATTTTTTCCACCTTACTGTCATTGCCTACGATCTGCATCTGGAGTCTGTTTATATGACTTCTTTAAAAATTTATATGGGAGTTGTTTGAAATGGTGAAATACGGATATGATTTCTATATCATTGCAGGATTTCTGTCGGGAAGCATACTCTTTGGACGCCTGATTCCCATGATTTTATATAAGGTGGATGTGCAGAAGGAATCCAAGGACGGAAATCCCGGCACCTATAATGCGTTTGTCTGCGGAGGGATATTCTGCGGCATACTGGTTCTCCTTGCAGATATAGGAAAGGGGCTGGTTCCGGTGGCGCTCTGCGCCAGAAATCTCGGAACGGAGTCCTGGAAGTTTGCGCTGGTGATGGCGGCGCCTGTGTTCGGACATGCCCATTCTGTTTTTCAGAAAGGTCATGGAGGGAAGGCTATTGCGGTGTCATTCGGCGTGTTCATAGGGCTGTATCCGGAGAGCCGGCCGCTGCTTATGCTGGCCGGCTGCTATCTTTTGTTTGCGGTTATTATTCCGGTGAAGTCCAATACCAGAAAAAGTGTTTATGCGTTTTTACTGTTTGTGGTCCTTTCAATACTGACAATATCTTCAAGGGAGATCCGTCTGGGATGTCTTCTGATATCTGCCATCGTGGTTCACAAGCATTGCCTGAAAGCAAACGCGGAATTTCGGCACGGAAAAGAATGGAGGCTTGAATGAAAGCATTGATTTTGTCCTGCAATACAGGCGGCGGTCATAACTCCGCAGCCAGAGCTGTTGCAGAGGAAATGCAGGAAAGGGGAGACGAGGCATATGTTCTCGATTATCTCTGCCTGGCCGGGGAAGGAGTTTCCAGGCTGGTAGGAGACGGATATGTACAGATTGTAAAAAAGACGCCCAGGCTTTTTGGCGTTGCCTACAAACTGGGGATGGGCGTCAGCAAGCTTGCGAAAAAATCTCCGGTTTATTATCTGAATGGGAGAATGGCGAAATATCTGGACAAGTACTTAAGGGAGCATCCTGTAGATGTACTTGTGATGCCGCATCTTTATCCGGCGGAGACCATTACCTATATGAAAAGAAAAGGGATGAAGCTGCCTCTGACGGTGGCGGTTATGACAGATTATACCTGTATTCCTTTCTGGGAGGAGACGGATTGTGATTATTATGTCATGTCTCATGAGGCGCTGCGGAAATCCTGTGTAAAACGGGGAATTCCGGAAGATAAGCTGCTTCCCTTTGGCATTCCTGTCTCAAGAGCCTGCAGAAAAAAGACGTCAAAGACTGAAGCCAGGAAAAAGCTAGGCCTTGAGATGGACAAAAAATATTTTCTGGCGGCAGGAGGCAGTATGGGAGCAGGAGATCTGGATGAACTTCTGGAGGAACTTCTGGCGCGGACAGAGGAGGAAAGGATCATAGTTATCTGCGGAAGCAACCAGAAGGCGGAGCAGAAGCTGAAGAAAAAGTATCAGGGAGAAGAACGGGTGAAGATTCTCGGATTTACCACTCAGATGCCGCTGTATTTGAAGGCCTGCGATGTTCTTTTTACAAAACCGGGAGGACTTACCTCCACGGAAGCCGCGGTGGCAGGTGTGCCAATGATCCATACTACCCCGATTCCCGGGTGCGAAACAGCCAACCGGAAATTTTTTGTCCGCTCAGGCATGAGCTGGTCTGCCAGCACTGTGAAAGGACAGGCGAAAAAAGGGATCGCCCTGATGAAGGAACGTGCTGCGGCTGAGAAGATGGTGGAATGCCAGAAAAACCAGATTCATGGAGACGCAGTGATAGAATTATATGAGTTTATCAGAGGGAAAGTAGAAGACGCATCGGCGGCGGATGAGGAATTTGGTTCTTCGCGCAGCGGGGCTGAGAGCAGAGAAAATAAAGATCAGATCATGTAACAGGAAACTGTAAAACTATCCCCCGGGGAGGCTTGTCCCGGGGGAAGCTTTTTTTTATAATGTGTAACATATTTGCCGGGAAAAAAGCTCAGCGTCGATCTGGCATCAGCGCTAAGGCGGATTACTAAAATATATTAGGAAACAACAGGGGAGAAAAATGACGATATCACAGAAAAAAGTAGACCGGGACGTTACCGGCCGGGAAACAGCAATACAGATGGAGAGCACGGAACTGCGGGAGGAAATCCGCGCATACTGGACAGAGCGGGCCAGGGGCTATTCGGAATATAACCAGCAGGAAATGGCGGACGCCAGGAGAGATATGTGGAGAGAAAAACTTCTCTCCCTGTTAAGAGGGAGATTTCCTGACAGGAAACCTTCGGAGATAAAAATCCTGGATGCAGGTACAGGCCCGGGATTTTTTGCCATCCTTCTTGCGGAAGCGGGATATCAGGTGACTGCTGTGGACGCTACGGAAGAGATGCTGAGGGAAGCCCGCCGGAATGCCGGAGAAATGGCAGAGAAGATTCTGTGGAAATTGGAAGACGTGCAGGATCTTAGCGAGGATAATGAGGTGTTTGATGCAGTTGTTACCAGAAATGTAACCTGGAACCTTCCGAAACCGGAGCAGGCATACCGGGAATGGCACCGGGTTCTGAAAGAGGGCGGAGTTCTTTATAATTTTGACGCCGACTGGTACGGGCATCTTTTTGATGAGGAAAAAAGGAGCGGATACGAGATGGACCGCCGCCAGACGGAAGAAAAGGAAGTGGAGGACTATTACAGAGGAACCGATATTGAGCGTATGGAAAATATTGCCAGACAGGTTCCTTTAAGCCGCATGAAGCGCCCGCATTGGGATATGGAAGCTATGAAAACAGCAGGATTCCAGAGGGTGAGCTGCGATAAAGATGTATGGAAGGAAGTCTGGACAGAAGAGGAGATTATCAATAATGGATCTACTCCTGTATTTTTGCTGACCGGGGAAAAAAACAGGATATTTCGGTTAAATAATATAGAAGTGCTTCCCGGACAGCGGTGGAGCGGCTATCTTGAACTGGACGGAGGAAAATTCCGCCTGCCCGCCTCCGTGCTGCACGGCGAAAGACCGGGAAAGACCATGCTGATCACCGCGGGGGTGCATGCCGGAGAGTATGTGGGGATTCAGGCGGCTGTGGAGCTTTCTCAAAAACTGAAGATTGAGAAAGTCATAGGAACTGTGATTATTGTAAAGGTTGCGAATCTTCCTGCCTTTGAGCGGCGGAACGGAAGTATGGGACTTGAGGACGGAAAGAATCTGAACCGGGAATTTCCGGGAGATCCTGACGGAACGGAGATGGAGCGCCTTGCCTGGGCCCTGGCCCGTGAACTGCAGCCTGCGGCGGATTATTATATTGATCTCCACAGCGGAGATGATTATGAGCAGCTTACCCCCTATGTCTATTACGCGGGCAGGGCGGATAAAGAGGTTGTGGCAATGTCCAGAAGAATGGCGGAGCAGGTGGATGTGCCTTATATGGTAAGATCAGATGTGGCTTCCGGCGGTTCCTATAATTATGCCGCGTCTCAGGGAATTCCCAGTATTCTCATAGAGAGAGGCGGCATGGGGGGATGGACATATGAGGAGGTTCGTTCTACAAGACGGGACGTCCGCAATATTCTCTGCCATCTGGGACTTTATCAGGGACAGAAGGATTACCGGACATATTATCCTCTGGAGGTGACGGATGTCCGCTACCAGGACGCCTCCCAGGATGGTCTCTGGTATCCCTGCAGGAAACCGGGAGACATGATCCACAGAGGTGAAAAGCTGGGAGAGATACGGGATTATGAAGGAAATGTGAAAGAGGTCAGTATAGCGGAGTTCGGCGGCGTGATCCTCTATCAGACGGGATCCCTTCAGGTCCTTGGAGACGGTCCTATGATCGCCTATGGAAAGATAGTAAATCCCTACGATGAACGGAAGGAACGGATCGTACATTATTGGGAAAAACGCAGCAGCGATTTTCTGACGCATAAAAGAGAGGAGCTTCACAGCGAGATGGCTGAGCGCTGGATGAAAGAGATCCGGTCCCAGCTTCCGGAGGGGGAAAGCCTGCGGATTCTTGACGTGGGCTGCGGTGCGGGCTTTTTCTCAGTGCTTCTGGCCAGGGAAGGACACAGGGTGACAGGAATCGATCTGACGCCGGACATGATCGAGAACGCGAAGATTCTGGCGGCTGAGGAGAAGGCAGGCTGTGAATTTTTGATCATGGATGCAGAGAAACTTGATTTTTCTGATGAAACCTTTGATGTGGTAATTTCCCGAAATCTTACATGGACGCTTCCCCATGTACGCCATGCTTACCGGGACTGGGTCCGTGTGCTGAAAAAGGGCGGGGTACTTTTGAATTTTGATGCTAACTATGGACTGAGCGACTTTACAGATGTCTCTTCCCTTCCTGAAAACCATGCCCATCAGACCATCGGTGACGAAATGATGAGGGAATGTGAGGAGATTAAGCGTCAGCTGCCTATCAGTTCCTATAGCCGTCCGGCCTGGGATCTGGAAACTCTGGGAGCTATGAAGCTTCAGGAGTTTGCGGTGGATCTGGGGATAAGCGGCAGAATTTATCTGGAAAAAGACGCCTTTTACAATCCGGTGCCTATGTTTATGCTGCGTACGAGGAAACCTTATGGACATTAAACAGCTTGAGTATTTTATGGCCTGCGCGGAGACGGGATCTGTGAGCGAAGCCGCGAAAATTTTATATTCCACTCAGCCAAGCGTAAGCAAGGTAATTAAGGCGCTGGAGGATTCTCTGGGAATTCAGCTGTTTGAGCGCCTTCCCCGGGGAATCCGCCTGACAGCCCGGGGAAAAAAATTTTACCGCCATGCCTGCAAAATCGTTAATGAGGTCCGGACCCTGGAGGGGATGGCGGAGCATGGAATGACAAAATGGATCAGGATCTCGCTGAATCCAAGTTCCTGGTTTGCCGATCAGTTTATAGATTTTTACAATCAAAATTATGATAAAAATTATCATTTTCAGATTTATACGGCAGGCGTCCGTACAGTTTTGGAAAGAGTGAGAGATTATCTGGATGATGTGGGCTTCGTTTATATTCCGGAGCAGCAGAAGTCGGACTTTCTGTATGAGCTTTCCAGAAACAGGCTGGAATTTATTCCGATGCACGAGACGGAGCTGATGCTGTATCCGGGCGCCGGAAACGGACTTTCCAGCAGCGGTCAGAAAACGGTGAAGCCGGAGGAGCTGAAAGGACTGCGGTTTATCCAGAATTATCAGGATGAGTTTTTCAATCTGGGACAGTCTGAGGAAAAGCCTCAGTTTTCATGGAGCGGACTGGATATTTCAGTGGTGACAAACAGCGACTATATAATGGAACGGATGCTGAAAAGCACAAGCGCGGCGAATATCAGCGGCAGTTATCTCTCAGACAAACAGCAGGGGGGTGCCCGGGCAATTTCATTGGATATGCCGGAAAACAAAGTTATTTTCGGTTATATCAGGCACCGGGGAGAGGTGCCTGATGAGGCAGTGGAGGAGCTGATCTCGTTTTTGAATGAAAGATTATGCCGGCAATGAGATACGTTTATATGTGGTGACGGTAATTCCTGCAGGGCAGGTATTCCATAAAATGGATAAAATATGAAAAATAAGAATACCGCATAACCCCAGTGGAGGGTTGTGCGGTATTCTGGTTTTTGATAAAATTTTGTCATTGCGGAAAGGCAGCCGGGGATTTCTGAACTTCCGGCGGAGAGGGGCCCGACTGCAGATTATCATTTAAGAGGATTATAATATGCTGAAATATATCATAAAACGGCTGCTACAGATGATTCCGGTGCTGATCGGGATTACCTTTCTCTCCTTCGCCATGATGAGACTGGCCGGAGGGGACGCGGTTACTTATATGTATGAAAATACCGGGACGGCGGTTTCCCAGGAGGTAATCGACCAGGCAAGAAAAGAATATGGGCTTGACCAGCCTTTTCTGGTGCAGTATGGTCGGTGGTTTGCCGGAATGATAACTGGGGACATGGGGATCAGTTATGTGTCGAACCGTGATGTTTATGATACGTTTATTGAAAAGCTCCCGGCAACGGTTCTCCTGATGCTTTCCTCTCTGGTTTTGACAATGATGATCTCCATTCCTCTGGGGATCATCTCGGCAGTCAGGCATAACAGATGGGTAGATTACCTGATACGCTTTCTGAGTTTTATTGGAAATTCTATGCCGAATTTTTTTGTGGCTCTGGTTTTGATGTACTTTTTTTCTGTGAAACTTGGATGGCTTCCTGTGGTTACATCGGAAAACCGTTTGCTGAGCTTGATTCTTCCAACGCTGACCCTGGCCGTTTCCATGGCATCGAAATACACCAGACAGGTGAGAGCTACGGTTCTTGAGGAGCTGAATAAGGATTATGTTATGGGAGCAATGGCCAGAGGCGTGAGGGGTAGTGTGATTGTCTGGAAAAATGTGATGAAAGCTTCTATGCTGACGATCATTACTCTTCTGGCGCTTTCTGTGGGAAGTCTCCTGGGTGGTACGACGATCGTGGAAACGATCTTTATGTGGGACGGAGTAGGAAAAATGGCGGTGGATGCCATAACCATGAGAGATTATCCCATTGTTCAGGCGTATGTGGCATGGATGGCGGTGATCTATGTACTGGTAAATCTGGTGACGGACATTATTTATCATTATCTGGATCCCCGTGTAAGACTGTCGCGCTGATTTGTTTTAATTTACCAGGAGGTATCCATGAACAGTGGAAAAATTACGGAACGAAAACAAAAAATAAAAAAGAATCATATAAAGAGAAAGTTGATTTTTTTTGCAGTCCTGACAGCACTGCTTCTTCTAACAGCGGCTTTTGCGGAATATCTCTGTCCTTATGATCCTAATGAGCAGAATCTTATGATTGCGCAGCAGCCGCCGGGAGCTTCTCATCTTCTGGGAACCGACCGGTTCGGCAGAGACATGTTTTCCCGTGTGCTGGCAGGCAGCACTATAAGCATATATGCCACTCTCGCACTTGTGGCCGTTGTGACGGCGGTGGGAACTGCGGTCGGTATGATCTGCGGCTGGTACGACAAAGGGGCGGACGCAGTATTGATGAGGCTTTCCGATCTGTTTCTGGCCTTCCCCAGCCTTGTGTTTGCCCTGGCTGTGGCAGGGGTGCTCGGCGGAGGGATCCATAACGCGGTGATTGCCCTGGCGGTTATCGGATGGCCGAAATTTGCCCGCCTTGCCAGAGGACTGACAATGACGCAGAAGAATTCCCCTTATATCATGGCGGCAAAACTTTCGGGATGCAGTACTCTGGGACTTCTTTTAAAGCATGTGCTGCCGAATATTGCGGGACCGGTTCTGGTAACGGCGGTGCTGGATATCGGAACTATGATGATGGAGCTTGCGGGACTTTCCTTTCTGGGACTCGGGGTACAGCCCCCTGTGGCCGAGTGGGGAAGTATGATTAATGACGGGAGAAGCATGCTGCAGATTTCCCCGTGGATGGTACTTGCTCCCGGAGCAGCAATTTTTATTACTGTAATGATTTTCAATCTGCTGGGAGACGCCCTCAGAGATTATATGGATCCTAAGCGGAGAGGGTGAAAATACAGTGAAGAATACAGGAGGAGAAAACATGAAGAAAAAAATAATCGCAGCCGCTCTGACGGGAGCAATGCTGTCAGTATGTCTGCCGGCCCAGGCCTTTGCCGGGGAGGAGAAAACCTTTGTTTACGGCACTACAGGATACAGTGAGGAAATGGGAGACGCGGGGCTGAATCCTCATGACAATTATTCTGGATGGAGCGCGGTGCGCTACGGAGTAGGCGAAACACTGTTCAAGTATAACGACAACATGGAAGTGGAGCCCTGGCTTGCCACAGACTATGAGTTTGTGGATGACACTACAGTGAAGATCACTCTCCGCGACGGTGTAAAATTTTCCAGCGGCCGTACCATGGACGCCCAGGCAGTGAAGGAATGTCTGGACAATCTGGTTGCTGTGCATGACCGGGCGCCTTCTGATCTTAAGATCGATCATATCGAAGCAGAAGGAATGACCCTTACCATTTATACGACGGAACCCTGCCCGGCCATCATCAATTATCTGGGAGATCCTTATGGGGCGATCATTGATATGGAATATGGGGTTCGGGGCGAAGACGGTTTTGCAAATGTGGCGGGAACAGGGCCCTATATCGCTACAGAAGTAACGCCTACCCAGATTGAACTTGTAAAAAATGATGATTACTGGGGCGGAGACGTAAAAGTGGATAAAGTAACGGTGAAATCCTTTTCCGACGGAAGCGCCCTTACGGCAGCGCTTCAGACTGGGGACGTCCAGGGTACTTACGGTCTTCAGTATGACAACTATGTGCTTTTTGAAGGAAATTCTGACTATACGATTAATTCCTGTGCTACCAGCCGCTGCTTCTTTGGACAGTTTAATTTTGAATCAGAGATCATGCAGGATGAGAATGTGAGAAAAGCGGTGGCAATGGGAATCGACAAGGAAGGTTTCTGTTCTGTGATTATGGCGGGGCGGGGGCTTCCGGCAGCAGCAGCCTTTCCCGACAGTTTTTCCTATGGAAATGAAGCGGTGACAACAGTATCCTACGACCCGGAAGGAGCGAAGGAACTTCTGAAGGAATCCGGCTGGACGGATACAGACGGTGACGGTTATGTGGACAAAGACGGAGAAAAGCTGACAGTGAACTGGCTGACATATCCAACCCGGCTGGAACAGCCCAAGCTGGCGGAGTATGCCCAGGCTACCCTGAAGGAGATCGGTATTGATGTGGCGGTGAACAATACCTCCGATCATATGACCTATGCCCAGGAGGGGGATTTTGACGTATATGTAAGCTCTTTCACAACAGCGCCAACAGGAGATCCGGAGTATTTCTTCACCAGTACGGTAACCGGGCCAAAGAATTACGGGAATTATCAGAACGAGGAAGTGACGGCGCTTACGGAAAAGCTTCACCAGACTTTTGATCCAGAGGAGAGGGACGATCTGGCGGTGCAGCTTCAGCAGAAGATTCTGGATGACAACGCGATGTTCTTTGTATCCCATCTGAATATGGGAATTGTCACAAAGTCCAACGTTACAGGAATGGCGGCTCATCCCTGCGATTACTACGAGATCACGGCAGAGCTGGATGTGGAGTAAATGAAGCAGGGAATTTATGAAGATATCCGGTGCGGAGGTGAGGGGCTGGAGTATCTGCTCCTGCGCCGGCCGTATGGGATATGACGTCAGAAAGAAAGGAAAAATAGCTTATGGAACCTCTGCTTTGTGCGGAACATATCACTGTCTGCTATAATGGAATTCCCGTTGTGCAGGATGTCAGTTTTCAGGTGGAGCAGGGAGAAATTCTGGGTATTGTAGGTGAATCCGGGAGCGGAAAAAGTACGATCGTCCGGGCCGTACTTGGAATCCTTGGAGAAAACGGCATGGTAACCCGGGGAGACATCTGGTACAAAGGCGAGAATCTGACCGATATGCCGGGAGGAACCAGGCGAAAGTATCTGGGACCGGAGATCGGCATGGTGTTTCAGGACTGCAAGGCGTCTTTCTGCCCAGTCCGGACGGTAGGCGCGCAGATACATGAAGCAGTATCCGCCCATGAAAAGATTAAAAAATCAGAGACAAAAAAACGGGCTGCGGAGATCATGAAAAAAATCGGCCTGCCGGATTATGAGAGAGTATGGAACAGCTATCCTTTTGAACTGTCCGGAGGGATGAACCAGCGTGTGGGAATCTGTACGGCCATGATGATGAATCCAAGACTTCTCCTTGCGGACGAGCCCACCAGCGCCCTGGACGTTACAGTACAGAAGCAGGTGGCGGACGAGCTTCTTTTTATGCGGGAGGAATATCATACCGCCATGATCCTTGTGACGCACAATATCGGACTGGTGAAAAAAATGGCGGATAAAATACTGATCCTCAAAGACGGTCGTGTAAGAGATTACGGAGAAACCGGGGAAGTTCTGGAACATTCCTGCGACGCATATACAAGGAAGCTGATGGATTCCGTCCTGAGTCTGAAGAGAGACTGAGAAAAATCGTGATGAAATCCGGGAAGATCCGGAGGGAAATGTATGCGGACGCCGGAAAATGGCGTATTTTGTTTTGGATACAGGAGTAGAGCATGACAGATATCATATTAAGGGCGGAACACCTGACAAAAAAATTTTCATCGGAAAAAGGCGGATTTACCGCTGTCCACGATGTAAGTTTTGAGGTAAAAAAAGGCGAGGCTCTGGGAATTGTAGGAGAGTCCGGATCCGGGAAAACTACGGTAGCCCGGCTGGTAACGGGGCTTATTCCCCCTACGGAGGGGAGGATTCTTCTGATGGGACAGGATCTCACAAAAGCGGGGAGCAGAGAAATGAGAAAGGCATACCGGAACATGCAGATGATCTTTCAGATGCCGGGAGAATCCTTTGACCCCAGATATACCCTTGGAAACGGAATTGGTGAAAGCCTGAGAAACGCCGGAATGAGCCGGAGAGAGACAAAAGAGAAGGTGAAAGAGCTGTTGGTGCAGTGCGGCCTGACGCCGGAATTTGCGGGGAAATATCCCCATCAGGTCAGCGGAGGAGAATGCCAGCGGGCAGCAATTGCGAGAGCGCTTGCTGTCCAGCCGGAGCTTCTGATCTGTGACGAGCCTACCAGCGCTCTGGACGTTACTGTTCAGAAACAAATTCTGGAGCTGCTTCTGAAGCTGAAGGAAAAGGGGATGGGAAGTTTTCTTTTTATCTGTCACGATCTCACTCTGGTACAGGCATTCTGCGACCGTGTTCTGGTTATGTACGAGGGAAGGGTCGTAGAAAGTGGAACTCCGGATGAGATTATTTCCAGTCCCCGGGAAGAATATACCCGGCGTCTGGTGGATTCTGTACTGTAAAAAAGCTCCGCTGTATTATCGGAATGGTTTGTGGATTGTCAACAAAATTCGAAAAGAAAAGGCGGTTCTTATGTAATTTTACTCTTGACAAGGATTCTGTACAGGATTATACTTTGATAATCAAAATATTTTATTTTCAAAAATAAAGGCTCAAAAGATTTTTATAGAAAATTTTCGTGAGAGGAGAGCAAACCATGACAGGTGTGATTTGCGGGACCGGAGCATGTGTGCCGGACCGTATCCTGGATAATAATGAAATAGCAGAGTTTGTAGATACCAGTGATCAGTGGATACAGGAACGAACCGGAGTAATCCGGAGACGGATCGCTGTGAAGGAGACAACGTCATCCATGGCGGCCGAGGCCGGCAGACAGGCGATAGAGGAGGCTGGAATAAAGCCGGAAGAAATTGATATGATTCTGGCTGCCACAGCAACGCCGGATCATATTTTTCCCTGCGCTGCCTGTGAGATACAGGAGAAGCTGGGAGCAGTCAACGCCGTATGCTTTGATCTGAATGCTGCCTGCAGCGGCTTTTTATTTGCCTATCAGACTGCCCAGGCATATATTGTCTCCGGGATGTACAGGACGATTCTTGTGGTGGGAAGCGAATGCCTCTCACGTATTGTAAACTGGGAAGACCGCGGGACATGTATTCTCTTCGGAGACGGATCCGGCGCGGCGGTTTTAAGAGCTGCAGAAGGAAGGAACTGGGTTTCGGCGGCTCATTCTGACGGAAAAGGAGGCCCTGCCCTTCTGTGTCAGGGTCCGAATGCGGAAGAAAGCGGAAAAACGGGAAATCTCCCCGGACAGGCTCAGCCGGAAGGGGACGGAGGAAAAAGGCCCGGCATTTCTATGGATGGAAAGGCAGTTTTCCAGTTCGCGGTGAGAAAGGTTCCGGAGGTGGTCCGGGAGGTTCTGGACGCCAATGGATTGACGGCGGAGGATATTGACTGGTTCATTCTTCATCAGGCGAATAAAAGAATCGTGGAATCTGTGGCAAAGAGACTGAAAACAGATATCTCCAAATTTCCCATGAACCTTCAGGAATACGGCAACACTTCATCGGCAAGCATTCCCATTCTTCTCAATGAGATGAACCGCAGAGGCATGCTGAAAAAGGGACAGAAACTGATGATGGCCGGATTCGGAGCCGGATTGTCCTGGGGGGCCGCAGTACTGGAGTGGGGCATATAAAACCCGGAAGAAAGCTGCGCGGATATTGGCGCAGGCATTTAAATTCCGGATGTATGCCGGAAAGATATATTTCTCAACAGTTAATAAACAAAATAAAATAAAAAGCAAAAAGGAGAACAACCATGTTAGAAAGAGTTATTGAACTTACAGCAGAAACTTTAGGAGCAGACGCATCTTCCATTACGGAGACAACTTCCTTTACAGAGGATCTTCACGCAGATTCCCTGGATCTTTTTGAGCTGGCTATGGCTCTGGAGGAAGAGTTTTCTGTAGAGATTCCAAGTGAAGATATGGAGAAGATTACAACGGTAGGCGATGCTATCGCATATATCGAAGAGCATAAATAATGATAACAGATTATAAAAACAGATCATAACGGCAGAAGTATATGGAATGAAAGAGGGTTTCAAATGAAAACAGAAATCACAGAATTATTAGGAATTGAGTATCCTGTTATTCAGGGAGGTATGGCCTGGGTGGCAGAATGTCATCTGGCGTCTGCAGTATCCAACGCAGGCGGCCTCGGCCTGATTGCGGCGGCGGCAGCTCCTGCGGAATGGGTGCGTGATCAGATCCGCCAGGCAAAGAAAATGACAGACAAGCCCTTTGGCGTTAATATTATGCTGATGAGTCCGGAAGCTGACGCTGTGGCAAAGGTTGTAATAGAAGAAGGCGTACAGGTAGTTACCACAGGCGCCGGAAGCCCGGAAAAATATATGGCGGACTGGAAAGCGGCAGGAGTAAAGGTGATTCCTGTGGTTGCATCCTCGGCGCTTGCAAAGCGCATGGAACGCTGCGGAGCTGACGCGGTTGTAGCGGAAGGTACAGAGGCGGGCGGCCACATCGGCGAGATTACCACCATGGCTCTTGTGCCTCAGGTAGTGGATGCGGTAAGCATTCCGGTAATCGCGGCAGGCGGAATTGCCGATGGAAGAGGTATGGCGGCAGCCTTTATGCTGGGCGCAAAGGGTGTACAGGTAGGAACTGCCTTTGCGGCTTCCAAGGAATCTGTGATTCATGAGAACTATAAGAACAGTATTCTGAAAGCAAAAGATATCGATACCCGTGTGACAGGAAGATCCACCGGTCATCCTATCCGTGTGCTCCGCAATGATATGGCGAGAAAATATCTGGAGCTGGAGCAGGCAGGAGCGCCTTTTGAGGAGCTGGAGTCTCTGACACTGGGAAGTCTCAGAAGAGCGGTACAGGACGGAGACGTAAAGGGCGGCAGCCTGATGGCCGGACAGAGCGCAGGGCTCGTTAAGGAGAGCTTATCCTGCAGCGATCTGATCCGTACAATGGTCACAAAGGCGGAAAGCCTGATGAATGGAGCGTTATAAGATGAGTAAAATTGCATTTATATATCCCGGACAGGGCGCCCAGACAGCCGGCATGGGAAAAGATTTTTATGAGAACAGCACTCTGGCAAAGGAAATCTTTGATAAGGGATCTGAGATTCTGGATCTGGATCTGAGGGAGCTGTGCTTCGAAAAAAATGATCGTCTGGATAAGACGGAGTATACACAGGCGGCTATGGTAACAGCCTGTCTTGCCATGACGAGAGAGGTGGAATCCAGGGGACTGAAGCCTGACATGACGGCAGGCCTGAGCCTTGGAGAGTACTGTGCCATTGCGGCGGCGGGAGGCATGAGCGATCTGGATGCTGTCCGTACTGTGCGGGCAAGAGGAATTTACATGGAAAACGCGGCGCCGGAGGGATCCGGAGCCATGGCGGCGGTTCTCGGAATGGAAGCCTCTGTGATTGAGGACACCATAAAAGATATTGAGGGAGTGTCCATTGCCAATTATAATTGCCCCGGACAGATTGTTATTACCGGAAAAGCCGAGGCGGTTAAAACAGCCTCTGAGGCGCTGAGGGAAGCGGGGGCCAGAAGAGTGCTGCCTTTAAATGTCAGCGGACCTTTCCATTCACCAATGATGGTTCCGGCGGGAGAGAAGCTGAAAGAGGTTCTGGACAGTGTGGTAATCGCTCCTCTTACACTTCCTTATGTGGCAAATGTGAATGCGGAGGTAATCACAGACTCTGCCCAGATCAAAGAGCTTCTTGTGAAACAGGTAAGTTCCTCCGTGCGCTGGGAGCAGAGCATGGAAACCATGATCCGGGAAGGCGTGGATACCTTCGTTGAGATTGGACCGGGAAAGACACTGGCCGGATTCATGAGAAAGATTAATAAAGATGTAAAAATGTATCATATCGGAACCTGGGAAGAGGCAGAGAAAGTCTGTGAAGAACTGACAGGCTGCAGCCGCTGATCAGAGGGATTCCGGAGAGGAGATAAGAGAATGGCAGAACAGCAGAATAAGACAAAAACAGCCGTTGTCACAGGTGCTTCCAGGGGAATCGGAAGAGCCATTGCCCTGGAGCTTGCATCAAAAGGCGTGCGGGTGATCATCAATTATAATGGCTCTTCTGACAGAGCAAAAGAAGTGCAGAAGGAAATTCAGGAAAACGGCGGACAGGCTGAGGTGCGCCAGTGGAATGTGGCGGATCATGCGGCATGCGAGTCTGCTGTCCGTGAGATTGTAAAAGAATTCGGAAGCATTGATATTCTGGTTAATAATGCCGGAATCACCAAGGACGGCCTTCTGATGGCAATGTTAGAGGAGAATTTTGACAATGTGATTAACGTGAATCTCAAGGGAACCTTTAATATGATGAGATTTGTATCCCGCCAGATGCTGAAGCAGCGGAGCGGGAGAATCATCAGCATGGCTTCCGTGGTGGGAATTGCCGGAAATGCAGGACAGGCCAACTACGCGGCTTCCAAGGCCGGCGTGATCGGACTGACAAAATCGGCGGCCAGAGAACTTGCTTCCCGGGGCATCACAGTTAATGCTGTAGCTCCCGGATTCATTGAGACAGAGATGACTGCGGTTCTGCCTGATAAGGTAAAAGAAGCTTCTGTGGCCCAGATTCCGCTGGGACATTTCGGAAAGCCGGAGGATGTTGCGAAGACGGTGGCATTTCTGGCATCGGAGGACGCAGGATATATTACCGGACAGGTAATCCAGGTTGACGGAGGAATGGTGATATGAGTAAAAGAAGAGTAGTTGTCACAGGGCTTGGAGCTGTAACGCCTATCGGAAACAATGTAAAGGATTTCTGGGCGGGAATCCGTGAAGGAAAAGTAGGCATCGGCCCGATTACCAAATTTGATACATCAGAATATAAAGTAAAGCTTGCGGCGGAGGTAAAAGATTTCAAGGCAAAAGACCACATGGATCCAAAAGCCGCCAGACGTATGGAGCCCTTTTCCCAGTATGCGGTGGCTGCGGCAAGAGAGGCCTATGAAGATTCCGGGCTGAACATTGAGGAGGAAGATCCCTTCCGAGCCGGCGTGATTGTAGGTTCCGGAATCGGAAGTCTTCAGGAGCTGGAGCTGAGCTACGGAAAAATCCTGAACCAGGGACCGAATAAGGTTCCGCCGCTGATGGTGCCGCTGATGATTTCCAATATGGCTGCCGGAAATATTTCTATTCAGCTTGGCTTCCGGGGAAAATGCACGGATGTGGTGACCGCCTGTGCATCCGGAACACACAGCATCGGGGACGCTTTCCGCGCAATCCAGTATGATGATGCGGATATTATGATCGCCGGAGGTACGGAAAGCTGTATCTGTCCTACAGGTGTGGCAGGATTTACCGCACTTACCGCGCTGACGAAGGCAGAAGATCCCAAGAGAGCTTCTATTCCGTTTGACAAGGACAGAAGCGGATTTGTTCTGGGCGAAGGCGCAGGCGTGGTAGTTCTGGAAGAACTGGAACACGCAAAGGCAAGAGGAGCCAAAATCTATGCGGAAGTAGTCGGCTACGGCGCTACAGCAGACGCATACCATATTACCTCCCCTATCGAGGACGGAAGCGGAGCCGCCAAAGCCATGACGCTCGCCATGGAAGAAGCAGGCGTACAGCCGGAGGAAGTAGAGTATATTAATGCTCACGGAACCAGCACCCATCACAACGACCTGTTTGAGACAAGAGCCATTCATGCAGCTTTTGGACCGGCAGCGGAAAATGTAGTCATAAACTCTACAAAATCTATGATCGGCCACCTTCTGGGCGCAGCCGGCGGCGTGGAGTTTATTACCTGTGTGAAATCTATTGAGGACGGTTTCATTCATCAGACAATGGGAACAACAGAAACAGACGAAGAGTGTGATCTGAACTATGCCATTGGTGCTCCTGTGGAAAAAGAGATCCGTTACGCCATGAGCAATTCTCTTGGCTTTGGAGGCCACAACGCAACACTTCTGGTGAAGAAATACGAGGAGTAAATTATGATGGAATTTGAAAATCTTCTTACATTGATAAAAGCAGTATCCGATTCTGAGCTGACAGAGTTTCAGTATGAGGAGGAAGGCGTAAATATTCATTTCGTAAAGGAACAGCCTCAGCAGATTCCTGTGGAAATCCAGACAATTCCTGCGGCGGCTGTGACAGCGGCGGTGCCGGAGAACAGCGCTGCGGCCGCTTCAGAGGAGCCGGAAGGAATGATCGTAAAATCTCCTCTTGTAGGAACCTTTTACGCAGCTCCCGCCGAGGATGCGGATCCCTTCGTATCCCTGGGAGACACTGTGAAAAAAGGACAGACCCTTGCCATTGTGGAAGCGATGAAGCTTATGAACGAAATTGAAAGCGATTATAACGGAAAAATTGCGGAGATTTATGTGGAAAACGGTCAGGCGGTAGAGTACGGCCAGCCGCTGTTCCGCATTGTAAATCAGTAGGAGAGTGAGAATCATGAAACGACTGGGTATCAAGGAAATTGAGCAGATTATTCCTCACAGACATCCCTTTTTGCTGGTAGATTATATTGAGGACTACGAACCGGGACAGTATGCTGTAGGATATAAATGTGTGACTTTTCACGAAGACTTTTTCAGAGGACATTTTCCCCAGGAACCGGTAATGCCGGGTGTTCTGACCGTAGAAGCTCTTGCCCAGACAGGGGCTGTGGCCATCCTCAGCAAAGAGGAGAACAGGGGAAAGACAGCTTACTTCGGCGGTATAAAGAACTGCCGTTTCCGCGGCAAGATCGGGCCCGGAGATAAGGTAAAGCTGGAGACCAGAATTATAAAAAGCAAAGGTCCTCTGGGAATCGGCCAGGCAGTAGCCAGTGTGGACGGAAAAGTAGTTGTAGAAGCAGAGCTTACCTTTATGATTGGATAGGTGGAAGAACATGATCAAAAAAGTACTGATAGCAAACCGCGGCGAGATTGCCGTGCGCATCATACGTGCCTGCCGGGAAATGGGCATAGAGACGGTGGCTGTTTATTCGGAAGCGGATAAAGAAGCCCTCCATACACAGCTTGCGGACCAGGCCATCTGTATAGGACCGGCTCCATCGGCCCAGAGCTATCTGAGTATGGAAAATATCATCAGCGCAACGATTGTGTCCGGGGCGGACGCCATTCATCCGGGATTTGGATTCCTGTCTGAAAACAGCAAATTTGCTGAACTCTGCGAGCAGTGCAACATTACCTTTATCGGACCTCCGTCCGGTGTAATTGCAAGCCTTGGAAACAAACAGGCGGCAAAAAATACTATGGCGGCGGCGGGAGTCCCGGTAATTCCGGGCGGTTCCAATCCGGTGTACACAGCTGAGGACGGGGCGCGGGAAGCAGATGAGATCGGCTACCCGGTGATTATCAAAGCAGCTCTCGGCGGCGGCGGAAAAGGAATGAGAGTTGCGGATACGCCTGAGGAGTTCAAAGAAAGCTTTCAGACTGCCCAGAAGGAAGCGCAGATGGCTTTTGGAGACGGCACCATGTATATCGAACATTTTGTGCGCCGTCCCCGCCATATTGAGTTCCAGATTATGGCTGACAAGTTCGGAAATGTGATTCACCTGGGCGAGAGGGACTGCTCCATTCAGAGAAATCATCAGAAAATGATAGAGGAATCACCAAGCATTGCTATTTCCGATGAGCTTCGCAAAGAGATGGGAGACGCAGCCGTGAGGGCGGCAAAGGCAGCCGGTTATGTCAATGCCGGAACCATAGAGTTTCTCCTTGAAAAGGACGGAAAGTTCTATTTCATGGAGATGAATACCAGAATTCAGGTGGAGCATCCGGTGACCGAGTGGGTGACAGGAGTGGACCTTGTAAAGGAACAGATCCGTATTGCTTCCGGACAGCCCCTGTCCTACAGACAGGAGGATATTCACCTGACAGGGCATGCCATTGAATGCCGTATTAATGCGGAAAATCCATCCAAAGGCTTCAGGCCTTCGCCGGGAACAATTACAGACATGTACTTTCCGGGAGGAAAGGGAATTCGTATTGACTCGGCGGTTTACAGCGGATATACAGTTCAGCCTTATTACGATTCCATGATCGCCAAGCTGATTGTCTGGGCAAAGAACAGAAACGAGGCCATCCGGAAGATGCAGAGCGCGCTGGGAGAAGTGATCATAGAGGGAATTGACACCAATGTGGATTATCAGTATGAAATACTGAATCACCCGGACTTTCTTTCCGGAAATATAGACGTAGAGTTTATTGAGCGGATGGAGGAAGAGCTTTCCCGGAAAGAAAAAGAGGCTTTGTAAGGGTATCAGAATACAGGAGTGACAGGTTATGAAGTTGGAAAATATGTTCAAAAAAACGAAAATCTCTTCCAGAGGCCAGAGCCACGGTTTCGGCAGAAACTTAAGGCCGGAAGTGCCGGAAGGCCTGCTGCGCAAGTGCAATAAATGCGGTGGGGCAATTATTGCAGAGGATGTAAAAGCAGGATACTATATCTGTCCAAAGTGCGGAGGATATTTTCGTGTTCACGCATACCGCAGAATTCAGATGATCATTGACGAGGGAACCTTTGAAGAATGGGATAAAGATCTGGTTGGCGAAAATCCCATGCATTACCGGGGATATAAAGAAAAGCTTGCCGCAGCCCAGGAAAAAACAAAACTCTGCGAGGCTGTGGTAACCGGAAAAGGAAAAATCAATGGAATTGAGACAGTGATCGGCGTCTGCGACGGACGCTTTCTGATGGCGAGTATGGGATGGGCCGTGGGCGAAAAGATTACAAGAGCCATAGAGCGGGCCACCCGGGAAAAACTTCCTGTCATTCTTTACGCCTGTTCCGGGGGAGCCAGAATGCAGGAGGGGATTACTTCTCTGATGCAGATGGCAAAAACTTCCGCGGCGCTGGAAAGACACAGCGAGGCCGGACTTCTTTATATTTCCTTCCTCATGGAGCCGACCACAGGGGGAGTGACCGCAAGTTTCGGTATGCTGGGAGACGTGATCCTGGCAGAGCCTGGAGCGCTGATCGGATTTGCCGGCCCCCGGGTAATTGAACAGACTATCCGCCAGAAGCTGCCGAAAGGTTTTCAGAGAGCGGAGTTTCTGGTTGAACATGGATTTGTGGACGCCATCGTAAAACGGGAGGACCAGAGAAGCGTGCTGACTCAGATTCTCAGACTTCACGGATACCAGGGACAGGAGGCGTCTTCTGAAAACGGCGGAGACGATTCCTTCAAGGCGTCAGACGTGCAGGAAATGACTGAGACAGAAGATACGGCCGGTGTGTCAAGGCACCAGTATCTTACCGCCTGGGACCGGGTGCAGCTTTCCAGAAAAATCGACCGCCCTTCCGGCAGTGATTATATTCAGGAGCTGTTTACGGATTTTATTGAACTTCACGGCGACCGGAACTACGGAGACGACCAGGCTGTGATCGGTGGCATTGCCAGATTCCATGGAATGCCGGTGACAGTTATTGCACAGGAAAAGGGAACCAGCACCAAGGAAAATATTAAACGGAATTTCGGCATGCCCATGCCGGAGGGCTACCGTAAAGCTCTGCGCCTTATGAAGCAGGCGGAGAAATTTAAAAGACCTGTGATCTGTTTTGTGGATACACCAGGAGCTTTCTGCGGCATTGAGGCGGAGGAAAGAGGACAGGGCGAGGCTATAGCAAAGAATCTCTGGGAGATGGCGGGCCTGAGTGTTCCGGTGCTTTCTATTGTAATCGGCGAGGGCGGCAGCGGCGGAGCTCTGGCTCTGGCAGCAGGAGACGAGGTATGGATGCTGGAAAATTCTGTATATTCGATTTTGTCTCCGGAGGGCTTTGCCAGCATTCTCTGGAAGGACAGCTCCAAGGCTCATGAGGCTGCGGAGGTAATGAAACTGACAGCGGCGGATCTTTACCGGAGAGAAATTATCGAGCAGATTATTCCGGAACCGGAAGAGTTCTGCCAGGATAATCTTAATGAAGTGACAGAACGGCTGGAACCGCAGATTGTGCGTTTCCTTCATACCTATATGCGTTTAACGGAAGAGGAGCTTCTTGACAGACGTTATCAGCGGTTCCGGAAGTTCTGATATTTAAATTCAGAGGGAAAAAGTTTTTGGCAGGAGGATTTTATCTCTGCATATCGAAAATATGTAATCCCCGGCAGAAGGGGCGTCATGAAGCAGTCATGGAGCCCGTCTGCCGGGGATTTTTTGCTGTGCAGTGAAGAAAAATGAAAACAGATCAAATTTGGCAAAACAAAAATATTTCAAGTCTTGAAAAGAATTTTTATACTGTGTAATATATACATACAAGTACTTAGAGACGCCTGACGCTTGGCGTTCTTCAAATTTTTTACACAGAAACGGGGAGAGGAACAGTTATGTTAAAAGATCTGATGAAGTGTGTGCGCGAGTACAAAAAAGCATCTTTGCAGGCGCCGGTTCTCGTATCTCTGGAAGTGGTAATGGAATGTATCATTCCGTTTATTATTTCCAGGCTGGTCAATGAGATTAAGGCGGGATGCGCGCTCTCTGTGATTGTGCAGTACGGCGCCCTGCTGGTGGTGATGGCCACCCTGTCCCTGATATTTGGAATAGGAGCAGGAAATGCCTGTTCCACGGCCTCCTGCGGATTTGCAAAAAATCTCCGCAAGGACATGTTCTATAATATTCAGGAATTCTCTTTTGCCAACATTGACAAGTTCTCCACATCTTCTCTTGTGACCAGGCTTACTACGGACGTGTCCAATGTGCAGCTGGCTTATATGATGATTGTCAGGACGGCAATCCGCTGTCCTCTGATGCTGATCTTTGCTTTTGCTATGGCCTTTGTTATGGGCGGAAAAATGGCAGTGATTTTTCTGCTGGTGATTCCTGTCCTTGGAGTGGGCCTGGGCCTGGTGATCAGCCGGGCCATGCCGCTGTTCCGCCGGGTGTTCCGCAAATATGACCGGCTGAATGCTTCCATCCAGGAAAACATCAAGGGAATGCGGGTGGTGAAATCCTATAACCGGGAAGCTTTTGAGCAGGATAAATTCCGTGTTGCGGCGGAGGATGTCTGCATGGACTTTACAAAGGCGGAGAAAATCCTCGCCTTCAACAATCCGCTGATGCAGTTCTGCCTGTATTCTGTAATGATTTTTGTCCTTTATTTTGGCTCTTACACGATTATTACCTCCAGGGGCCTTGAGCTGGACGTGGGACAGTTTTCCGCGCTTCTGACTTATAATTTCCAGATTCTGAGCAGTCTGATGATGCTGTCCATGGTTTTTGTTATGATCACCATGGCAAGTGAGTCCGCAAGACGAATTGTGGAGGTGCTGGATGAAAAGAGCACGCTTTCCAATCCGGAAAACCCGGTATATGAGGTGAAAGACGGTTCTGTAGACTTTGACAATGTAAGCTTTAAATATTCCGAAAAAGCCGATAAAATGGCGCTGGCTGACATCAATCTGCATATCAGATCCGGCGAGACTATCGGCATTATCGGGGGAACAGGATCCTCGAAGTCCTCTCTGATCCAGCTGATCTCCAGGCTTTACGATGCCACAGAGGGAACGGTTAAGGTCGGCGGCCGCGACGTGCGGGAATATGATCTGGATACTCTGAGAAATCAGGTGGCAGTCGTGCTCCAGAAGAATGTGCTGTTTTCCGGCACAATCAAAGACAACCTCCGTTGGGGAAATAAAAACGCCACCGATGAGGAGATGAAAGCGGCCTGCGAGCTGGCCCAGGCGGATGAATTTATTATGCGGCTTCCAAAACAGTATGACACTTACATAGAACAGGGCGGCTCCAATGTTTCCGGAGGACAGAAGCAGAGGCTGTGCATCGCAAGGGCTCTTCTGAAAAAACCGAAGGTTCTGATCCTGGATGATTCCACCAGCGCAGTGGATACCCGCACGGATTCTCTGATCCGGAAGGGATTTAAGGAGTACATTCCGGAGACCACCAAGATCATCATTGCTCAGAGAATTTCTTCCGTACAGGAAGCGGACAGGATTATCGTCATGGACGGAGGAAAGATTGTGGACTGCGGTACCCATGAGGAGCTTATAAAGACCTGTGAGATTTATCAGGAAGTTTACGAATCCCAGAATAAGGCGGGTGATCAGGATGAAAAATAAGACAACAGCAAAAAAAGGAACTGCATGGCGCCTGATCAAAACGGTATTTGAGTTTTATCCTGTGATGATGCCGGTGGTTCTGGTGTGCGTGGTAGTCAATGCAGTGGTTTCCTCTATTCCGGCAGTTTTTCAGCAGAATATTATCGCTCTTATGGAAAAATCCTGGAAAACCGGAGACTGGGGCGCCGTATCCGGAACAATCACAAAATGGGTGCTGACGCTCCTGATGCTCTATGTGATCTCCCTTGTGGCCTCCTTCGCCTTTAACCGGATGATGGCTACGGTTACCCAGGGATCTCTGATGAAATTCAGAGAGAAGATGTTTAATAAGATGCAGACCCTTCCGGTAAAATATTTTGATACTCATAATCACGGAGATATTATGAGTCATTATACCAATGATATTGACACGCTGCGCCAGATGATTTCCCAGAGCTTTATTCAGCTTCTGGTATCTGGAATTATGGTAACGACGGTGTTCTGCATTATGATTTATTATTGCGTGTGGATGACAGTCGTGGTACTGGCAGGAATCTGCTGCATGTTCTTTATCACAAAAAAGGTGGGCGGAAAATCCACCCGGTATTTTATCCGCCAGCAGGAAGCTATGGGAAATGTGGAAGGCTATGTGGAAGAAATGATGAACGGCCAGAAAGTAGTCAAGGTTTTCTGCCATGAGGAGGAGACAAAAGACGATTTTGACCGGATTAACGAAGAGCTGTTCCATGAAGCGGAGACGGCAAACAAATATGCCAATACCCTGGGCCCTATCCTCAATAATGTAGGAAACATTTTGTACGTAATTGTAGCTGTGGCGGGCGGAATCCTTCTGCTGCTGAACGTGCCCAATGTGAGCCTTTCCGGGAAAGCCCTGGGAATCAGCATTGTTGTTCCTTTCCTGAATATGACTAAACAGTTTGCCGGAAATATCAATCAGGTATCCCAGCAGATCAACGCGGTGGTTATGGGCCTGGCGGGAGCTTCCCGTATTTTTGATCTTCTGGATCAGGAGCCGGAGCCGGACAACGGATATGTAACGCTGGTGAATGCAAAGGAAGAAAAAGACGGCAAACTTACGGAAAGCAAAGAGAGGACAGGCATCTGGGCCTGGAAGCACCCTCATGCTGCGGACGGTACGGTTACCTATCAGAGACTGGAGGGAGAAGTCCAGCTTTATAATGTGGATTTCGGCTATGTGCCGGAGAAGACAGTGCTTCATGATATTTCTCTGGTGGCGGAGCCCGGACAGAAGTTTGCCTTTGTGGGGGCTACGGGAGCCGGAAAGACGACGATCACCAACCTGATTAACCGTTTCTACGACATTGCGGACGGAAAGATCCGATACGACGGTATCAATATCAATAAGATTAAGAAGGCGGATCTTCGACGGTCCCTGGGAATCGTTCTTCAGGATACAAACCTGTTTACCGGTACCGTTATGGACAACATCCGCTACGGGAGACTGGAGGCTACCGACGAAGAATGCGTAAAAGCGGCAAAACTGGCCGGAGCGGACAGCTTTATTACCCGCCTTCCGGAGGGATATGATACGATGCTTACAGGGAATGGAAGCAACCTGTCTCAGGGACAGCGCCAGCTTCTGGCGATTGCCCGGGCTGCGGTTGCGGATCCGCCGGTAATGATTCTGGACGAGGCGACCGCGTCCATTGATACCCGTACGGAGGCGATTGTACAGAAAGGCATGGACGCGCTGATGAAGGGAAGGACGGTGTTTGTCATTGCCCACAGACTTTCAACAGTGCGGAATTCCGACATGATTATCGTCCTGGAACAGGGAAGGATTATCGAGAGAGGAAGCCATGACGAGCTGATCGCCAGAAAAGGCAAGTATTATCAGCTCTATACGGGAGCTTTTGAACTGGAATAAAAGTCCGGGCGGAGATCCGGCTGAATAACAGAACTGCAGGATTTTAACCGGAGTATGGAGAGACAGATCCATGCTCCGGTTTTCCATTGGAAAAAGCAATGGAAAGTTGTGGAAATTCTGTGAAGTTTTTCTGCGTTCAAGGTTACAACACATTTGCCTGTTACAATAACATTGGCTTCCGGTAAAATAAGCTTTGCAAGCAGGTGAAAAAGAGGGGCCGGAAAGGATGATAGGATGAGAAAAAAATATGCGGCAGTTGTCCTCGGGCTGACTCTGAGCATTTCTCAGGCAGGAGTCTGCGGGGCAGGATTCACGGTGAACGCGGCCCCGGAAGCGGCTGCGGATACAGAAGACTCAGCGGACACAGAAACACAGACAGATCAGGAAAAGACACCTGAAGATGGAAGCAAAAAAGAACAGAGGCCTCAGGAAAAAGGCGGTGAACAAGGCGATCCCCCGGAAAAGCCTGAGGGAGAGGCAGGAAACGGAGAAGAGCCTCCCGAAATGCCTGAAAATGGAGGCGGAGGGGAAAAACCAGATGGCGAGCCTCCCCAGGGAGATCCCGGAGGACAGTCTTCCGGAGTGGAAAGTTATTCGGCAGTGAAAGATTATACAGAAGACGCTGAGGCGGAAAAAGAAACCTTTGCTTCCACAGGAAAAGACGAAAATGCCATCCACATTTCCGAAGGAGCAAAAGTACTTCTGGATGAAGCTGAGATTTCCAGAAAGTCAGAGGAAAGTACCGGAGGAGATAATTCCAGCTTTTATGGAGTTGGAGCTGCGGTTCTGGACACAGACGGGACCGCTTATATTAAAAACAGTACGATCGATACAGACGCAGCAGGAGCTGCGGGGATTTTTGCGTATGGGGACGGAACAGTCTATGCTTCGGATACAGAGATCACAACAAAGAAGGACACTTCCGGAGGGATTCATGTGGCCGGCGGAGGAACCCTCTATGCCTGGGATATGGACATAGAGACGGAAGGGGAATCTTCGGCTGCAGTCAGAAGCGACCGGGGAGGAGGAACCATGGTGATTGACGGCGGAAGCTATACCTCCAACGGCATTGGCTCTCCGGCTGTGTACAGTACGGCAGATATTTCCATAAACAACGCAGAGCTGACAGCCAATGGATCCGAGGCAGTCTGTATTGAAGGGATGAATACTGTCCGCCTGTTTGACTCGGATCTTACGGGAAACATGAGTGATCTGGAACAGAATGACTGCACCTGGAATGTGATTCTTTACCAGAGTATGTCCGGAGATTCAGAAATCGGAAACAGTACTTTTGAGATGACGGGAGGATCGGTTACAGCCGGAAACGGAGGAATGTTCTACACGACGAATACCGAATCCACAATTACTCTGTCGGGGGTGGATATTGTCAATGCAGATGACAGCGAGTTCTTTCTCCGATGCACAGGAAACCGCAATGAAAGAGGCTGGGGAACAGCCGGAGAAAACGGTGCGGATTGTCTGTTCACTGGCATACAGCAGCAGATGGAGGGAGACGTGATCTGGGACAGCATCAGCAAGCTTGATTTTTATATGACGGAGGGAAGTACTCTGGAAGGCGCCATTGTGGACGATGAAACCAATGCAGGCGATGGCGGAGACGGCTACTGCAATCTTTATATCGGTGAGGACTGTACCTGGACCGTCACGGGAGACAGTACTCTGAGCAGGCTTTTTAACGCGGGAAATATCGTGGATAAAAATGGTGCGACCGTAACGGTGAAAGGAACAGACGGAACTATTTATCAGGAGGGAGCCGGCAGCTGCACGATAACGGTGGATTCTTATTCGGAAGACGCAGACCTCTCCGGTGCGGCAAATGCAGGGCAGTGGTCTGACTATCAGGCGGAAAAACCAGAAGAACTGATATAAAGTGAGGAAATGAAACAGCCGGCAGGTTTGATCTGCCGGCTGTTCTGCATATATTAAAGGATGTCATCCCGACGAATATAACCGGGATGCTGAGGATCAGCGATGATTTCTCTTCCGCGGGTGATTTTTGCCCATTTGTCAACTACCTGGTTTTCCAGATGGACATCCTCGCAGATAACGGTGTTTGCCAGTATCACACTGTTTTTCACAACAGCGCCTTTTTTGATATGGCAGCCTCTGCCGATTACAGAGTTTTCAACAGTTCCCTCTATAAGGCAGCCGTTGGATACAACAGAATTTTTAATTTCCGCTCCCTCAAAATACTGGGTGGGGCAGGAATCATTGGTTCTGGTGTAAATAGGCCATTCCGGATTGAAAAGGCTCTGGGCTGTCTTGATGTCGATCAGGGAGATATTGGCATCATAGTAGCTCTTAAAGTCGGTGATGCTTGCGAAATATCCCTTGTGGGCTACGCCGCGGATATCAAGCTCTCCGCAGGACGCATTGACAATCTGCGGAAGCGTGATCATAGAGGACATTTTTCTTGCCTTATGTATCAGATCCACAAAGAGATCTTTTTTCATAACATAGGTATCCATAAAGATGTTGCGATTCTTTGCGCTTCCGCGGTTCTTTTCTATGGACTCTACGCCTTTCTGCTTATTCAGATTCAGAATATCGCAGTTCAGGAAAGCTTCTTTTGCGTTATCTACAGAGTGATACAGAAGAGTGATATCAGCTCCGGATTCAATATGGGTCTCCAGGAGAGCGGAATAGTCGGCTGCATATACCATATAATTAGGCGCGATGACAACATAAGGCTGATGCATCCGTTCGATGATATCAATGTTTTCCATGAAGTATGCGATATCTGTATTATAAACATCATTTTCAGAGCTGTTCTCTGAGAAAAGAAGCTGCAGTCTGCCTCTCTTGGAATTGATGTTGTAGTGACGGCCGGTTCCCAGATGCTCTGCCAGAGAACGCGGTTTGCGTCTTACATATACCTGAATGCGGTCGATTCCGCTGTTGCTCATATTAGAAATTGGAAAGTCGATTACACGATATCTTCCCAGGAAAGAAAATGCACCGATGGGACGGTATTGCTGTAAGCCCTCCACCCTGATATGAGTTCCGGAAGACGTAATAATTCCAAATGCTTTAGCCATCTTATTCTACCCCCTTCACACGTTTTGACACAAGCTCGATATGTTCGCTGTCCGCACTTCCTACAACGGCTTCTCTGCCGATTTTGACATTGTCGGCAACAAGCGCTCTCTGTACAACCGCGCCGGCTTCCACTTCTACGCCGGGCATCAGGACGCTGTCAATAATTTTTGCGCCTTCACCGACTCTTGTGCCGGTGAACAGAACGGAGTTCTTTATTTCTCCTTCTACTACGCAGCCCTGAGTGATAAATGCCTTGTCGATTTTTGCGTTGGGGCCGATATACTGCGGAAGCGCAGGTGTGTCTTCAGTGTATATTTTCCAGGTGGGATCATTCAGATCCAGCTCATTGTTGCTGTCAAGAAGATCCATGTTTGCTTCCCAGAGGGAATCAATGGTTCCTACATCTTTCCAGTAGCCTTTATATTTATAGGCAACCAGAGTTTTTCCGTCGGCGAGAAGATCCGGAATAATGTCTTTTCCGAAATCATGATGAGACTCGGGATCTTTCATATCTGCCAGAAGCATTTTGCGGAGAAGCTTCCACTCGAAGATATAGATTCCCATAGAGGCAAGGTTGCTCTTGGGATGTTCCGGTTTCTCTTCAAATTCTACGATACGCCCGTTTTCATCCGTATTCATGATACCGAAACGGCTTGCTTCCTTCATGGGAACTTCGATAACCGCGATGGTGGCATCTGCGTTCATTTCCTTGTGATAAGCAAGCATTTTCGCATAATTCATCTTGTAGATATGGTCACCTGAAAGAATCAGGACATATTCAGGAGAATACTGGTCGATAAAGTCAATATTCTGAGCAATGGCATCTGCAGTGCCGCGGTAAACGTCAAGATCAGAGTCAGCTTTTTCACGGGGAGGCAGAACGAAAACGCCGCTCTCTCTTGCATCCAGCCCCCAGCGTCCGCCTGCTGCCACATAGCTGTTCAGAAGTACAGATTCATACTGTGTAAGTACGCCTACGATGTCAATCCCACTGTTGGCACAGTTGCTCAAAGGGAAGTCAACGATGCGGTATTTGCCGCCGTATGAAACTGCAGGCTTGGCAACTTTATTGGTAAGCTCGTGGAGACGGCTTCCGCGTCCGCCAGCCAAAATCATCGCTAACATGTTGTTCTGTTTCATAGTGAACCCTCACTTTCCTTTTATATGCTTATATGTATTATATTATACAATTTTTATTTTAAAATTTCTATAATTTTGAGAAAAAAAGTGTAATTATATTGTGAAAAAAACACATTCTTTGTTAAGTTTATATCAAATATGTGAAAAAAATTGAAATAATATGTTGATAATTACAATATTACAATGAAAAACCAGAGAAATTGTCTTTTTATGCATTCTGGATGCCCGGGGAAAGGCGAAACAGAAGGAAACCATTTGGAATGACTGGACGGGATGGAAGATTTAAGTTATAATATCAAAGTTAAGAGGAAATGATAAAAATAAGGGGAGCGTCAGTGCAGATTGGCGTTTTATACAGATTCGAGGGATACTGTGAAAAATAAATTAGAGGATTTTAAAAGATTTATTGTATTTTGTCTGGCAAGTCTTGCAGTAATTGCCCAGACAGTGGTTTTTGCCTATGTCTGGTACGACTTTTACAGAGGTCTGATATTTGCTCCCTTCTGGCGAAAGGGAAACTGGGTTCTGATTGCGATTTACGCTTTGATTAATATACTGTTTTCTACCTTTTACGGCGGACTCAGAGTGGGATACCTGAAGCGGATTGACGTGTTTTACTCAATGATTCTGGCGACCATATGCACCAATGTGGTGACTTATTTCCAAATTACGCTGATCAACCGGTGGTTCCTGGATCCCTGGCCGATGGTGGAGATGACTCTGGTTCAGTTCGTGGTGATCGTAATCTGGATTTTCGGCTCCAGATTTGTATATTCCAGGCTGTATCAGGCCAGAAAGCTTCTTGTAATCTATGGAGACCGGGATCCGGGAGACCTGATACAGAAGATGAACTCCCGGCGGGACAAATATAACATCAGCGGAAAAGTGCATATTAATGTGGGAGAAAAAGAGATACACCGGATGATGCGCGATTACGACGGAGTGATTATCTGGGATCTTCCCTCAAATATCCGGAACAGGTACCTGAAGTACTGCTTTGCCCATTCGATCCGCTGTTATCTCAGCCCGAAGATTTCAGATGTAATACTCATGGGAAGCGAGAGAATCCACCTGTTTGACACGCCGCTTCTTGTGTCCAGGAACATGGGGCTGTCCATAGAGCAGAGAGCTGCCAAAAGGATCCTGGATATTGTGGTCTCCGGTGTCGGAATTGTCCTGTCTTCACCGCTTATGCTGATTATCGCGCTGTTTGTAAAGCTGTATGACGGCGGCCCGGTATTTTATTTTCAGGAACGTCTGACCATCGGCGGCAGGCCGTTTAAAATATGTAAGTTCCGCAGCATGCGTGTGGATTCCGAAAAAAATGGAGCCCGCCTTGCGTCAAAACATGATTCCAGGATTACTCCGGTGGGCAAAGTGCTCCGGAATCTGCACCTGGATGAGCTCCCCCAGCTTTTTAATGTGTTTGTCGGAGATATGTCCCTTGTAGGCCCCCGGCCGGAGAGACAGACCATTATGCGGGAATACCGAAAAGAGCTTCCGGAGTTTTACTATCGCTTGAAGGTAAAAGCGGGACTGACCGGATATGCGCAGGTTTATGGAAAATATAACACAACGCCTTACGATAAGCTGAAACTGGATCTGTTTTATATCGAGAACTATTCGTTTTTCCTGGATCTGAAGCTTCTCCTTATGACAGTAAAAATCTTTTTCCAGAAGGAAGTGTCAGAGGGCGTGGATGACAACCAGAGAAACGCACTTAAGGATTCCGTGGAAGATCTGACCCCGGAGATGGAAAAAAAGAAATGAGATGTAAAAAGGCTTCCGTGCCGGATATTTTCCGGATGCGGAAGCCTTTTTCTTAATTGTTTTCCATAAAATTCACATATTCCTCCAGCACAGGACCGGGCTCTCCGATACGTTTGATCTGGCCGTCATGCATCCACATAACGGTATCGCAGAGCTCTTTCAGGGTTTCAATGCTGTGGGAAACGATTACAACAGTTCGGTCTTCGTTGGAGATCAGACTTTTCATTTTGTTATAACTTTTTTTCTTGAATTTCTGGTCGCCGACGCTGAGAACCTCGTCGATCAGCATAATATCGGTTTCAAGAATCGCGGTGATGGAGAATGCCAGTTTGGAATACATACCGCTGGAGTAGGTGCGCACCGGCATGTCGATAAATTCTCCCAGTTCCGCGAACTCCACGATCTCCGGCTCCTTTTCACGCACCTGTTCCTCGGAGAAGCCCAGAAGCATTCCGGAGAGGATGATGTTTTCCCTGCCGGTCATTTCTCTCTGAAAACCGACGCCGATCGAAAGAAGGGAAATGCTGTGGCCTTTCAGATCGATGGTACCGCTGTCGGGAGAAAAAATCCCCGCGAGAGCGTTCAGTGTAGTGGATTTTCCGCTGCCGTTTTTGCCGATGATCCCGAGGATCTCGCCCTGGCGCACGTAGAAGGAAATTCCCTTTACGGCCACGAAGCGATCCACGGTCCGGCGTTTAAAATGCAGCAGACTCTTTTTTATAGAAGTTTTTTTCAGATTCTGGTAACTGATGACGAGATCCGTTACCTCGATAGCATGCTGTTCTTCCATGATTTCCTCCTTCTGGCGCGGCAGCCGCGCCGTTCAGTCAGATCCGGAACCGTTTTCCGGATTTTTCGCTTGCTGCCTTCTGATAAGAACATACGGTCCGGTCTGTCAGATTACCTTGACATAGCTGTTTTCGTTCTTGTAGATTTTCCGGACACCGAAAATGCTGATGACAAGACCGATCAGGAACCAGATCAGAAGCAGAGTGAGATCCGGTGTTTTCTCATATATCACACAGTCGCGCATGGCGGTCAGCAGAAACGCGATGGGGTTTCCCTCTCCGATATAGCTGTTGTAGGGAGCAGGCAGCCGGTCCATGACGTTCCAGAACACACCGGTCAGGTAAAACAGAAGTCTGAGGGCAATATTCAGTACGTTGGAGAGATCCTCCACAAATACGCCGTAGTGCAGGAGGAAACAGCCCAGCCCGAACACCAGCACAAACAGAGTGATCAGGATCGGAATGAAGAAGAGCACATTCCAGGTGATGGGTACCCGCCATACAAACAGCATGGCAACAATGATCAGAAGGGAGATGAACATCTTGAAGCCGTTGACTCCCATTTTGATGATCAGAAGGATAAATTTTGGTATATAAACCTTCGAAACAATCGCTTTGTTGTTTTTGATGACCCGTACACTCTGGATCAGCGTCTTATTGAAAAAGTCCCACATAGTGATGCCGATAAAGACGAATATAGCGAAATACTGTTCACTGGATTTGAATACATAACCGAACATAAATACATAAATCAACATGAAGCAAAGAGGATCCAGTATCCACCACAGCCAGTTGAGATAGGAATTGGCTATTTCGGATTTTAACTGAGCCTTGGAAGAATAGATGGCATATTTCCAGTATTTCCTCATGTCATCCATGAATCTTTTTAACATAAAATCCGCTCCTGTATACATAGAAATAATATAAAATCCGCTCCCGGAACCGCTGTCTGACACCGGCCGCCGGAAAAGGATCCGAACATTTCTTATCATACACTACCAAATTATGATTGACAAGGGAAAATTAAGGATTTAAAGGAAGTATTTCAAGAAAAAAACGGACGGAAGTGAAAAAAATTGACGGGAATTTTAATGTTTTACTTGATTACAGTGAGAAACAGTGCTATAATTTGTGGCATGTTCGAGGGGCAGATACAAGTGTCTTTCGTGAATGAACAAGAGGAGGGATAAGATTATGAAGAAAAAAATTATGTCCGTTCTGATCGCCGCGGCGATGGTTGCGGCCACTGCAGTACCGGCTTTTGCTGCAGATACGGTAAAGATCGGTGTGTATGAGCCTGCGTCCGGAGATAACGGCGCCGGCGGAAAACAGGAAACACTGGGGATTCAGTATGCGAACAGTGAAACGCCTACCGTAGAGATCGACGGAACGGAGTATACAGTGGAGCTGGATATCGTGGACAACGAATCTTCCAATGACAAGGGACCTTCCGCAGCGTCTCAGCTTGTGAGCGACGGTGTTTCCATTGTCCTGGGTTCCTATGGTTCCGGCGTTTCCATCGCGGCGTCTGACATCTTCAAGCAGGGCGGCGTTCCGGCTCTCGGCGTTACCTGCACGAATCCGCAGATTACCCAGGGAAATACCCATTATTTCCGTATCTGCTTCCTGGATCCGTTCCAGGGAACCGTACTTGCGAATTTTGCCAGCGAGCAGTTTGAGGCAAAGAAGGCCTATGTGCTGACCAAGCTGGGCGATGATTATTCCGCAGGTCTGGGACATTATTTCACACAGGCCTTTGAAGAGCTGGGCGGAGAAGTCGTAGAGGAGACTTTCCCGGAAGGAAACAGTGATTTCGCTTCCTATATTACATCCGCGAAAAATGCGGAGGCAGATGTGTTCTTTGCTCCCACTTCCACAGAGGCGGCAGCGCTGATCATTGAGCAGGCTGCTTCTCAGGGACTTGAGATGCCGATCATGGCAGGCGATACCTGGGATTCCAACGTTATCCTGAACGCGGCAAAGGACAAGGATGTACAGATTTATGTAACAACGTTCTATCAGGAAGGCGGCAATGAGGAATTTGACGCCGGAATGAAGGAATATATTAACTCCGATTCCACGAACCTTGCCAACAACGGCGGCGACGATACCATCGCGGCAGTATCCGCAATGGGTTACGATGCATATTATGTGGCTCTGGAAGCGCTCAAAGCTGCAGGCTCCACAGATCCGGCGGCTGTGAACGAGGCTCTCTGGGATGTGACTTATGACGGTGTCTGCGGACATGTGGAATTCGATGAAAACGGTGACGCAATGAGAGAAAACGCTTATGTAAAGACTGCGAACACCGAGACCGGCGCATGGGATTTTGTAGGAGAACAGGGCGTCGCTTCCGCGGAATAAAGTCATTCGTTGTCTGACGCATGCGGCGGATCGATCTGCCGTTTGCAATAGAAGATACAGTGAAATATGGATATACTTCGAGGCGGGAGTAACTCCCCGCCTCGAAGTTGTGATAGGAGTCCGGAAACTTTTTCGCAGAGATCCGGCGAAGCCGGACAGAAACAGACTAATTTTTAGGGAGAGATTTCATGGAATGGTTCAGTAAGAATCTGCCATACCTGCTCGCGGGCATTTCCGTAGGAGGTCAGTATGCGCTGATCGCGATCGGTTATACCATGGTGTATGGCATATTACGGTTGATTAACTTCGCTCACGGCGATATTTTTATGATTGCAGGTCTGATCATGATCTACGCGTCGGCATCCATGCCGATGTATGTTTCCATACCGCTGGTGCTGATCGCCACGGTCATCCTGGGATTCCTGATCGAACGGGTGGCATATAAGCCCCTCCGGTCCGCGCCCAGAATGTCGGTCATGATTTCGGCAATCGGTGTTTCTTATCTGCTGCAGAACCTTGCTCTGTATATCACAGGCGGTCTTGCGCAGCAGTATCCGGCGATCCCCTGGATCAGCGATACGATTCAGGTCTTCGGCGCCAGTACAAAGAGAGTCACGGTGGTCACTCCGATCCTGACGATCCTTCTGGTGGTGATCCTGGTGGCGCTGATCAAATATACGAAGATCGGTATGGCCATGCGCGCCGCGGCAAAAGATTTTGAAACTTCCCAGCTGATGGGGATCAAGATCAATTCTGTCATCAGCATGACTTTTATCATCGGTTCTTTCCTGGCGGCAGTGGGAAGTCTTCTGTTTTTCACGAATTACACCGGCGTTACTCCGACGGTGGGCGCCATGCCGGGGCTGAAAGCCTTCGTGGCAGCTGTGTTCGGAGGAATCGGCTCCATCCCCGGGGCGGTGATCGGAGCGTTTATCATCGGTATCTGTGAGAACATCATCAAGGGAATGGGATGGACCACATTCTCCGATGCATTTACATTTGCACTTTTGATCGTTGTGCTGATCGCGAAGCCCACGGGACTCTTCGGCGAGAAGGCAACGGACAAGGTATGACAGAGGAGGCGTGATTATGACAAAGAAGAAAGCGACAATCATAAACGTTTCCCTGATCGTGGCGTTGCTGGTTGTCTTATATGTGATGGAGCATGTGCTTCCGTCCACGGCAATGATTTTTACCGTTCTGGAAAAGGGCGCCATTTACGCGCTGGTAGCAGTTTCCATGAACCTTCTGAACGGCTTTACGGGACTCTTTTCCCTGGGACAGGCCGGCTTTATGCTTCTTGGCGCTTATACATACGGCATTCTGACGATCCCGGTGGATCAGAGAGAGTTTGTTTATCAGTATTTTGACGGCGGTATCGTTCAGTTTACGGTGCCGGTTGTTGTGGCTCTGATCGCGGCAGGCGCGGTTGCGGCAGTATTCGCATATCTGATCGGCCTTCCGGTGCTCCGCCTGAAAAGCGATTATCTGGCGATTGCCACGCTGGGATTTGCGGAGATCATCCGCGCGGTTTTCCAGTGGGATAAACTCGGACCGCTGACAAACGGCTCCAATCTCCTGAGGAGCTACCCGACTTACAACAGCATCCTGTTTCCTTTTGTGGTATCCGGAATCTGCATTGCCATCATCGTGATGCTGATCAACTCCACTTACGGGCGCGCTTTCAAGGCAATCCGCGATGACGAGATCGCCGCGGAGGCGATGGGGATCAATCTGGCTCATCACAAGAGAATGGCATTTACCATCAGTTCGTTCTTTGCCGGTGTTTCCGGAGCGCTGCTTGCCATGTACCAGACCACCATACAGGCGTCCATGTTCCGGTCTGCCATGACGTATGAAATCCTTCTGATCGTGGTGATCGGAGGAATCGGTTCTGTGACGGGAAGCTGCATCAGTTCCTTCCTGTTCATTATCTTCTCGGAGTGGATCCTGAGATTCCTGGACAACGATACTTATATCGGAAGCTTTCATGTACCGCTTCTGCGTTCCGGTTTCCGAAAAGTCGTCTTTTCTGTGATCATTATGATCATTGTGTTGTTCTTCCGGAAGGGACTTATGGGAACAAAGGAGTTTTCCGTACAGGGTATCTGCAACTTCTTTACCGGAAAGTCCAGGAAGAGGAAAACGGCGAAAGGAGGAAACTCCAATGAGTAATGTTCTGAAGGTTGAGAATGTGACGATGCAGTTCGGCGGAGTGATCGCGGTTGACAATATGAACCTGGAGGTGAACAAGGGAGAAATCATTTCCCTGATCGGCCCCAACGGCGCCGGAAAAACTACGGCATTTAACGTGATCACCGGTGTATACGCCCCCACCAACGGTGCAGTATATTTTAATGGAAAGAAAATTATCGAAAACCATCCGCAGGGCAAGATGAAAAAGCTCTATCAGGGCGAGAACAGCGGAAAATACAATTCCGTGCTTGCGCCCACGCCGGACAGGATCACAAAGATGGGAATTGCCAGGACGTTCCAGAATATCCGCCTTTTCAAAAGCCAGACGGTATTTGAAAACATCCTGATCGCGAAGCATTTAAGAAGAACGAGCAATCTGTTTACCGCGACGTTCCACCTGAACGGAAAAGAAGAGGCGCAGATGAGAGCGGAAGCGGAAGAGCTTCTGAAGATCCTCGGGCTGGAGGATGTCCGGGACGAGCTGGCCACATCGCTTCCCTACGGCAAGCAGCGGCGTCTGGAGATTGCCAGGGCGATGGCTACCAGACCGGAGCTTCTGCTTCTGGACGAGCCGGCGGCGGGAATGAACCCTCAGGAAACGGACGAACTGACGGCCTTTATCGCAAGAATCCGGGATGAATTCGGTCTCACTATTTTTATGATCGAGCATCACATGGATCTTGTTATGGAGATTTCCGACAGAATCTATGTGCTCGATTTCGGAAAACCCATTGCATCCGGCACTCCGGAGGAGATTCAGAACAATCCGAGGGTAATCGAAGCATATCTGGGAGGTAGCGTTGATGAGTAATATACTGGAAGTAAAGGATTTGAGTGTGTCCTACGGCGGAATCCAGGCTGTGAAGAACATCAGCTTTCAGGTTCCGAAGGGAGAGGTGGTTACCCTGATCGGCGCAAACGGAGCGGGAAAAAGCTCTACCCTCCGTTCGATCGTAGGTCTTGTGAAGCCGGCGTCGGGAAGCATTCTTCTGGACGGGCAGGAGATCGCCGGCAAAGCGCCGGAGCAGATCGTGGCAAAAGGCATCACTCTGGTGCCGGAAGGCAGAAGAGTTTTTGCGGATCTCACGGTTCTGGAAAATCTGAAGATCGGTGCCTACATGAGAAAGGATTCCCTGGAGGACGATCTGAACTGGTGCTACGATCTGTTTCCGAGGCTTAAGGAACGGCACTGGCAGCTTGCCGGAACGCTCTCCGGCGGCGAGCAGCAGATGCTGGCCATTGCCAGAGCCCTGATGAGCAGACCGGAAATTATTATGATGGACGAGCCGTCTCTGGGACTCGCGCCGCTGATCGTGCGCAGTGTGTTTGATATTATCCGTGAGATCAACCGCCAGGGAAAGACCATCCTTCTGGTGGAACAGAACGCCAACATGGCGCTTCACGCGGCAAATCACGGATATGTTATGGAAACCGGAAGGATCACTCTGTTCGGCACCGGACAGGAGCTGGCGGAGAACGAGTCGGTGAAGGCCGCCTATCTGGGCAAAGCAAAAAAGAAATAAACGGCTCATGCGTCCTGCCGCAGGCAGCGGCAGAAACAGTGCCGGGGCAATAATTAAAGGCAGAAATAAAGGGAAAAGACTTGACTTCCATGTATGTTCTGTGATAAACTAGACAAGCGACATGGAAGTTGGGTCTTTTTTTTATGCCCGAAAACGGACAGAAGAAGACCATGCAAATGAAAACACTGGAGGTGGAAGTTGTGCGCGTAAAGATTACATTGGCTTGTACGGAGTGCAAACAGCGTAACTACAATATGACCAAGGAAAAGAAAAACCATCCTGAGCGTATGGAAACCAAGAAATATTGTAAGTTCTGCCGTAGACATACTCTGCACAAGGAAACGAAGTAATCACAGAGATTGTGAGGTTTAGACTATGCAGGAGAAAGTAAAATCTACTGGCAAGCGTCAGAAGAAAAACTGGTTTCAGGGACTGCGATCAGAATTCAAAAAGATTGTATGGACTGACAGACCTACTCTGGCAAAGCAGACGGTAGCGGTGACAGTGATTACAATTATTCTGGCTGTGATGATCAGCATTATGGATTCAGCTATTCTGGAAGGTATTAATCTTTTAATAAGATAAGGATAACGGTGATTGTATGTCAGAAGCGAAATGGTATGTTGTTCATACCTATTCCGGGTATGAGAACAAGGTAAAAGCCAACATTGAAAAAACAATCGAGAACAGACACCTGGAAGACCAGATTCTTGAAGTTCGTGTTCCTCTGCAGGAAGTCGTGGAAATGAAGAATGGAGCTGCAAAGCAGGTTCAGAAAAAAATGTTTCCGGGATATGTACTGATTAATATGGTCATGAACGACGATACCTGGTATGTTGTCCGCAACACCAGAGGTGTAACCGGGTTTGTAGGACCGGGATCCAAGCCTGTACCGCTTACGGAGGAGGAAATGAGACCGCTGGGAATCAGGGAAGAAACCGTCCAGGTGGATTTTGCAGAAGGCGATATGGTGGTTGTCACAGGCGGAGCCTGGAAGGACACCGCAGGAGTTGTCACTGCAATTAATACTCAGAAGCAGATGGTTACCATCAATGTTGAATTGTTTGGCCGCGAAACGCCGGTAGAAATAAGTTTCGCAGAAATCAGGAAAGCGTAACACATTTTAAGTGGGAGGGAAACACCCCCGCCAATACCACATAGGAGGTGCCGAAAAATGGCAAAAAAAGTAACAGGTTATATTAAATTACAGATTCCGGCTGGCAAGGCAACCCCAGCGCCGCCTGTAGGTCCGGCTCTTGGACAGCACGGAGTAAACATCGTACAGTTTACAAAAGAGTTCAATGCTAGAACAGCAGACCAGGGAGATCTGATCATCCCGGTTGTGATTACTGTTTATGCAGACAGAAGTTTCAGCTTCATAACCAAAACTCCGCCGGCAGCAGTTCTTCTGAAGAAGGCAGCAAACATTAAATCCGGTTCCGGCGTGCCGAACAAGACAAAGGTTGCAAAGGTTACTAAGGCTCAGATCCAGGAGATCGCAGAGCTGAAGATGAAGGACCTGAACGCGGCTTCTCTTGAGGCAGCCATGAGCATGATTGCAGGTACTGCAAGAAGCATGGGAATTGAAGTAGTAGACTAAGTACAGGACAGAAACTACAAAATGAAGTGGGAGGGAAGTTCCCGCAATTACCACAGGAGGTTATAGAAATGAAACGAGGAAAAAGATACGTGGAAGCTGCGAAAGCAGTAGACCGCGCAACATTATATGATACCGCAGAGGCAATCAGCCTTGTAAAAAAATCAGCAGTTGCCAAATTCGATGAGACAATCGAGGCACACATCCGTACAGGCTGCGACGGACGTCACGCTGACCAGCAGATCCGTGGAGCAGTAGTTCTTCCTCACGGAACCGGCAAAAAGGTTCGTGTGCTTGTATTCGCAAAGGATGCAAAGGCAGAGGAAGCAAAGGCTGCAGGCGCTGAGTATGTAGGCGCTGAGGAGCTTATCCCGAGAATTCAGAACGAGGGATGGCTGGATTTCGACGTTGTTGTTGCTACACCGGATATGATGGGCGTTGTAGGACGTCTGGGACGTGTACTTGGACCGAAAGGTCTTATGCCGAACCCGAAAGCCGGAACAGTAACTATGGATGTTACCAAAGCGGTTCATGATATCAAAGCAGGTAAGATCGAGTATCGTCTTGACAAGACCAATATCATCCATGTTCCGGTAGGGAAAGCATCCTTTACTGAGGAACAGTTAAGCGACAACTTCCAGACGCTTATTGAGGCTATTCTGAAGGCAAGACCCAGTACCTTAAAGGGTCAGTATCTGAAGAGCGTAACACTGACTTCTACAATGGGACCTGGCGTAAAGATCAACCCGATGAAATTAGCTTAAATAGATGTAAAAAAAGGTATCCGATAAGGATGCCTTTTTTTATTGCCATGAGCGAAAACGGTTTCTATGATCTATATGAGAAAGCAGTGGATTTTCGGCGAAAAACATTCGGCCAGGATGCAGGAGCTGAATTTCTGTGCTATAATGAAATCCTGCCTGGGAATTCGGACAGGCAGAAAAGACTGAGAAGCAGAAGATAACTTTTGGAGTGATTCTGGTTATTATGATTGTATCCGCCGCATTGTCTCAGATGACGCCGAAAGCGGTGGGATGGAAGGGACTTTCAGCGATATGTATTATGGAAGACTGAAGTGAGATTTTAAAGATACTTTACAGAAAGCCATGGTAGTATGATAAGATAAAAAGAAAAATCACAGAACAGCAGAAGAAGGTGCGGCAGCTGTCCGTGCTCATACAGAGCTGATATTGAAGGAGAGGAATTTACGTGGCAGATAACAGGAGAAGAAAAAACAGAAGGAGAAGGAAGAGAAGCACGCTGTTTCTCTGTATTGCAGTGGAAATTGCAGCTGTCCTGGCTCTGGTGCTGATGCTGGGCTGGCGTTCCGGATTCGGCGACTGGCTGGCGCAGCTTGGAAAGCCGGTGGTGCAGGAACTGGATATCAGCGGGATCAACAGCACCTATGCAGTGCTGATGCAGGCCAAAGGCGGAAAAGTCATCGGGGAGATCAACAGTGAGGAGACGATGTACCCTGCTTCTATGACAAAGATCATGACGGCTATCGTGGCGATAGAGGAGCTGGATGATCTGAACCAGGAGATTACACTGACAAATGAGACGTTCGCCGGGCTGTATGAGAGAGACGCCACACAGGCAGGGTTTCAGCCGGATGAAACCGTAAGAGCCATCGATCTTCTCTACGGCGTCATGCTTCCCTCAGGGGCGGAATGCTGTATTGCGCTGGCGGATACGATTGCCGGATCGGAAGAAGGGTTTGTGGAGCTCATGAATCAGAAGGCGGAGAAGCTGGGAATGGACGGGACACACTTCTGCGACAGCACAGGACTTCATGATCCGAATCATTACAGCACTGTGAAGGACATTGCTGTTCTTCTGAAGTACGCGATCCGAAATGAAACTTTCCGGGAAATCATCGAGAGCCCCTATCATTCTACTCCCGGGACCAATATCCATCCGGATGGAATTACTTTTTACAGCAGTATGTTCAATAATCTTCCGGATCCTTCAGTGATAGGCGGCAAAATACTGGGAGGCAAAACCGGATTTACAAATGACGCAGGGCTGTGCCTGGCGAGTTTTGCAGAGATTGACGGTACAGAGTACATACTGGTGACGGCGGGGGCGTTTTCGGCGGGAACTCCGCATATTACAGACGCGGTGACGATTTATAACCGTCTCGGAGAGGCTGCCCAGGCTCTGGAAAGCTGAGCGCCCGGGGCGGAAGCGGATTTTGGCCGGGAAAGTGCGGCTGCCGGATCACTGGAAGACATGAAAAATACAGAAAAAAGAAGCCGGATGGAAGAGAAGAGGGAGGAAAGAGATGGAACCTGGAAAACTGCTGGAGATTATGGGAACGGCGGAAAAATTGAAAGATGCGGTGAGACACTGTTATACCTCAGGCGGAAGAAGAGAAAGCGTAGCGGAGCATTCCTGGAGGACAGCGCTGATGGCGTATTTTGTTAGCAGCGAGTTTCCAGAGGCGGATCTGGAAAAGCTTCTTAAAATGTGCCTGATACATGATCTGGGGGAGGCTTTTACAGGAGATATCCCCACATTTGAAAAGACTGAAAAGGATGAAAAAAGAGAAGACGAGCTTCTGTCCGCATGGGTAAGAGACCTTCCGGCGCCTTTTGCGGAAGAAATGCAGGAACTCTTCCGGGAAATGAAGGAGAGGAACTCTCTGGAAGCAAAGATATTCAAGGCTCTGGACAATCTGGAGGCCCTGATACAGCACAATGAATCAGATATCCGCACCTGGCTTCCTCTGGAATATTCTCTTCAGATGACTTATGGCAACGATAAGGTGGAGTTTTCGGAATATATGAAGAAACTGAGAGAGGAAGTACGCGAGGTCAGCAGGAGAAAAATCGCGGAAAATTAAAGCGGCGAAAAAGCCAGAGAAAAATCATACGGTGTACGTTGATTTTCCTCTGGCTTTTCTTATGGATGAAAAGCGGGAATTATCAGTAGTTTTCTACTTTGCGCTCAAAGTAAGCTCTGGGATGCGCGCATACCGGGCAGACTTCCGGCGCTTCCTCCGCCATATGTACATAACCGCAGTTGCGGCACTTCCAGCCTAAAGGAGCGTCTCCCTTAAAAGTCTTATCGTTTTTGTAGGATTCCAGAAGTTTTTTGTAGCGCTTTTCATGAGCTGCTTCTACTCTGGCTACACCCTCGAACTTCAGAGCAAGCTCCTCAAAACCTTCTTCGCGGGCTTCTCTTGCCATCCGGGCATACATGTCTGTCCATTCAAAGTTTTCGCCTGCTGCGGCGTCTTCCAGATTTTCTGCGATATCATGAATTCCGTGGAATTCTTTGAACCACATTTTTGCATGCTCTTTTTCCTGGTCTGCTGTTTCAAGATAAAGGGCGGCAAGCTGTTCGTATCCGGCTTTTTTTGCTGCGGAAGCATAGAAAGTATATTTGTTTCTTGCCTCAGACTCCCCGGCAAAGGCCGCCATCAGGTTCTTTTCTGTTTTGGTTCCTGCATATTTAGACATAAATTCCTCCTGTTTGTAAAAAAGAGACCTGTGATGCTGCTGATGCCGTTTATTGGTGACACTGCTTTTCTCCAAGTCTCTTATCAAATCCATTATTATAGTTTCGCTTATCCTGCTATATTATAAAATAGACCAGGATACAGAATGATATCAGGGAACCGGCAGTTAATGCCGGTCCCGTATTTTCCTATAGAATTTCAGATTAGCCGAAATATCTCTTCAGAAGGCCGGCGAATGCTTTTCCGTGACGAGCTTCGTCTCTTGCCATTTCATGAACAGTATCATGAATTGCGTCAAGGTTAGCTTCTTTTGCACGTTTTGCAAGATCGAATTTACCTGCAGTAGCGCCGTTTTCTGCTGCAACGCGCATTTCAAGGTTCTTCTTGGTACTGTCTGTTACAACTTCGCCAAGCAGTTCAGCAAATTTCGCTGCATGTTCTGCTTCTTCGTAAGCTGCTTTTTCCCAGTATAATCCGATTTCCGGATAACCTTCTCTGTGAGCAACTCTAGCCATTGCCAGATACATACCAACTTCAGAGCACTCGCCTTCGAAGTTTGCTCTCAGGTCAGCAAGGATATCTTCGCTTACGCCTTTTGCAACGCCTACTACATGCTCAGCAGCCCAGGACATTTCAGAATCCTGCTTTGTGAATTTCTCAGCCGGAGCCTTGCAGATTGGACATACTTCCGGAGCTGTCTCGCCTTCATAAACATAACCACATACACTACATACCCATTTTGCCATAGTAATTATCTCCTTTTCTTAGTTTGTTTTAATTAATAATAGTAATTGTTACTGTTTTGCTATATCTTTAATCTAACACAAAGGTATCTAAATGTCAAGGGGAAATCTTAACATTTTTCTTTTTTTAAACAGTTTTCGCAAAGCCCGGAAAATCTGGCGGTACATTCTGTAATTTCTCCCTTAAAATTCTCCCCGGCTTTCCGGATAATCTCTGCCAGATCCTCCATTTCCAGATCTTGCACACATCCGCATCTGGTGCAGATAAAGTGGCAGTGGGGCTCCGTTCTTCCGTCAAAACGGTCGGCGCCGCCGAAGCTGGAAAGCTTCTGTATTTCGCCAATATCAGACAGGAGGGAGAGATTGCGGTAAACAGTTCCAAGGCTGATATTAGGATAAATCATTTTCATATTTTCATACACAGTATCTGCGGTTGGATGATCTGTACGGGTCATAAGGAATTCCTTTATGGATTCTCTCTGACGGCTGTATTTCAATGCGGCCATTAACTCACTCCCTTCTTCTATAATATATAATAACAATAATGGTTACTAATATTATAGAAAAGTGGAGCAAGTTTGTCAAGTCGAAAAATCCGATCCTTTGGGAAGACTACTTGCTGATGTCCTGGGCCTTTTTGCGGAAAAGATCCTTGCCGGAAATTCCGGGTTCCGTCATGCTGACCGGATTTAGAATCAGGTCCAGTTCCTCTTTGCTCAGAAGATTTTCTCTGAGGATCAGGCTTCGTACAGATTCTCCGGTTTTCATTGCTTGTTTGGCTATATCTGCTGCTTTCTGATAACCGACGTAAGGACAGATGGCGGTAATGACGCCGACGCTGTTTTCCACCAGATAGCGGCAGCGCTCTTCGTTGGCCGTAATTCCTGTAATACAGTTGTCCACAAAGGTGCGCACAGCATAGGCCAGAGTGTCGATGGACTGGAACATACAGTAGAAAATAATGGGCTCAAAGGCATTCAGCTCCAGCTGGCCTGCCTCGGCTGCCATCGTAATGGTCACATCGTTTCCGATAATATTAAAGGCCACCTGGTTTACCACCTCCGGTATGACAGGATTTACTTTTCCGGGCATAATAGAGGAACCGTTCTGGCGTGCCGGAAGATTGATTTCTCCGAAGCCGGCTCTCGGGCCGGAGGACATCAGACGGAGATCATTGGCGATTTTGGAAAGAGTTACAGCGCAGGCCTTGATGGCGCCGGATACTGCTACAAAGGGATCAAGATTCTGGGTTGCGTCAATCAGGTCAAATGCCTGGACAAATTCCATATCGGAAACTTCCACCAGATTGGGGACAATACGTTCCAGATAAGCTTCATCTGCGTTAATTCCTGTTCCAATGGCGGTGCCTCCCATGTTCAGGGTGCGCATTTCATCCATAGCCTTGTCCATACGGTTAATGTCTCTTTTCACCGCTACGGAGTAAGCCTGGAATTCCTGGCCCAGCCGGATGGGAACAGCATCCTGCATCTGGGTGCGGCCCATTTTAATAATATGGTCAAACTCCGCAGCTTTGTCACAAAATGCCTTGTGAAGACGGAGAAGCTCTTTCTTCAGATTTTTCAGCAGTCTGAGAGAGGTCATCTTTCCGGCGGTGGGAATGACATCGTTGGTAGACTGGCCGCAGTTGACATGGTCGTTGGGGTTGACTATGGAATAATCTCCTTTATGGCCTCCGAGAATCTCAATGGCACGGTTGGCGATTACCTCATTTGCGTTCATGTTCAGAGAGGTGCCGGCGCCGCCCTGAATCGGATCTACAATAAAGTCTTCGTGGAACTTTCCGGCAATGATCTCATCGCAGGCCTGAACGATGGCCGTAGCCCTTTTCTTGTCCAGTATTCCGATCTCACAGTTGGTGATGGCGGCGGCTTTTTTGATATATGCCAGGCTGTTGATGATTTCCGGATGCATATTCAGTCCGGTGATCGGAAAGTTTTCGGCGGCCCGGAGGGACTGTACGCCGTAGTAAACATCTTCCGGGACATTTTTCACGCCGATGGAGTCTTTTTCTTTGCGGTAATCTGTTGTATTTGTGGTATCCATAATGATTCTCCTTACGTTTTCTATTTTCAGGCGTTCCTGAGCAATCTTCCTGTTGTGTTCAGTATACTCGCGGCCTATAATATAATCAAATACTTATATTTGTATATTTTGTATAGCTTAAAAACTATGCAAAATAAGAGATCCGGAACATTTATCTTTGAGGAGGATGAGATTATGTACGAAGATGATGCCAGAATGTTTCAGGGAAAGGAATATGTCTATGAAGTGTACAAAGAGAAAAGTTTCTCAAAGGCCGCTCAGAAGCTTTTTATTTCCCAGCCGTCGCTGAGCGCGGCGGTAAAGCGGGCGGAGCAGAAGGTGGGGTATGCGATCTTTGACAGAAGCACGAAACCGCTGAAGCTTACGGAGTGCGGGGAAAAATATATTGCCGCGGTGGAGAAAATGATGGCCGCGGAGAGCGAATTTATGCACTATATCAATGACCTGGAAGGTCTGAGGACAGGAAGTCTTACACTTGGAGGAAGCAGTCTTTTTTCCTCCTGGATCCTTCCCCAGATTATGGGAAAGTTTTCCAGAAAATATCCTCTGGTTAAAATCGCTCTTGTAGAAGAAAATACCTCCAAGCTGGAAGAGCTACTGCAGAACGGGGGCGTGGATCTTTTGATGGATAACTGCATTCTGGATTCTGCGGTATTCGACAGCTGCGTGTATCAGAAGGAACATCTTCTTCTGGCTGTTCCCGGGGCCTTTGCCATTAATGAAAAGCTTGGAAGCTATGCTCTGTCAGCAGAGGAAATCCGGGCCGGGGTGCAGGCGGTATCCGATTTCCCGGCGGTGCCTCTGGAATATTTTAAAGAAGAACCCTTTGTACTGCTGAAACCAGATAATGACACAAGAAAAAGGGCAATAAATCTCTGCCAGCTTCACGGATTTTCGCCTAAGGTGATTTTTGAGCTTGACCAGCAGCAGACGGCATATCATGTTACCTGTTCCGGGCTGGGGATTTCCTTTATAAGCGATACCCTGATTATTTACGGGACAGATAATCCCAATGTAATTTACTATAAACTTAAGGGGGACGACAGCAGCCGGAATCTGTTTTTCTACTGGAAAAAAGGACGGTATTTCAGCCGCGCGATGAAAGAGTTTCTGAAGACGGCGGGATGCGCCGGATAAGGCGGACTTGACGGATCTTCCGCCTCTGCATACAATATTCTGGGCGGAAACGGCTCCGGGCTGTCCGGGAGCCGCCCTGCAGAACGGTTTTATATTTTATCTGCATCTTAAGAATATATTAATAAATTACCCCTTTCATCTTAAAGTTAAGCTGATATTCTTAGGATAACAGATCACAGAGGGGACGGAGGGATCCGGAATCTGTCCGACAGGAAAGCATGAATGATCAGGAGGTAGAGAAAGTGGCGGAAATACTTGTTTGTGACGACGACAAAGCCATTGTGGAAGCAATTGAAATTTATCTGACCCAGGAGGGACACCATGTACAGAAAGCATATGACGGCGAGGAGGCTCTTCACATTCTCAGAAGCAGTCCGGTGGATCTTCTGGTAATTGATGTAATGATGCCGAAGCTTGACGGGATCCGGGCTACGCTGAAGATCCGGGAGGAGCTTTCTCTTCCTATCATTATTCTTTCCGCGAAATCAGAGGACGCGGATAAAATCCTGGGCCTGAATGTAGGCGCTGACGACTATGTGACAAAGCCCTTTAATCCTCTGGAACTGGTGGCCAGAGTGAAATCCCAGCTTCGGAGGTACACCCAGCTGGGAGCTGCTTCCGAAATCCGGAAGGCGAATGTCTATGAGACCGGCGGTCTTTCCATAGATGATGACAAAAAGGAGGTCCGGGTGGACGGAGATCTGGTGAAGCTGACGCCGATTGAGTACCGGATCCTGCTTTTCCTGGTAAAGAACAAGGGAAGAGTGTTTTCCATCAGTCAGATTTATGAAAATATATGGAACGAAGAGGCCATAGCGGCGGACAATACCGTGGCGGTTCATATCCGGCATATCCGGGAAAAAATCGAGATCAATCCGAGAGAACCGCGGTACCTGAAGGTTGTCTGGGGACTGGGCTATAAGGTGGAAAAGATTTCGTAGAGGAAAGGATTTTGTGCAGAAAGGGGTAAAAAGTTATGAAGAAGAGATGGTACAGAAGAAAAGGGATAAAGGGTATCTGGCTGGCTGTGGGGGTTCTGTCCCTGGAAATGGCCGCGGTCAGTGCAGGCACTGTGGCCGGGATTGCAGGCATGGGGATACAGCCCTTTGACAGTGAGATTTATGTGGATTCAAGAAGCTTTTCCATGGATATGTATACAAATGCCGGCACAGTCGTGGGTGCGCTGGAACAGCAGAAATTTCTTGGAGACGGCAGCGGAGTAATCGATCTGAAGGAGGTTGCCGACGGGGATGCGCTCAGCTATAGGAATACCTCCGGGCTTGCGTACAGTGTGGAAGATCTGGCGCAGTGGGTGGAGGACGACTGGCTGGGCGAAGATACCGAAAATATTCTGATCTGCAAAAAGGAAAATGGAGAGGAAGAGTACCTGTATTATGATGATTTCGCGGAGAAGATTGAGAACGGAGAACTGAAATTTCAGATAGACGCAGATTCCGAACAGGCATACGAATACAGTGACGCGGAGAATGCCTTTGATGGAAACGCGGAACTTCTGGAATGGCTGAGAATGCGGGAGTTTACTTACGGGACAGGCATTCAGGACAGCTTTTACGGCGCTGCTGTGACGGATGCGGAGGGAAACGTGGTCTATACAGACGTTTTCAATTTCTCAGACTATGCCATTCCTGAAAAATACTCTCCGGAAGGCGCGGACAGCATCCTGGAGGTGCTGAACGAAGATCCTCAGTGGAAGGGAAAAATATATGAGGCGTATAATGCCCTTTCTTCGGCGCTGAATCAGGCGGCCTTATCTGTGGAAGCGCAGAAGACACTGGAGGAGACCTACGGCCCGGGCCGGACGAATTTCAACTATCTTTTTGCTGACAACGGGGCGGATAAAGTATATACAAACGTGGAGGATCTGGAATCTTCGGATTATGAGAGCGTATCGAAGCTGGCGGAAAAAGGCGGCAACCGCTATGCAGTTCTTTCGCCGGAAGAAGGGGGAACGAATCTCAAAACCACACTGAACATCGGACTGGAGCGCTGGCGTCATCTGGCAGACGGCGTCAGCACAGACAAATCGGACTATGTTTTTGCCGTCTGGACGGACAGGGAGCTTGCGGTGCCTGATTTTCTGGCACAAGCCAGAGACCAGTACCAGACATATGCCAGATGGATGATACCGGCCCTGGCGGCAGGAGCGGCCTCTCTTGTACTGTTTGTTGCAAGCCTGATTGTATTGACCGCAGGCGCAGGAAGGAACAACCAGGACGAGGAAGTGCATCTGAATTTCTTTGACCGCTGGTTGACAGAAATTGCAGCAGCCCTGGTAGTGGGAATCTGGGCTGCCGGAATCACGGTTATTCTGAATGCGTCTTCCTGGAATCTGGACATCAGTCCGACAGTGGGCTATGTGATGCTCTTCAATGTGCTGGGCCTGTGGACTGCCCTCTGGTTTTTCACCGGATGGCTGAGCCTTGCAAGGCGGATAAAGGCGAAATCCTTATGGAAACACAGCCTTACAAGGTGGATTTTCAGACTGGCGGCGAAAGCGTTCCGCGCTGTGGGAGAAGCGGCGAAGGATGCGGCGGAAATTTTTTCTCACAACACATCCGGACGGATAAAGATGACTCTGATTTTCGGAGGTTTCTGTTTCTTTCAGCTTATTGTGTGTCTTATTATTGCCGACGGCGGTCTTGTGATGCTCTTTGTTCTTCTGGCTGCGGATGCGGCAGGCCTTGTTTATCTTCTGAGAAAGGCGCAGGGAAGGGAGATTATTCTGAAGGGACTGAAAAAAATCACCGACGGGGATCTTCAGTACAAGATTCCGCTGGAAAAGCTGACAGGGGAACAGAAAACCATAGCGGAATATATCAACCGCATCGGCGAAGGACTTGACGCGGCGGTGGAAAACAGCTTGAAAAATGAGAGGATGAAGACGGAGCTGATCACAAATGTGTCTCATGACATTAAGACGCCTCTTACCTCGATCATTAATTATATCGACCTTCTGAAGCGGGAAAATCCCACGGATCCCAAGATCTGCGGATACCTGGAGATTCTGGAGGAAAAGGCCCAGAGGCTGAAGAATCTTACAGAGGATGTGGTGGAAGCCTCCAAGGCGAGCACAGGAAATATTTCTCTGGAGATGACAGATCTGAATTTTGTGGAACTGGTGCATCAGGTGATTGGCGAATTCGAAGAAAAATTCCAGGAAAAGAATCTGTCTCTAATGATTCATTTTGAAGAGGAAGAGGCCATCATCTGTGCGGACGGACGCAGAATGTGGAGAGTTCTGGAAAATGTGTTCGGAAACGTATCGAAATATGCCATGGAGAACACCAGAGTTTACGCGGAAATTAAGGTGAAAAAACCAAAGGTGATTTTCTCTCTGAAAAATATTTCCGCACAGCCCCTGAATATTTCTGCCGATGAGCTTACGGAGAGATTTATCCGGGGAGACGTTTCCAGAAATACGGAAGGAAGCGGTCTTGGCCTTTCTATAGCGAAAAGCCTGACTGAGCTTCAGGGCGGCGAGTTCCGGCTGTATCTCGACGGCGATCTATTTAAAGTAACAATTGTGTTTCAGGTGAAGGATAAAGAAGAGCCTGTGACGAACTGAAAACAGTGGGATAAAATAAGCCCTTCCGGCAGCAGCCTTTTATCTGGCTGTCTGCCCGGGAGGGCTTATTCTGCAGCTGCAATACGGGTTTCTGTGTCTGTATCAGGAGACGAAGTTTCCGGTGTACAGCTGATAATATTTACCTTTGGCTTCAATCAGTTCATCATGGGTGCCTCTTTCAATGATGCGGCCCTGCTCCATAACCATGATACAGTCGGAGTTTTTAACAGTGGACAGCCGGTGTGCGATGACAAAAGTGGTTCGACCCTTCATCAGAGCGTCCATGCCGGCCTGCACCAGTTTCTCTGTACGTGTGTCAATAGAGGAGGTTGCCTCGTCCAGAATCAGGGCCGGCGGGTCTGCAACGGCTGCACGGGCAATGGCAAGAAGCTGCCTCTGCCCCTGGCTCAGGTTGGCCCCGTCTCCGGTAAGCATGGTGTTGTATCCGTCAGGGAGACGGCGGATAAATCCGTCCGCATTGGCAAGTTTGGCCGCCTTTATACACTCTTCATCTGTGGCGTCCAGTTTTCCGTAACGGATATTGTCCATAACAGTTCCGGTAAACAGATGAGTGTCCTGCAGAACCATTCCCAGGGATCTCCGCAGATCTGGCTTTTTGATTTTGTTGATATTAATGCCGTCGTAGCGGATTTTGCCGTCAGCAATATCGTAAAAGCGGTTGATCAGGTTGGTGATTGTAGTTTTGCCTGCTCCGGTTGCGCCTACAAAAGCGATTTTCTGTCCGGGCTTCGCATAGAGACTGATGTTGTGAAGGACGATCTTATCTTCATTATATCCGAAATCCACATCGTCAAATACAACGCCGCCCTCCTGCTTTGTATAGGTAACGGTTCCGTCCGCCTTGTGGGGATGCTTCCATGCCCACAGATTTGTTCTTACAGGAGATTCCGTAAGGTTTCCGTTTTCGTCTTCCACGGCGTTTACAAGTTCTACATAGCCCTCGTCCACTTCCGGCGTCTGATCCATCAAATCAAATACTCGCTGTGCTCCTGCCGCGGCATTAACCACAAAGTTGATCTGCTGGCTGACCTGGGTAATGGGGTTTGTAAAACTTTTGTTCAGGCCGACGAAGGTGACAACAGTACCAATGGTTACTCCTGCCAGGCCGTTGATGCCCAGGATTGCGCCTACAATGGCAACCAGCGCATAGCTGATCCAGCCGATATTGGCGTTAATCGGCATCAGCAGGTTGGCGTAGCGGTTTGCTTTGTTCGTGCTGTCCCGCAGCCTTTCGTTTACTTCGTGGAACTCTCTTTTAGCCGCTTCTTCATGGCAAAAGACTTTTACAACCTTCTGGCCGTCCAGCATTTCTTCAATAAATCCGTCTACTGTACCAAGATCGATCTGCTGGCGGATGAAGTATTTTCCTGACAGCTTTGAAAAATTGGAAGTCACAAGGAGCATGACTGCGGCTGTCAGTATGGAAATAACGGTCAGTGCCGGATTCAGAATAATCATGGTAACCAGAGTGGCCGCCATGGTGATTATGGAGTTGATAATCTGAGGAATGCTCTGGCTGAGAAGCTGCCGGAGGGTATCCACATCGTTGGTATACACGGACATGATATCACCGTGAGCATGGGTGTCAAAATATTTGATAGGCAGAGATTCCATTTTGCTGAACAGATCATCCCTTAATCTGCGCATGGTTCCCTGGCTTACATTGACCATGATCCTGTTGTAGGAGAAGGCCGTAATCACGCCAAGACCCATAATGCATGCCAGGCGGACAAGGTCGGAGGCAAGTCCGCTGAAGTCTCTGGAGCCGTTCTGGAGCATAGGAGTGATATAATCATCCACCAGCTTCTGAGGAAATGTTGCTCCCACTACCGTGGCGATGGCAGTGACCAATATACAGGCAAGTACAATAAGAAACGGTATTTTATAATAATGAAGCATATACCGGATTACACGGCTGATCAGCTTCGTGGCTGTATTCATACGGCCTTCCGGTTTCTTTTCATTCACTTTTTCGTTCATAGATCGGTTTTCCTCCTTTCTGCTGCTCAGGCCGGCTGGTCAAAGTCGCCGCTGCCTTCAAGCTGTGAATTATAGATATCCTGATAAATTGCATTTGTCTTCAGCAGATTTTCGTGGGTGTCAAAAGCATTGATCCGTCCGTCATTCAGAACAAGGATTCTGTCTGCGGATTCCACACTGGAGACACGCTGAGCGATAATAATCTTTGTGGTTCCCGGAATTTTTTTTGCGAAAGCAGCGCGGATGCTGGCATCTGTGGCGGTATCCACTGCGCTGGTGGAGTCATCCAGGATCAGAACTTTCGGTTTCTTCAGAAGCGCTCTGGCGATACACAGACGCTGTTTCTGGCCGCCGGATACGTTAGAGCCGCCTCTTTCGATTTTTGTCTGATAACCGGCGGGCATTCTGTCGATAAATTCATCAGCACATGCCGCTTTACATGCCTCCATACATTCCTCATCTGTAGCGTCCGGATTTCCCCAGCGCAGATTTTCGAGAATAGTGCCGGAGAACAGCGTGTTTTTCTGAAGTACTACAGAAACCTGATTTCTAAGGACTTCCGTATCATACTTGCGGACGTCCACACCTCCTACGCAGACAGAACCTGAATCCACGTCATACAGGCGGCAGATCAGGTTGACCAGACTGCTTTTTCCGGAGCCTGTTCCTCCGATCACACCGATGGTTTCTCCGCTCTTAATATGAATATCAATATCTGTCAGAGCATTTTTTCCGCTGCCATGCTTATAGGAAAAATTCACATGGTTGAAATCAATACTTCCGTCTGCCACATCAGATACGGGATTTTCAGGATCTGTCAGATCTGCTTTTTCATTCAGCACTTCACTGATACGGCGGATACTTGCCATGGACATACTGATCATAACTACTACCATGGAGAGCATCATCAGGCTCATCAGCAGAGCCATGATGTAGCTGAAGAGGCTGGTCAGATCGCCTGTCGTCAGGGTGCCTCCCACAATAAACTGCGCTCCGAACCAGGATACGGAAATGATGCAGAAATAGACAGCCACCATCATGGCCGGGTTATTGAATGCCAGAAGGCCCTCTGCCTTTACGGAAAGGTCATAGAGCATTTTTGAGGCTTTGGAAAATTTCTTGTCCTCATGGTCTTCGCGGACAAAAGCTTTGACCACGCGGATGGCGGTTACGTTTTCCTGTACGCTGGCATTCAGATCGTCATATTTCTGAAATACTTGGCGGAAGATCTTCAGCGTCACTACCATGATAGAACCGATGACTGCCACGAGGAATACAACGGCAATGAGGAACATGGAACTCAGCCGCGGACTGATGATCATGCACATGGCAAAGCTGAAAATCAGATTCAGCGGGGCGCGGACAGCCACACGGATGATCATCATGTAAGCGTTCTGCACGTTGGTGATATCCGTGGTCATTCTGGTAACCAGTCCCGGTACACTGAATTTGTCAATATTGGAAAAGGAAAATGTCTGAATGTTGGCGTAGATCGCTTCACGCAGATTCGCCGACAGCCCGGACGCCGCACTGGCCGCATTCTTTCCGGCAAGAGCGCCGAAGGCAAGGCTCAGGAAGGACATGACAACCATAAGAGCTCCGTAGCGGTATACAACCGGAAGGTTGCCTGCCTCAAGTCCCCTGTCAATGATTATGGCGGTGACAAAGGGCATTAGTATTTCCATGATAACTTCAAGAGCGGTAAGACCAATACAGAGAAAGGTGTCCCGTTTATACTTTCCAAGCTGCTGCAATACTTTTCTCACTGTAGATATACCTCCTGTCTGTTTTTTTCATTTTTTTCCATTTCAGCAAACTGCCGGATCAGTTTCTGCTCCAGATTTCTGAGCTGGATTTTTTCCTGCCGGTCCAGTACGTTGCAGATCTCGGCTTCCATCTGTTCGGTCTCCTGGAGAAATCGTTCTTTTTCCGCCAGAAGCTTTTCTGTGGGAAGCACTCTCTTTTTCCGGATGTCATCCGGATCTTCATGAAAATAAAGATAATTTTTTTCTTTGAGTCTTTTAATCAGAGCGGACAGAGTCGCTTTGGACACTCCGATTTCATGGTACAGTTCCGTAAGATATGTGCCATCTGGATGATGCCGCAGTATGTAGACAAGAAAATAGACCTGAACGCCGGTCAGATCTCTGTTTTTTAAGCTCAGCTCCAGCCGGGCCGACAGATTCAGCCCGATTTTCTTTATCATAAAAAGCAGCTCCTCCGTTTCAGGACATTCTGCCATCCGTGTTTACACCTCCCCTGAAGAAATCTTTTGATTGTTCATATACGAACAGTTTGTATCCTTATTTTCTGTTCTTTAGAGATTCTAACGCGATTTTATAAAAATGTGAAATTGATTTTTTTTATTTTCTATAAAAATAATTTATAGAACAGAAAAATACAGGCAGGTACAAAAAAACTGCGGCATATGCGCCGCAGTGAAAAAATCAGACCTGAATCCGGTCCGCAACCTCATTGCCCAGAACAATGCGCCGTCCGGAAGCTCCGATGATCAGACAGTCCTGGTATTTGCGTATCACCTGAATGGAACTGCCCTCCCGGATATCCATGTTCCGCAGTGCATTCAGTGCTTCCGGAACCCCGAACATCCATTTAACCGTATAGGTCAATCCCTGACAGGACTGCGATAATGACTGCATAGAATCCCTCCATTTATCTGAATAATTGTGCTTGTTTATATGAATTATTGTATAATTAAGGGGCGCAGTTCGTCAATGATAACACGTATTCCCGCGGCAGGGAATAAAAGGGGATTATTTCTCCCGGCGAGAATCTTCCTTGAGTTTCCGCAAACTGCATTGAAAAGATAGATATGTCCTCTCCAAGTACCAATCTGCCGTTTTTTTGAGAGTTCTGGAATGGCAGTACCGAGAATAGAGGCACTTTTATAAGCCCCGCCGGAACCG
>DWYN01000139.1 GCA_019118645.1 Candidatus Blautia excrementipullorum | reverse complement strand
GTATTGGCAATCGCAATCTCTGCCGGCGTTTTCTCCAGAATCGGAAAATCCCCCAGCTGAAAACATATACTGTCCATCTCCAGCTCTGCTGTGGTCTGTATTGTCTTTCCTTCGTTGAAAATGATGTCTGATAAATGAATCTGCATAATTCTCTCCTACTCACACTTAGACAATTATACATAGGAGATTCCCATTTGTCAACGAAAATTTGACGTCTTATGAGAAATATAAAATCAAAGAAACGCACCGCTTGGAAAAAATCCTGTTGCGGTGCATTTCTTTGTAATTGCCGCCAAGGGGCACAGCAGCCTGTTCATTTTACTGTTTGTTCAAAACAGCAATTAACCTTCTATCCAAGGTGATCAAAAATATCCGGCCGGCTCATCAGTTCCAGAGGATAATCTCCAAGATGCTCCACCTTAAATCCATTGGCCTTATATTTTTCATAGTCAAATGCATTCAGTTCATCACAGGCAAGTTTGTGAAATTCATAGAAATTCGGCCAATATTCGTATCCGTCTCCCAGATTGTGCGTAAGGTATGCATCCGCTATGTCACAGCCCATCTGAGGAGCCACATAAAAGGCGCCCATGGCAAGAACGTTCACCCCATTTCCCGTAATTGCCCGGAGAGCGGCTGGAACGCTTTCCACGACTCCGGAAAACACACCCGGACATTTGCTTGCGGCAATGTGAATTCCCATGCCTGTACCGCAGAAAATCAGTGCCCGTTCAAATTCTCCTTCTGAGATCATCGACCCTACCCGCAGCCCGATCCGATGAAACATCAATTCTGTGTCATCGTCTTCAGGAGAGCGCACTCCCACATCCGTTACCGTCCATCCATATTCTTTCAGATGGGCAACTACCGCTTCTTTCAGTGGGAAACCTGCAAAATCCGCGCCTACTAAAATTTGTTTGTCTTTGATTGTCTTCATGCCTTCTCCTCCTTATGTCATGTCATATTTTATCAGGCATCCCCTTACTGCCTTCCCCTAATTCACAATATAGTCAATCATATTTTTGAAAAGAAGATTATAATACTTCCAGTTACAGAATTCCAGCGGAGCCCAGTGCGGAGAACAGTCGCTGGAAAATACCGCTGTTTTTCCCTTCCCATAGCCCGCAAACGCTATAAAAGGATCTCCGCAGACCGTTGCCGCAAGCTCTGCCTCCGACTTCAGAACGCTTTTATTGTAGCCCAGGACTCTCGGCCATTCTCCCTCTATTCCCTTAAAAACCGGATGTTCCGGGTCTGTGGTTTCAGGTCTGACGCCTTCGCAGTGCTCCATCCTGTCATCGTATGGAAGAAGCTCCACCGGAAGAACCTCCTGCACCGGTGTCGCCCACCATTTTCCCTGTCCTCCAATGCCGGCAAAAGTCATATAACCGCCCATCATCAAAATGCTTCCGCCCTCCAGCACATAATCACGCAGAAGCTGGCAGCGGTTGGGAAACATTTTTCCTGAGGAAAAAGTTTCTGACGGGATCAGAAGCGTATCTGCTCCGATATCTGATAAAACTACACAAGCGTATTCTTTCAGTTCATCCATAGTAAAAGGAAAATGATCATTGGCCACGTGACTGGGCATATAAACAAATTCATACCCTGCCTCTTCAATGGCTTTGTCGATCCATCCGAGGCCGGTTTCGTATTTCGAGGATACAAAGCTGTTAAAGCCTTTTACCTCTGTCAGAGTTGCCGTCCATGATTCTCCTGCAAATAATACTTTTTTTGCCATAAGACCTCCTGTATGTATGTTATTTCGCGTGTTTCGGCTTCTGGCTCATATAGTCTATCACCAGGGCAAGGATCAGAACAGCGCCCCAGATCAGGGTGACATAGTATGTAGACACGCTTCTGAAACGGTTGATTCCGGACTCGATCATCTTCAGAAGCACAATAGCCGTTACCACACCGGAGAGCTTGCCTTTTCCACCGTTAGGGCTGACGCCGCCCAGCACGATCAGAAGAATCGACTGCATGGTATAGTTTGTACCATAGTCTGCTCTCGCTGAAGAATAGGTGGCCAGCATCATCAGTCCGCCAAAAGCTGCGCAGACAGCGGATGTAATATAGGTCCGGAACAAAAGGGCCGAAGTATGGATTCCGGAAAATTTCGCCACATGAGCGCTTGTTCCATACAGCCTGAGCTTCGTCCCGTAAGTACTCTTTTCCAGCAGCATCCATATTACTACAGCAACAATAATAAATACGACCAGTCTCCAGGGAATAAATCCAAAAAGATTTCCAGAAAAGAAATCACAATACTGCTTGGGGAACGAAGAAATTGCGGAACCGTCAGTAAATACAATACAAAGTCCCGTCAGAAGCTCGTTCACGCCCAGGGTAGCCAGAATAGGCGGAACTCCAAGCTGAGAGATCAAAAACGCATTCAGACTCCCCACTGCGATTCCCACTGCAATAGCTATGATAAAGAGCACAATGGAAAATGCCAGAGGCATGGTCCCATCCTCTCCAAAAAGGCGGATCATCATAAATACGCTGAGAATGGATGCCATATTCGCGGTTCCCACAACCGACAGGTCGATTCCTCCGGTGATCATACAGAGCATACCGCCCAATGCCATAAGCCCATATTCCGGGAACTGTCCTGCCATAGTAAGAAAATTCACACCGGTAAAAAACTTTTCCGCCTGAGTGAACATCATGAAAATCAGCCAGCAGATCATAATCACCAGCAGCCTGCTCATTTCAGGATTTTTCCGGTAAACACTTTTCACTTTGTTCATCACGCTTCCCCCTTTGACACAGATTTTTTGCCCTTAGAGGACCTGGTGGACTGTAAAGCCGTCAGCGATACTCCGATTACAATGACAAGTCCTACAAATACATCGCTCCAGGTTGTCGGAATCCCCAGCAAAATCATTGAATTCTGCACAAGAATGATCAAAAACGTACCCAGCATACAGCCAGTCAGAGTACCGGCCCCTCCGGTAAGGGCAACGCCTCCCAGAACAACGCCGGCAATAATATTCATTTCCATTCCCAGCATATTCGTGGGATGGCACTGCTGCATCATACATACACGGCAGATACCGCTGGCCGATGCGATCATTCCTATAATTATATAGATCACAAATTTTGTTCTCTTTACATGAAAGCCTGCCGTATGAGCACTCTGTGCATTGCCGCCGATGGCATAAATCCCCCGTCCGAAAATCGTATAGCGAAGGAGGAAGAATACGGCGATGCATACCACAACCAGAATAACAAATGTATAGGGCAGAATCGAAGTCAGTCCGTTGATCTTATTGGTAGCCGTGATAAACGCTGCTGTGCCAAATTCCTTCATTCCCGGCGGAATTACAGACAACTGATTTGCTCTTAAAGTCCCCTGCATGATCCCCTGAAAAATACTGGCTGAACCCAGAGTGACGATCATTGCGTTCAGATTCAGATACCCGATAAAAAATCCATTAAAGGCACCTAATACAGCGCCGATGGCAATGGCGATTACAAAGGCCAGAAGCACATTTCCTTCATACCCCATATCCAAAAGCAGTTTCGTTGTAGCATATGCGGAAAGAGATGCCAGCGCCGGAAACGATACGTCGATCCCTCCTGAAATCAGCGCCAGGAACTCCGCGATCGCGAAAAGCCCGGGAACAATCATGGCGCTTAAAAGATCCACAATATTATTTCCTGTAAAAAACTGCCCGGAACGAATCTGAATAATGATTCCCAGTGCAATGATAATGATAAATATGTATGGTTCATTTGACCGAAACACTTTTCTTATTCTTTTGCTCATCTGACCGCCTCCTACATCATATCGTCAATGATCATTTTCTCATTGACCTTCTGTGTATCATATTCCGATTTAATCTTTCCGTCTTTGATCACCAGAACTCTGGAACAATTCTGGATAACCTCCGGAAGATCATCAGAAATAATGATTACCCCAAGGCCCTGTCCGGCAAGCTTCTGAAGAATCATATGAATATCATGCTTGGAGCCGATATCCACCCCCACTGTAGGACCGTTCAGGATCAGAACATCAAGGTCACAGGCCAGCCATTTTGCCAGTACAATTCTCTGCTGGTTTCCTCCGGACAGTGTAGTCGCGGGATTATCCGGATTCTGTGTTTTAATCTCCAGTTCCTTTACCCACCGGGCGACTTCCTCATCCCGTTTCCTGATATCATAGGAACCGTTTTTCTTTTTCAGTCTGTCGATTTCTGAAATAATAATATTATCTCCAATAGACTGGGTAAGAAACAGACCTTCTGAAAGTCTGTCCTCCGGTACATAGCCGATCCTGTTGGCAATGGCTTCTCGAGGATTGGTGATCCTCACCGGATTTCCGTCCTTCAGAATCTGCCCCGACTGCGCCGGCAAAAGTCCGAACATTGCCAGAGCAAGTTCTGAACGGCCGGAATCCAGAAGCCCTGTGATTCCCAGAATCTCTCCTCTTCTCAGAGAAAGACTGATATCAGAAAAAGCTCCCTCTCTGGAAAGGTTTTTCAGTTCAAGCACAGGCTTTTCCGATACATTTTCCGCAACAAATACCTCGTCCGAAAATTCCCGTCCCGTCATATAGTAAGTGAACTTTTTATTGTCCAGCTCTTTCATGCTTCCAGTTGCTACCATTTCCCCATTTCGGAATATAGTAAACCTGTCTGAAATCTCAAACACCTCATCCAGCTTATGACTGATGAAGAGAATCGCGATCCCCTGCTCCTTCAGTTTTAAAATAATCTTAAACAGGGCGTCCACTTCTTTTCTTGTTAATGCAGTTGTAGGTTCATCCATGATGATCAGTTTGGCGTTGGACATCAATGCCCTGCTGATGGCTACCATCTGCTTCTGGGCAACGCTCAGTTCCTCTACCTTCCGATCCATATCTACATGAAAATTTATTTTTGCCACTGCGTCTTCCGCTATTTTTTTTACATTTTTCCAGCTTACTGTTTTCTTTCCGGAAGCAAGCTCTGTATTCAGCGCAAGATTCTCCGCCACCGTAAGATTTGGGAAGAGGGCGAAATCCTGATAAATCACCTGGATTCCCATATTGATCGCATCAATAGGTGAAATTTTGTCCAGCTTTTTTCCATTGAATTCTATAGTTCCGCCGTCACGCTGGTACACACCTGAAATAATTTTGATGATGGTCGATTTCCCGCATCCGTTTTCTCCCATAAGGCAATGTATTTCTCCCGGAAATATTTCGAGAGATACATCTCTTAAAGCATGTACGTTTCCAAAGGAGATTTTCACATGCTCCGCTTTTAATAAACTCTGAGCCATAACTTCCTCCTCTCTGCTTTCCCCTGGCTGCTTTTACAGATATTTTCGAATCAATCCGCCGGAAAACCGGCGGATTGTCCATTTAAAGAGATGAGACGACGGCAAAGCCGCCATCTGTTTATATCTTTGTTTTCATCAGAATCCCATATCATCTACATTATCTGCAGTAATGGTGATCCAGCCCTGGCCTTCAAGAACTGTCTCAGATCCTTCACGGAAATTCATTTCTGTATAACCGTCAACATCCAGATTCATCGGTGCGGTAATTTCCTGTTCATTCAAAACCTTGCAGGCAAGATCGACCATAGCTTTTCCTGACTGTGCAGGATCCCACAGTGTCAGAGATTTCAGAATACCGGATTTGAGAAGCTCTGCATTATCAGCCGGCATACCGGTTCCTGATGTGAAGAATTTATCCTGCAGTCCAAGCTCCTGGATCGCACGGGCAACACCAGGTGCGTCAAAGGAAGAGGTTCCCATAATTCCTTTCAGCTCCGGATAAGTTTTGATAAGCTCTTTTGCTACGTTGTATGCGGTATCTCCATTATCATCAGATTCCACACGGGGATTTTCTTCCAGAAGCTGCATGTTTGGATAATGTTCTTTCTGATATTCTACTGCAGCGTCTGCCCATTCATTGTGAGAGCCGTTTGTCAGAGAGGCTACCATTGTGGTGTACACACCCTCTTCGCCCATTGCCTCTGCCAGATTCTGCATAATGAACGCACCGTAGCCCTCATTTGAGAATGCTTCAATATCATAATCAACATTTGTAAGATCAGCGCCCTCATGAGCAATCACTACGATTCCGGCGTCCTTTGCTTTCTTCAAAGTAGAGTCCATAGATTCCATATCTACAGGAACAACACAGATCGCATCCACGCCCTGAGCAATCAGGTCTTCTACAAGCTGAGCCTGCTTTGTAGCGTCGATCGTGCCTGTATCTATCTGATAGCAGTTTACTCCTGTCTCTTCTGCAAATTCTTTTACTCCGGTATCCATACGAACAAACCATGGATTCGTGGAATCTTTGGGAACAACCGCAATTTCCCATCCCTCTTCTGCCGCCTTTGCAACAGATTCATCTGCTGCAGGATCCGGTTCTGCATCTGCTGCGTATACTGATGTGTAAGATCCGATCATTCCTGCTGCTGCATTTCCTGATTTTGCGAAAATTTATCAGAAAATGCTTTTTCTTGAAACGTTTCAATATCGCGTTGAAAATAAGGGCGAGCCGTATGCTTCTGCACCGCACCGCCTTATTTTATTCAACAGGATTCTCTGATAACTATTTCCTGAGGCAGCAAAATATTTTCTGTCTCATTCGTTTGATTATAATGTTCCACTACTTCCCACAATTTTTGCCCAAAAAGTTTCTGATCCTGTGAGACCGTTGTAAGTTTTGGGCTTACATATGCCGACAACTCCAGGTTGTCGTAACCTACTACCCCAAAATCCCGGGGAATGGAATATCCCTTCTCTCTGATCGCACGCATGAGTCCGATAGCCAGATAATCGGAAGTTGCGATCCATGCCTGCGGCAAATCCTCTTTCGGATGACTTTCTAAGATCTCCTTCATATAAAGATAACCATTTTTCAGTTTATCCAGAGAAAGGGATTCTCTCTCATATACAAAAGCCTCCGGATTTTTATATCCATAAAATTCCATGGCCTCCACAAAACTGTCACGCCTTCTTTTGACGTTTTCAAGTCTGGTAAGCTCTGTGAGAAGTCCAATAGATCTGTAATTTTTCTCTTTCAAAAAATTTATGATCTGATAGATCACGCTGCAATTATCGAACCTAATACTGGATGTATTCTGTATAGTTTCCTGACGGTCCGCTAAAATTACATGAATTTCTTTTTTAATCAGCCTTTTAATTTCCGCCTCATCATTATATCCGTTGAAAATGATTACAACCGTTCCAGGTTTGCTGTTCTCCAGAATACGGAGCTGCTTTTTCTCCATATCCAGGGAATATTCGTATCCGGATATATGAGTCGTATATCCGGCTTTATGAGCATAGCCCATAAGAAAACTGATAATATTTGTATAAAAACCATTATTCAGATTCGGTGTAAGCACATGAATGTCTCTGCTGCTTTTTCTTCTTAAAGAACTGGCTAACACATCGGGAATATATTCCAGTTCATCTATAGCCTTCTGAATCCGATCTGACCGGTCTTTTGAAACAACCGCTGTCCCGTTCAGATAATTGGAAACCGTTCCGACAGAAACACCTGCATACTTCGCCACTTGTCTAATGGTCACTTTTCGTTTCCCATTCATTTTTGGCTATTTCCTCCATAAACAGATGTTATTGAACCGTTTCATTAGTGCAAGTATAATTTTCAATGCCAACCACACATGGCACGTCCGTCATACAGAAAGAAGGCCCGCCAGTACGGCGAACCTTCTTTGCGTATAAAAATGTTTCTCAAACGACAGCTTTTCTTATTTTACAAGAGCCACTGTATCTCTGCAGATTGCAAGCTCCTCATTTGTAGGAATAACAGCTACTTTCACTTTTGAATCCGGTGTAGAGATCACTACATCCTCTCCGCGCTTTTTATTTGCCTCTTTATCGATTGTTACTCCCAGATATTTGAAATATGAGCAGATATCCTCGCGTACAAGATTATCGTTTTCACCGATGCCTGCGGTAAAGACAATTGCATCCACGCCGTTCATAGCCGCTACAAAGCCGCCGACATATTTTGCAATGCCGTACGCCAGAGCCTCTCTGGCATTCTTAGCGTCCTCATTTCCCTCTGCCGCAGCGTCCTCCAGATCGCGCATGTCGCTGGAAATTCCGGAAAGACCAAGAAGACCGGATTTCTTGTTCAGCACATTCATAACGCCGTCGATATCCAGATTTTCTTTCTTTGCAATAAATTCAACAATTGCAGGGTCAATGCTTCCGGAACGTGTTCCCATGATTACGCCCTCAAGCGGAGTCAGGCCCATTGTTGTGTCAATGCTCTTTCCGTTCTGGACAGCAGTGATGGAAGAACCGTTTCCAAGGTGGCATACGATTATCTTTGAATTGTCCGGATCAAGGCCGAGGAATTTAGCGGCATGTTTGGACACATAGCTGTGGGAAGTGCCGTGGAAGCCGTATCTTCTGATTTTGTATTCTTTGTAGTAATCCAACGGCAGTCCGTAAAGGTAAGCTTTCGGCGGCATGGTCTGATGGAAGGCCGTGTCAAATACAGCTACCTGGGGTACATGCGGCATCAGTTCCGCACATACGCGGATACCGATCAGGTTTGCCGGATTGTGAAGAGGAGCAAGTTCGTTGCACTCTTCCACCGCCTTGATCATCTCATCTGTAATCACTGCGGAAGCCGCAAATTTTTCACCGCCGTGCACCACACGGTGACCGATGGCGTTCACTTCCTCCAGGCTCTTGATTGCGCCTGTTTTTTCATTTACCAGAGCATGAAGAACCATCTGGATCGCTTCTTTATGTGTCGGCATGGACGCTTCTGTGATTTCTTTGTCACAGCCCGCTTTCTGATAAACAAGCCTTCCGTCAATACCGATTCTTTCGCAAAGCCCCTTTGCGAGAACTGCCTCTGTATCAGAGTCGATCAGCTGATATTTTAAAGAGGAACTTCCGCAGTTAATTACCAATACATTCATGTTTTTACTCTCCTATTCTTATTATGTATATCAGGATAATGTACAAGATTTACCCTGGCTGAAATAATCCTTTTGTCCGGTCCGGACTATTTCTTATTTGTCCTGTGCCTGGCACTGTACAGCAGTGATTGCAACAACGCCTACGATATCGTCTGCAGAGCATCCTCTGGACAGATCGTTTACCGGTTTTGCAATACCCTGAGTAATTGGGCCGTAAGCCTCAGCCTTAGCAAGACGCTGAGCCAGTTTATATCCGATATTTCCTGCATCAAGATCCGGGAAGATCAGAACATTCGCCTTTCCTGCAACGTCGCTGCCAGGAGCCTTGGATGCACCTACACTCGGTACGATAGCAGCGTCAAGCTGGAATTCTCCGTCAAGTTTCAGCTCAGGATGCTCTTCTTTTGCAATTCTTGTAGCTTCCACCATCTTATCTACATCGGCATGTTTTGCGCTTCCCTTGGTGGAATGAGAAAGCATTGCAACGATAGGCTCTTCCTGTACAAGAAGCTCAAAGGACTCTGCGGAGGAAGCAGCAATTGCGGAAAGCTCGTCCGGAGTCGGATTCTGGTTCAGGCCGGAGTCAGCAAATACAAACGCTCCGTTTGCGCCGTATTCGCAGTTCGGAACTACGATCAGGAAAAAGGCGGATACAAGTTTTGTACCTGGTTTTGTCTTCAGAATCTGCAGGCAGGGACGAAGAGTGTCCGCTGTGGAATGACATGCGCCGGATACCATACCGTCTGCATCGCCCATTTTCACCATCATAACTCCATAATACGGATACTGTGTATGGAGGATCTCTTTTGCTTTCTCAGGGGTCATTCCCTTCTTTGCCCTCAGTTCTACAAATTTGTCAATGTATGCCTGAGTTTTATCGGATGTCTCCGGGTCAACAATGGCAGCGCCGGAAATATCGAATCCGCCTTCTGCTGCTTTCTTTTTGATTTCTTCCTCATTGCCGATCAGAATGATTTTGGCAACTCCCTCTTTTAAAATTTTCTCGGTTGCCTCAAGAGTTCTCATATCCTCTGTTTCCGGCAGCACAATTGTCTTAATGTTTTCTTTTGCTCTTTTTTTGAGCACTTCAACAAATCCCATGATTCAATGGCTCCTTTCGTTATTTCAGCCTTGCGGCCCCCTGGAATTCCCCTCGGAATCTCCACAGTTATATTTATTATAACCCCTGAAACCATGTATTTCAAGCATTTCCATCCCAGAATCTGTCAAAGTAAAGTATTTTTTGAAATGCAATTTCAGATGCCTGTTTTTCTCTCCGGCGTATGGCCAGTACCTCTCAGGAACGAAAGAAGAAACGCCGCAGTCTTATGAATCTCTTCGGCATTGCATAAGCCAGAGAAGCCAGCAGAAAAACCGTTATCACAAGAATTCCCAGACCAGCCATTACCAATTTTCTTTTAAAATCCGCCTTCCACTCCTGTCTGTTTGATTCGTTATATGTAAGATACCGTTTCCCGTTTTTATCTTCTATCTGCCAGACCTTGTAATAGGAATCTTCATCATTTCCTGAAACGAGATCCTGATATACATTAGTGATCGTTCCTGTAAATTCCGCCGTAGTCATCTTAGATGCCGGCATTAAATACGATATCGCAAACAGTAGAAAAAAGGCACACACAAAAGCTATAATGCCGAATTCTTCCGAATTCACAGTTTTCACCTCCGGAAGCGTTTCCCCGTCATGATAAGCTTTGTATTGCTTTACTGCATAAAATAAAAATTTTTCCTGTCCTCTGCACATCTCGTTCAAACATACTTATAATTTTTTCTTCATCATACCAGACACGATAATTCAGAAAGTCAAGGATTCCCCATATTCCCACTCCCGCCAGAAAAACCAGAATTCCGTTAACCCAATATAGAAACCATCCTGAAGCTCCTGATTCCAGCCTGTTTAAATGTATGAGCAAAAAGAGAACTCCCGCAGCCTGTTTGAACGCTATTGCTTTTTTCTCACTTGAGAATTGATTTTATGCCGCAAATCACATATACTATAGCTGTTTATCAACGGATACGGCTCTGGAGCAACAGAGCTTCCTGCAGCGGAACGGAGAATTGTCTATTATGAACGTCACTGGAATTATTGCAGAATACAATCCATTTCATAAAGGTCATCAATATCAGATTTCTTATGTAAAAAACAAACTGAAAGCAGACTATATTGTTGTTGTCATGAGCGGAGACTTTGTCCAGCGGGGCACCCCTGCACTTCTGCCGAAGCATCTCCGGGCCGAAATGGCCCTGCGGGGCGGGGCCGATCTGGTGCTGGAGCTGCCGGTGCAGTCTTCTTCCTCCAGCGCCGAATTCTTTGCAGAAGGCGCTGTTTCTCTTCTGGAAGGAATCGGAACCGTGACTGATCTGTGCTTCGGAAGCGAAGAGGGACAGACGGAAGGGATGCTGAATGCAGCCCGCATTCTGAACGAAGAGCCGGAAACATACAGAGAATATCTCCGGCAGTCTCTGAAGGCGGGATTTTCTTTTCCTGCCGCGAGAAACCAGGCGCTCCTGCAATACGCCTCAAACGCCTCGCTTTCTGTTTCCGGAAAAGAAATTTCCAGACTTCTCTCTTCGCCAAACAATATTCTGGGCATCGAATACTGCAGGGTGCTTCTGAAAAAGCACAGCTCCATAAAACCTGTCACTCTGAAGCGAAAAGGCGCCGGCTATCATGAAAAAGAGCTGACCAGTCATCAGGCCCCGTCCGCCTCGGCAATCCGCGCTTTTCTGGAAAAAAGCCCGGACTGCTCCGCTCTGAAAGAATGGCTTCCGGAAGGGTCCCTTTCTCTTCTGCAGAATGCGGCCGCGGCAGATAGTTTTCTCACAGAAAAGGATCTGGATCTTCTCCTTCACTACCGGCTTCTTACATTAACTGCGGAACAAATGATGGAATTCCATGATATTTCTTCCGATCTTGCGCAGCGCGTCTGCAGACAGTTAAACAAATATCAGGGATTTTCTCAGTTTTCGGATCTTTTAAAGACAAAAGAAATTACCCGGGCCAGAATACAGCGCGGCCTTCTTCATCTTCTTCTCGGCGTCAGAACGCCTGCCCGGGAAGTGCCTTTCGCCCATGTTCTGGGGTTTCGCAGAGAAGCCTCTCCGCTTTTAAAAGAAATAAAAAAAAGAGGAACGATTCCTCTCCTCACAAAACTTGCATCCGCATCTGACCATCTCTCCTCCGAGGCCCTTGCTTTCCTGGACGTCAATACAAGGGCTTCCAACATCTACGAAAGCATGCTCTGCAAAAAAGAGAGAAGAGCCTTTGTTCATGAATATCAAAAGCCAGTTGTGATCCTGGATCGCAGGACATGCTGAGGGATGCAGACAAAGAGGACAAATCCCTACAAACAAGGAATTTGCCCTCTCTGCGCATCTCTCTGAAAATCTCCGCAAAACAGATGCTTCAGTTTCCGCACTCAATGCTTATCTCATTAAATTTCTTCAGAATATCGTCAATATTCAGCGCTTTTTTCTCATCGCCGGCACAGTCGATTACGCTCTCTCCCTGATGCATCATCAGAAGGCGGCTGCCGTATTCCACAGCATATCTGAGATTGTGGGTAACCATAATCGTTGTCAGTTTTTTCTCTTTCACAATCTTATCCGTCAGTTCCATGATAATCTCCGCAGTTTTCGGATCAAGCGCCGCCGTATGTTCATCCAGAATGAGGAATTCTATCGGCGTCATGGTAGACATCAAAAGAGCCATGGCCTGACGCTGGCCACCGGAAAGAGAGCCGACCTTCACATGCATTTTATCTTCCAGTCCAAGGTTAAGGGGACGGAGAAGCTCTCTGTAATATTCCATTCTGTTTTTATTTACTCCCCGCTTTAATCCATAACGTTTTCCCTTGTTGTCTGCCAGAGACATATTTTCCAGAATCGTCATGGAAGGGCATGTTCCCAGCGCCGGATTCTGATACACACGGCCAATTTTCTCATTTCTGCGGAATTCTTTCATATTTGTGATATCTTTTCCATCCAGAAGAATGCTGCCCGACTCCACGGGAATACTGCCGCAGATAATATTCAGCATAGATGTTTTTCCTGAGCCGTTGCTTCCCACTACGGAAAGAAATTCCCCCTGCTCCACAGTCAGGTTAAATCCCTTAAAAAGGCACATTTCGTTGATCGTACCAGGGTTGTAGTATTTATATATATTCTTTAATTCAAGCATCGATCTTCACCTTCTTCTTTCTTTCCATGCTGATCAGAAGCACGATCAGGAAAAGTGCAGCCGTAATAAATTTCATATCCTGAGGTTCAAAATTCCTCATGGCAATAGCGGTGCATGCCTTATAAAGAATAGATCCCAGGATCACTGCGGTAGTTGCCTTCATAAATGACAGTTTTCTGAATAGACTGGTTCCAATGATTACACTGGCCAGGCCGATTACCACCGCTCCTGTTCCCATGGAGATCTCAAAGACGCGCTCTTCCTGGCAGAAAATACAGCCGGACAGAGCAATCAGACCGTTGGCAATCGCAAGGCCCAGAATCTTCATGTTTCCCTCGTCTTTTGCAAGTGCCGTTACCAGCTTGTCATTGTCTCCTACTGCTCTTAAAAGAAATCCTGACTTACTGTTCATGTAAAAATCAAGAATCAGTTTCGTAATCACAGTCAGAAGAATCACCACGATTAATGTGGTATATGGCTGAACGCTCTCCGGGACTACAGATTCAAGAAACAGATTTTTAAAGATCGTTTCCTTCGAAAACAGAGGAACATTGGAGGTTCCCGCAATTCTGAGGTTAATTGTCCACAGTGCTGTCATCATAATAATACCGGACAGCAGATCCCTCACCTTGCCTTTCACATGGATCAGGCCGGTGCAGACGCCGGCAAGAGCCCCCACTGCAAAAGCCGCAAGTAAAGTCAGATAAGGATTTACCCCTCTTGCAATCAGAGCCGCCGTCACCGCCGCCCCGAGAGGGAAGCTTCCGTCTGTAGTCAGATCCGGAAAATCCAGTATTTTATATGTGATGTATACACCCAGAGCAAGAATTCCATAAATAAGTCCCTGCTCCACAATCGTGATCAAAAAATCCATGGCTGTTCAAACCTCCATTTTTTCCGGGAATCTCCGTTCTTTTCTGTTCCCGGTATATTTTATTCCTCTGCCGTATATTCTGTGATCTCATCAAACACTTCTGCTGCAGAAGAGGTCATGTCCTCAGGAATCTCAATTCCAAGGTTTTCTGCAACAGCTGAATTGACGTAAAGAGCAGCTTCCTTAATCGTTTCATACGGAAGTTCGGAAGCTTTCGCCTCTCCCTTCAGCACCTTGGCAGCCATTCTTCCGGTCTGTTTTCCAAGTTCAATATAATCCAGTCCTTCTGCCGCCAGACAGCCGATTTTTACCTGCTCGATTTCGCTTCCAAATACCGGAATGTTTTTCTCATTGGCCATTTCCAGAATAGCAGGAAGAGAAGCCACTACCGTATTATCTGTCAGATTGGTAAGACAGTCTACTTCTTCCAGAAGGGACTGAGCCGCAAGAGGAATATCTGCCGTTGTTGTGATCCCTGCTGTTTCAATCGTAAAGTCATAATCACCTGCAAGGGCCTCATATTCTTTTATGGAAGACTCTGAATTGGCTTCGCTTGTTGTATAAAGGATGCCGATCGTCTTTGCCTCCGGAAGAATCTCACGAATCATTTCCAGCTGCTGTTTGACCGGAAGCTTATCGCTTGTTCCCGTAATCTCTCCCACCGGATTGCCGTCCTCATCTGCAAGCTCCGCCGCCTGGGGATCCGTAACCGCTGTATAAATCACAGGGATATCTGTATCCATAGCCGCGTTATACAGGCTCTGGGCGCTTGGGGTGGCAATTCCTACCATCAGGTCTACTTTATCTGATGCAAAGCTGTCGGAAATCTGTCCGCAGGTTCCCATATCCGCCGCTGCATTTTTATAATCTACAGTAAGATTCTTTCCTTCCTCAATTCCCTCTTCCTTCAGTCCTTCCAGAAATCCTTCCCTGCAGTTGTCCAGGGATCCGTGTTCTGCAAACTGTTCAATTCCAATGGTGTACTGTTCTTCTTCCGCATGTACGGTAACAGTCCCCGCTGTCAGTGCCATTGTTAAAAATGCTGCTCCGAATACTTTTGCTGTTGTCTTTGTTTTCATTGATTTTCTCCTCTCTCTGCAATAATTTTACTCCTGCAGAAGATATACGCCAATCTTCTGCGGCCTGTCTGTGAGAAAGAAAGCTGTGGCTTCAGCAGAACATTTATTTCCGGAGAAAACCGGAAATAAGATCCGCCGCATTCCGGGAAAATAAAAATCCGCCTCAAGCTATGCTTGAGACGGTAATAATTTCTTATTATCGCGGTACCACTCAAATTGACAAATGTCCACTTTCTCATGTACAAACATACACTCCTGATTGGTAACGGGTTCGGTTCCCGTCAGCGCCTACTCTCCGGAATCCAATTTCGGGCTGCCCTCGGAAGGCCATTCAGCAATCAGCTTCATACGGGTTTCCACCGGCGCCCGCTCTCTGCAATGCCGCTTAACTGCTTACTATTCTTCCTCATCGGTTTTGCTGTTTTCTACTTTAGCACACTATTCGGCTATTGTCAATTAAAAATAATAAATTCTGCTGATGAAAAATATCCGCTTTCAGATTCTTCCTTAATTTTTGAAACTGTGGATCGGAGCCGGAATTCGTCCTCCTCTCTCCACAAAAGCCTCGCAGGAGAACTGATTTACCGGCATAATGGGAGCATAGCCAAGAAGTCCTCCAAATTCAACCGTTTCCCCCACTCCCTTGCCGATTACCGGAATGATCCGGACAGCAGTTGTTTTCTGGTTCACCATGCCGATAGCCGCTTCATCGGCAATAATTCCGGAGATGGTAGAAGCTTTTGTATCTCCCGGAACAGCAATCATGTCCAGCCCCACAGAGCAGACGCAGGTCATTGCCTCCAGTTTTTCCAGAGTCAGGGCTCCCTCATTCACAGCGTCGATCATTCCCTGGTCTTCACTGACCGGAATAAATGCTCCGCTCAGTCCACCCACTGCCGTAGAAGCCATAACGCCGCCTTTTTTCACCTGATCATTCAGAAGGGCAAGCGCAGCCGTAGTTCCAGGCGCTCCTGCTCTCTCCAGACCGATCTCTTCCAGAATCTCCGCCACACTGTCACCGATTGCCGGAGTAGGCGCAAGAGAAAGATCCACAATGCCAAAAGGCACTCCAAGGCGTTTTGAGGCTTCCTGAGCTACAAGCTGGCCAACGCGCGTCACCTTAAACGCCGTCCTCTTGATCATTTCACAGAGAGTTTCAAAATCCTTTCCTCTGACCTGCTCCAGGGCAGTCTTTACCACTCCCGGTCCGCTGACTCCCACATTGATGATACAGTCGGCTTCTGTTACTCCGTGAAAAGCTCCTGCCATAAAAGGATTATCATCCGGCGCGTTGCAGAACACCACAAGCTTTGCGCAGCCCAGAGAATCCTTCTCTCTGCTGGCCTTTGCAGTTTCCAGCACAATCTCTCCCATGAGCTTTACAGCGTCCATATTGATCCCCGTCTTTGTAGAACCCACATTTACGGAACTGCAGACTCTCTCCGTCTCAGCAAGAGCCTGTGGGATCGAGCGGATCAGAAGCTCTTCCGCCGGAGTCATGCCTTTGCTTACCAGCGCGGAATAGCCCCCGATAAAGTTTACCCCTACTTCCTTTGCCGCCCTGTCCAGGGTTTTCGCAATAGAAACAAAATCTTCACTGGAATGGCAGGCGCTTCCGCCTATGAGGGCCACCGGAGTTACGGAAATCCTTTTATTTACAATCGGAATGCCGTATTCCATCGAAATTTTTTCCCCGGTTTCCACCAGATTTCTGGCGCAGTTGGTAATTTTATTGTAAATATTTTCTTTCAACTTTTTCAGATCGCTGTCCATGCAGTCCAGAAGGCTGATGCCCATTGTAATCGTGCGCACGTCAAGATTTTCCTGCTCGATCATCTTATTCGTTTCGTTTACTTCAAATATATTTATCATCTTAATCTCCTTGAGGAAAATATTCTTCTCCTGTTTCAGCGCCGCAGTCTTTTCTCAAATATTTTACAGCTCTTTGGCAGGTTTTCTCTTTGTTCCGGTTAAATTCTGTGCATCTTATTAAAAATGTCCTCATGCTGGCAGCGGATTACAACCCCGATCTGATCTCCCAGCTCGGAAAGCTCTTTGGAAAGCGTTCCTGTATCTTTCTGAGACGCACTTGTGTCTGTAACCATCATCATATTGAAATATCCCTGGACAATGGTCTGAGAGATATCGAGAATATTTACATTGTTTTCGGCAAGATATGTACATACTTTCGCAATGATTCCTACGGTGTCATTTCCCACTACTGTAATAATTGTCTTTTTCATAATAGATTCCTTTCTATACGGTCACTGCCTCGGAAATAAAATCCCGCTTCGCCACCTGAATTTTAAAGTCCTTTGATTTGTAAGGGTTATCTCCCATTGTTACCTCGGAACAAACGGTCTCATAGGCCAGCTCTTCATAATTGTTTTCCTTGCTTAAATGGCCGAGAAATACGGCTTTCAGATGATCGTGAAGAAGCCTGCAGAGAAGGCGTCCTGCGTTTTCATTGGATAAATGGCCTCTGTCCCCCATAATTCTCTGCTTCAAATAATACGGGTATCTGCCCACCTGAAGCATCCGGATGTCATGGTTTGCCTCCAGCAAAAGCGCGTCCAGATTCTGAAGATTTTCAATAATGTAGTCATTATACCGGCCCAGGTCTGTGGCAATTCCCACCGAGTGTTTCCCGCATTCCAGGCGAAATCCCACCGGCTGCGCCGCATCATGGGGAATAGTAAACGGGTTGATTTTCAGATCCTTAATAAAGAAAGGCTCGTCTTCCCGGATCTCGCGGAAAATGCCTTCCGGAATTTTTCCCAGAGAACCGGACCGCATGATCGCGTCCGCCGTACCTCCGGTAGTATAAATAGGAATGCCGTATCTGCGGGCAATTACTCCAAGCCCTTTTATATGGTCCGAATGTTCGTGGGTAACCAGAATCCCGTCAATATCGCGCCCGGTCAGCTCCAGGCTGTTCAGCCCTGCTTCCATTCTTTTTCCGCTGATACCGGCATCTATCAGCACATGGGCGCAGTCTGAACCCACATAAATACAGTTGCCGCTGCTGCCGCTGGCTATGCTGCATAATCTCATAATTTTCTGATCCCTTCTTCAATCTGGCGGTATGTTTTTTCAAGGTCGCCGTTATTCTCTATAACATGATCCGCATGCTGCCTGAAGAACGCATCGGAAGCCTGCCGGGCCATAATGCTTTCCGCCTTTTCTCTGGAATACCCTCTGCTTTCCATCAGGCGCTGAATACGAATCTCTCTTTCGGTAGACACACACCAGATTTTATCGCAAAATGCGTCATAATGGTCTTCCAGAAGAAGCGCAGCCTCTACCACAGCAATTTTCTGTCCTTCTTTCCTCTTCTCTCCGATTTTTTCAAGGATATATTCTTTTATTGCAGGGTGAAGCAGGCTGTTCAGTTTCTGACGCATTCCTTCATTACCAAATACTACATCGGAAACCAGTCTGCGGTCAATGGTTTTATCATTTTTTATAATTTGTTTTCCAAATAATGCAATCATCGGATCGTAGCAGCGCTCCCCCGGCTCCATAACAAGATGTCCCACCTGATCCGCCTGGATTGTCCAGGCGTAATAAGCGTCTTCAAGATATGTGAGCACGGTGCTTTTTCCTGCCCCTACTCCTCCGGTAAGCCCTATTACCTTCATCATTTCGCCTCGTACCAGCTTTCTCCTTCGTGCATATCCACTTCCAGCTCCACGGCAAGATGCGCCGCCCCCTTCATCTCCTCTTCCAGTATCCGGGAAACTGCCGCAATCTCCTCTTTTTTTGTTTCAACCAGAAGTTCGTCATGAACCTGCAGAACAAGCCTGGATTTCAGCCCCTCCTGGGCCATTCTGCCATAAACCCGGTTCATGGCGATCTTTATAATATCCGCCGCTGTTCCCTGAATCGGAGAATTCATGGCAACTCTTTCCCCGAAAGAACGCTGCATAAAATTACTGGACTTCAGCTCCGGCACCGGCCTCCTTCGTCCGAACATGGTGGATACATAGCCTTTCTCTTTCGCCTCCTCTACCATTCCGTCCAGGAAGCTCTTAATCTTAGGATATGTCTCAAAGTATTTTTCAATATACTCCGCCGCTTCTTTTCGTGTGATGCTCAAATCCTGGCTGAGTCCGAAAGAACTGATGCCATATACAATTCCGAAATTCACGGCCTTGGCATTTCTTCTCTGAAGAGGCGTTACTTCGTCAAAGGGAACATGAAAAACCTGAGAAGCCGTCAGACGGTGAATATCCTGGGCTTCCTTATATGCCTGAATCAGCTTTTCGTCTCCGGACATGTGCGCGAGAACTCTCAGCTCAATCTGCGAATAATCCGCGTCCAGAAATACATACCCGTCCTCGGGAACGAACACCTTCCGAATCAGGCGGCCAAGCTCCATCCTCACAGGAATATTCTGAAGATTCGGCTCTGTACTGCTGATACGGCCGGTGGCCGTAATCGTCTGATTAAAAGTCGAATGAATTCTTCCATCCTCCGCAATGACTGCCCCCAGGCCGTCCGCATAAGTGGACTTCAGCTTTGTGAGCTGCCGATATTCAAGGATATCTTTCACAATCGGCTGTTCCGGCGCAAGCTTTTCCAATATGTCAGCTGCTGTAGAATATCCGGTTTTTGTCTTTCTTCCTCCCGGAATTCCCATTTTTTCAAACAAAATAACTCCCAGCTGTTTTGGAGAATTGATGTTGAACTCTTCCCCGGCCTGTACATAAATCAGCTTCTCCAGTTCATGGATACGGACACTGAGCTTCTCACCGTAGGCTTTCAATTCGTCTCCTTTTACCCGGATTCCCCATTTTTCCATAGAATCCAAAGTAAATACAAGAGGCATCTCGATCTCTTCATACACCTTCCACATTCCAGTCTCTTTCAGAGCGTCCGCCACTGTCTTTTTCGCCGCAAGCGCTGTATAAGCCTGAAGACTCGCGTATGTTCCAAGCTCCTCCAGAGAATCTTCCCAGGCCTTTTTCAGAGACGTTTTCCCAAGCAGCTCTTCCCGGGACGGCAGAATCATTCCGTTCAGATATTCTTTTGCGATATCGTCATAGGTATATTCCGATTTCAGAGGGTTCAAAAGATATGCCCCGATTCCAAGATCAAAAACCTGAGAAGGCTTCCCGATCTTCACATGCTTCAGAAGGCTCTTGACGTCCAGGGCAGATATCACCGTTTTTTCAGACAGATCCTGAATTTTCCCGCAGAGATATTCTTTTGTCAGCATCCCCTCCACCGGAACGTAATAAATTTCATTTTCATCCAGTGCAATTCCAAGTCCGTAAACCTCTTCCTGATTTCCCGGAAGAGCCAGCCCGATTTCCGTCTTTCCGGAGGCTTTTTTAAAAAGAGCTTCCGCCCCATTCAGATCGCTGCATACAAAACAGTTCTGAAGAACTGTATTTTCTTCTGATGCAGAGGAACTGCCGAACCTGGCCATAAGATTTTTGAATTCCAGTTTTTTGCAGAGCTGATAGGCCTCCGGAGTATAAAGATTCCCCAAACGGGCCTCTTCGTAGGAAAATTCCAGAGGACTGTCCGTATTGATTGTTGCCAGTGTTTTGCTCAGAGAGGCAAGATCGTAGTGTGCTCTGAGAGATTCTCTCGCCTTATTTGGCTTTACTTCCTCCAGATGGGCATAAGCATTTTCAATGGATCCAAATTCCACGATCATTTTTGTGGCTGTTTTTTCGCCTACACCCGGAATTCCCGGAATATTATCGGAGGCGTCCCCCATCAGGGCTTTCAATTCTATAATCTGAGGAGGAGAAACCTGATATTTTTCTTTTACCTGCCGGGCATGAAAATCCTCAATTGTAGTCTTTCCCCTGGAAGTTTTCGGGAGACGGATCATCACCTTTTCCGTTGCAAGCTGAAGAAGATCCCGGTCCCCGGAAAGGATCGTTACATCCATCCCCTGTTCCTCACTTCTTTTCGCCAGCGTACCCAGCAAGTCATCCGCCTCGAAACCAGGCAGGGAAACGGTTTTTACTCCCATAGCCGCCAGCATCTCCTTTATCAGCGGCACCTGTTCCCTAAGCTCTTCAGGCATGGCTTTTCTTGTGCCCTTATAAGCCTCATAGAGCTTGTGGCGGAAAGTAGGTTCGTGCAGATCAAATGCCACGGTCAGATAATCCGGCTTTTCCTCCTCCAAAATGCGGAACAGAATATTCAGAAACCCGTAAACAGCTCCCGTGTGCATCCCTTCTGAATTTGTCAGGTCCGGAAGTCCGTAAAAAGCTCTGTTCAGAATACTGTGTCCGTCAATCAATAAAATTTTTTCACTCAATCCATTGCCCTCCTGCTGTTCTGTATATAATGTATTATCGCCATATTTAAGCAAAAATTCCCAATTCCGCGATAAGAAAAACCAAAAACGCGATCAAAGCTCCTGTAAACAGCAGGATCAGAATTCCGGCAGCAAACTGCATCCCGCGTTTTTTATGAATATATCTTCTTGATTTTTTTATATCCTGTGCCAGAAGTTTTTTAAAGTCCAGCACCGTGTCTTCTGTCTGGTTATCCAGCTGCTGCGTTACCTCGTGAACGATAAAGTAGGTCTCCAGTTCATCATAGCAGGACGGACAGGATTCCACATGATCCAGAAATTCTTCCAGCTCATCTACCCGCAACGTATGATCAATATACCTGTTTACCATACTTTCCGCTGTACGGCAGTCCATCTCGGATACCTGACCTTTTCTGCTCATCCAATCACCCTTCCTGCAGTATCAAAACATACATATTTTTTCACTGACTCATCATAACACAAAAAAAGGCGGTTCACAACGATTATTCGCCTGAACCGCCTTTTTCTCAAAGCATGACGTTCTTTTTTAAACCTCTTCCAAGGCCGGAATCGGCTCCTGAAGAATCTTCATAAACTCCTCTCCTGTAATAGTCTCGTGCTCATACAGGTACTTGGCCAGCTCATGAAGCTTCGGCATATTTTCCTTCAGAATTGACAGCGCCTTCTCATGCTGTTTCTTTACAAGCTCCACCACCTTCTTGTCCAGAAGCGTCTGAGTTTCAAAAGAGCATGCAAGGCTGGCATCGCCGCCCAGATACTGGTTGCTGATATTTTCCATTGCCACCATATCGAAATCTTCGCTCATTCCGTACCGGGTGATCATTGCCCTGGCAAGCTTTGTCGCCTGCTCGATATCATTGGAGGCTCCCGTCGTAATGGAATGGAAAATAAGCTCCTCCGCCGCGCGTCCGCCTGTAAAAGTAGCAATTTTATTTTCCAGTTCCTCTTTGCTCATAAGGAAGTGCTCTTTTTCATCCACCTGCATGGTATATCCAAGCGCGCCTGAGGTACGGGGAATGATCGTGATCTTATGAACCGGCGCGGACTCTGTCTGCTTCGCCGCAACCAGGGCATGGCCGATCTCGTGATAAGAAACAATCAGTTTCTCCTTGTTGGAAAGCACACGGTTCTTTTTCTGATATCCGGCAATGACAACCTCAATGCTCTCTTCAAAATCCGCCTGAGTGGCAAATTTTCTGCCGTCGCGGACAGCCCTCAGGGCCGCCTCGTTGACAATATTTGCCAGTTCCGCGCCGGAAGCGCCTGCCGCGGCTTTCGCTATCTCGTCAAAGCGTACGCTGTCTGCAATCTTAATTTTCTTTGCGTGAACCTTCAGTATTTCTTCCCGTCCCTGAAGATCAGGAAGCTCTACCGGAATTCTTCTGTCAAAACGGCCCGGACGAAGGAGCGCAGGATCCAGAGAATCCGGACGGTTGGTCGCCGCAAGGATCACCACTCCCTTGGATCCGTCAAAGCCGTCCATTTCCGTCAGAAGCTGGTTAAGAGTCTGTTCCCTTTCATCATTTCCGCCGGTGAATCCCGCCCCGTCACGCTTCTTTCCAATAGTATCAATTTCATCGATAAATACAATACAGGGAGCCTTCTCATTGGCCTGTTTGAACAGATCACGGACTTTTGCCGCTCCCATGCCGACAAACATTTCCACAAACTCGGAACCGGAAATGGAAAAGAACGGAACTTCCGCTTCGCCGGCAACTGCTTTTGCCAGAAGGGTCTTTCCGGTACCAGGCGGTCCCACAAGCAGAGCGCCTTTCGGCATGGACGCACCGATTTCTGTATATTTCTGAGGGTTGTGGAGATAATCCACGATCTCTGTCAGAAGTTCTTTGGCCTCATCCTCCCCGGCCACATCCGAAAATTTAATTCCCGTAGATGATTTTACATAAACTTTGGCATTGCTTTTTCCAAAGGACATCATTCCCCCCGGGCCTCCGCCCATAGAGCTCATCATCTTCTTGCTGAGCCAGCGTCCGAGCAGAACGAAAATTCCTATTGGGACAACGTAGCTGAAAATCAGAGTCATAAGAATGGACGGACTTTCCGGAAGCACTTCATCCATCGTCACATCCGCCTCCAGAAGACGGTTCACCAGATCCGGATCATCCATTTTCACAGTTTTGCAGAGAACTGCATTGCCATCGGCCTCCGAGCCGATTTCATAATAAATGTAGTCCTCATCAACGGTAGCTTTTGACACATTTCCGTCTTCCACATTTTTGATGAAGGTGGAATAGTCTGTTTTCTGAACGCTTCTCTCCTGCACCGCCGGCACTACAAGAAGATTCAGAAGCACAATAATAACACCCACGATGATATAGTAAACATACATGGGTATTTTCTGAGGTTTTTTGTCACCTAGTTTCATACAATACTTTTCCTCCATATCTATTGTATAATCCGGAGAGTTCCTTTTATCATCATTCCCCGGCCTGCACAAAATCATTTACGTGTTGTAACATATCATTTTTTTCAGACAAATTCAATGTTCAAACGGTGAAATATTATTAATTTTTCATAAAAATCTTATTTTTCCTGCCCCTTCGATGTATAACAAAAATCCCCGAAAGCCTTGAAAACACTGGATTTTCAACACTCCCGGGGAAGGTATACTGCCGCTGGCCGGACTCGAACCGGCACGGTTTGATCCGCTTGATTTTGAGTCAAGTGCGTCTGCCAATTCCGCCACAGCGGCTTAGGAACCGGAAATTATTGTAACATAACTCCCGGTTGTCCGCAAGCTTTTTTTATTTAATTTTGTCCGCGTCTTCCAGAAGCTTTTCATAAATCGGAAAGCAGTCAAAAGTTGCAAAGTAATCCTTCGGCGTCTCTGCTCTTCTGATCTGCTGGAAGCTTCCGTCTTCATGAAGAAGAATCTCTGCCGATTTCAGCTTTCCGTTGTAATTGTATCCCATGGAAAAACCGTGAGCCCCTGTATCGTGGATCACCAGCAGATCTCCCATATCCACCTTCGGCAGGTAACGGTCAATGGCAAACTTGTCGTTGTTCTCACAGAGAGAACCGGTGACGTCATAAAGATGGTCGCAGGGTTCATTTTCTTTTCCCATGACCGTAATATGATGATATGCCCCGTACATTGCCGGACGCATCAGATTGACCGCGCAGGCGTCAACACCGATATACTCTTTATGGGTATGTTTTTCATGAATCGCCTTCGTCACCAGGCATCCGTAGGGTCCCATCATAAATCTTCCCAACTCTGTATAGATCGCCACATCGCCCATACCTGCCGGTACAAGAACTTCCTCGTATACCCTGCGCACGCCCTCGCCGATGACACGGATGTCATTCGGAGTCTGATCAGGACTGTAAGGAATTCCGATTCCGCCGGAAAGGTTGATAAAGCCAATATGCGCTCCTGTTTCCTTCTGAAGCTTCACAGCCAGCTCAAACATCACCTTGGCAAGCATAGGGTAATACTCGTTGGTAACAGTGTTGCTGGCGAGAAATGCATGAATACCGAATTCTTCTGCGCCCTTGGCCTTCAGAATGCGAAAAGCCTCAAAAATCTGCTCCGTTGTCATACCATATTTGGCATCTCCCGGATTATCCATAATATCGTTGCTGATCTTAAAAAGACCGCCCGGATTATAGCGGCAGCTGATCGTCTTCGGAATTCTTCCTACTGCGCGCTCCACACTTTCAATATGCGTAATATCATCCAGATTGATAATGCCGCCAATCTCGTCCGCATAACAGAACTCCTCTTCCGGCGTATCATTGGAAGAAAACATAATATCCCCTTTTTTGCAGCCGATGGCTTTTGCCATCATCAGCTCCGTCATAGAAGAACAGTCGCAGCCGCATCCGTATTCCTGAAGAATCTGAATCAGAAAAGGATTTGGCGTTGCTTTTACCGCAAAAAATTCCTTAAAGCCTTTGTTCCATGCGAAGGCTTCTTTCAGAGCCTTTGCGTTTTCACGAATTCCCTTTTCGTCATATAAATGAAAGGGAGTGGGGTATTGCGCCGTAATTTCCTTCAGTTTTTCCAGTGTCACAAATGGCTTTTTTTTCATAATCTGTATCTCCTCGTACTTGTTATTTTACATGCTGATGTGTAAACAGATGATCCTGACAGTATTCATAATTTCCATTGCATTTTGAGCAGAAACGGAATTCCAGATTCGGATCATCCAGTTCTGTCCGCCCGCAGATGGCGCACTTATGTTTCGCGATTCCGCCCGTCTTTGGATTGACTCTGCTCTGGGCCATCGCCTTCTGAAAATCCCGTCTCCGTTTTACCTCTTTCGGACGGTATCGCTGCATATTCCGGCCGCTGAGGAAGAACAGGATAAAATTAAGGAAAGAGGCCACAATAGGCACCGCCATTACCCAGGCGCCGTACCGGATATACGTTACCATATTGTATACGATAATGATGCCGTAAACCCAGGCCATCCATTTCATCTTAATCGGAATAACAAACCACAGCAGAATCTGCATATCAGGATAACTGGCCGCATAAGCCAGAAAAACCGACATGCTTACATAATAGGTTGTAAATACGCTTCCCACCAGATACATTCTGCCTGTAATAAAATAGGTCAGGAAAGCCGCCGCCATAACAAAGAGGAGTCCCATAAAAATATAAAGGTTGTAGCGGAAAGTTCCCCATGTTCTTTCCAGGGACGTTCCAATGGGGTAATAGAAAAATAAAATGGAGATTGCAAAAAGCAGGAAATTACCCGTGCTCGGCGGATAGATCACCCAGGTAACAAGCCTCCAGATCTGTCCTCTCAGGATCATAGCCGGCTCCAGACTCATCATGCTCAGAAGTCCCGGATTGGCGTACATCAGGATATATCCCAGAACGTAACAGATCACAATATATAAGGTAAGATTGTGAATTCCATAGCGTCCGAACTTTCTTTCAAGCTTATCAATCCAATTCATATGATTTTTCTTCTCCTTTTCACTTTCCGAAATCGTCTCAGAAAAATTTCTTTTTCGACAGCACAAAGGCAGCAATAATGCTGACTGCTATGGATATCAGAATAACGATCAGAAAGCCCCACTGCGTGCCTGAAAAAGGCATTCCAGAGGCATTCAGGTTCATTCCGTAGGCGCTGAAAACAATGGTCGGAATACTCATCACGATCGTAATAATCGAAAGTACCTTCATCACATCGTTCAGATTATTGGAAATCACAGACGCAAAGATATCAACCATGCTTCTGAGAATCCCGCTGTATATGTTCGCCATCTCAATAGCCTGGGTATTCTCGATAATGACATCTTCCAGAAGTTCTGTATCCTCAGGATATTTCTTGATACTTTCCACCTTGATCAGTTTCTCAAGCACCGCTTCGTTGGACCGGAGGGAAGTGGTAAAATATACCAGAGATTTTTCCAGTTCCAGAAGCTCCACCAGCTCCTGATTTCTTGGAGATAAATGAAGTTTTTCTTCCACCTGTTCGCTCTTCTTATCTATAATACGCAGGTAACGCAGGTACATACTTGCGTTTCTGTACAAAATCTGCAGAATGAAACGGGTTTTCATATAGGTAAAGAAATTCCGCACCCGGCCTTCCATAAATCTTGTAAGCACCTGTGTATCTTCCAGGCAAATTGTGAAAATCATTTTGTCCGTCACAATGATGCCCAGAGGGATTGTGCCATACCAGTCCTTTTCATTACGCTCCTCAATCATAGGTACGTCTACAAGAATCAGGGTGTAGGTATCTTCCACTTCGATACGCGAGCGCTCTTCTTCATCCAGAGGCGCTCTCAGATCATCCACCTCTATCTGGAAACGCTCGGAAATCTCAAAAATCTCTGTTGCTGTCGGGTTGGTAAGCGCAATCCAGCAGCCGTCCTGCGGTTCCTGAATCTCACGGATGGCACCGTCTGATGTCCGAAAAATCCTTATCATACCTGCATCCCCCTTTCCGCTCTCTGTCTCTTTTCCTTATTGGAAATGCTCCGCTCCCAAAAATACAGCTTTCATTATAAGTTGTGCTCTGTTTTTTGTCAATTCTTATATCCCATAATTCCCTGCATTTATTGCGGCAATACGGAGATTCCGGCAATCTTTTACAAAAATTTAACAAAGTATCTGAGAAAATACATTTCCCCGTCATGGGAAACTTGTTCTCAAAGCATCTTTATGTTATAATAAGCCCAGAATTGAGCACCGGAAAGTAATTCTGTATGTGCGAATTTAGGAGGCAATATTTATGGGGAATAAAAAATACGTGGCTTATGTGGGAACCTATACCCACGGAAGCAGCAAAGGTATTCAGGTATATGATGTAGATGTGGAAAACGGCCTGCTGACAGAGCGCAGCGAAGTTAAGGTCAGCAACGCCTCGCATACAGCCATCTCCAAAAACGGAAAATTCTTATATTCCATTGAGGATGAAGGCGTGGCAGTATTTGAGCGCGATGAAAACGGCGATCTGAAAAGGATCAACAGTGTGGATATCGATGGTATGCGGGGATGTTTTCTCGCTACAGACGTAGACGGAAAATATCTGTATGTGGCCGGATATCATGACGGCAAGGTAACCGTCGTTCACACACACAGAGACGGACGCCTGGGAAGCCTTATGGACGGTGTGTTCCACAAAGGGCTCGGCAGTGTAGCTGAACGGAATTTCCGCCCGCATGTAAACTGTGTTCGTCCTACTCCTGACAACAAATATTTGTGTGCAGTAGACAACGGAATCGATCAGGTAAAAGTATACCGGATCAACAAGAGACGGCATAAACTGGAACTGGTGGACATTCTCCGCTGTCCGAGAGAGAGCGGCCCGAGAATCATCCGTTTCAGCGCAGACGGCAAATACGCCTATCTCCTCTTTGAGCTGAGCAATGAAATCAAGGTTTACAGCTATGACGGCAGCGGAAACACTCCGGAATTCGAACTCCTTCAGAGCGTTTCCACCCTTTCCAAAGAGCACGACAAAGACGCCTATCACAACGCCGCATCCGGCCTTGCCCTTGCTCCGGACGGAAAGCATCTGTTCTGCACTACTGCCGGCGAAAACACGGTTTCCATGTATGAAATCAATCCGGAAAACGGACTTCTTGACAAAAAGTTCACTCTGCCCATCAGCGGAGATTATCCCAAGGATCTCGTAATCTTTCCGGACAACCGGCATATTGCCATTGCCAACCACGCAAGCAACACAATAACCACCTTTACCGTTGATTACGACAAAAATATTATTGTTATGAACGGAAAGCCTCATAAAATCGAAACGCCGAACTGTATTCACATCTGGCCGGTACCGGATGCGGACACGGCGTCCAAACCCAAAGCAGAAAAATAAATCGCCTTGTTCCAACAGATTTTATTCTCTTAGAAAACAGGAGCGGATAACTGCCGAACGCAGTTTCCGCTCCTGTTTTCTCATACTGTCTGAATTCTATCTTTCATAAAACTTCTGAATGCGGTCAAGACGGGCGCTCATATTCGTAAATAAGGCGTCTGTCAGCGCAAGCGCGCACATAGACTCTACGACTACCACCGCCCTGGGCACAATCACAGGGTCATGGCGTCCATGAATTTCCAGAGAGATATTTTCTCCTGTATTGGTCACTGTATCCTGGGGCTGGCTGATAGAAGCCGTAGGTTTTACCGCTGCTCTCAGAATAATTTCGCTTCCGTCGCTTATGCCTCCCATGATTCCGCCTGCATGATTGGAAGTCTTTTCTATTCTTCCGTTTTCCGCCCGGAATCCGTCATTGTCTTGAGAGCCGTTCATAGTGCAGACCTGAAAGCCGTCTCCGATCTCTACTCCCTTCACTGCTCCGATGGACATTACAGCCTGGGCCAGCATGGCATCCAGTTTCTCAAATACAGGGGTGCCAAGACCGGCCGGAACACCCTGTATCCGGCATTCGATCACGCCTCCTGCGCTGTCATGGGCTTTCATACATTGCTCCAGATAGGCAGCCGCCTCCTGGGCCGCTTCGGCGTCCGGCATATAAAAAGCATTGTTGGCGATCTCCTCCCGGCAGAAATTCTTTATGGAAACAGGCCCCACAGACTTTGTATATGTGCAGAAGGAAATCCCCAAAGACTCCAGTATTTTTGCAGCGACAGCTCCCGCTGCGACCCGTCCGATGGTTTCTCTTCCTGAGGAGCGTCCCCCTCCCCGGTAATCCCGAAAACCGTATTTGGCATCAAAGGTATAGTCAGCGTGCCCCGGACGGTAGGAACTTGCAATATTTCCGTAGTCTCTTGATCTCTGATCCATATTCCTGATCATAAGGGAAATCGGCGTGCCGGTGGTTTTCCCTTCAAAAACGCCGGAAAGGATTTCCACAAGATCTCCTTCTTTCCGTGCTGTGGTATAGCGGCTCTGTCCCGGCTTCCTTCTGTCAAGATACTTTTGAATATCCTCTTCGCAGAGGGGAAGCCCTGCAGGACATCCGTCCACAACGGCGCCAAGAGCCTTTCCATGAGATTCCCCCCATGTTGTCACAGTAAATTGTCTTCCAAATGTTGATTTATTCATCTGCCCATCCTTTCAGCAAAGTTATGAAATTAAAGCATATTTCTGAAATATTTTTCCGCCGCGCCCAGGGTCTCCTCAATGGCCTGATCCGTGTGAGCCGCCGACAGAAACATAGCCTCAAACTGTGAAGGTGCAAGATGGATCCCGCTTCCCAGCATAGCAAGAAAGTACTGCGCAAAGGCATCTGTATCGGAGGATTTTGCGGATGTATAGTCTTTCACTTTCTGTGCGGTAAAGAAAAGGCTTCCGAGAGAAGAAATATGGTTCATCTGGTAATCTTTTCCTGTCTTTTTCAGGATCTCTTCCATTCCGCCATAGAGCTTATCGCCTTTTTTCTCCAGATCGCTGTAGATTTCCGGATGGCTGTGCAGATATTTCAGCTGCGTCAGCCCCGCAGCCATAGCCACCGGATTTCCGCTCAGTGTCCCTGCCTGGTAGACAGGACCTGCAGGCGAAACCATCTCCATGATTTCTTTCCTTCCACCGTAGGCGCCCACCGGCATTCCGGCCCCGATGATTTTTCCATAGGTCACCATATCCGGCTTCACATGAAAATATTCTGCCGCGCCGCCGAAGGCAAGACGGAATCCTGTGATTACCTCATCAAAAATCAGGAGAGCTCCGTACTGGTCGCACAGCTCTCTCAGACCTTCCAGAAATCCCTTTTCAGGAAGAACAACGCCCATATTGGCTCCAACCGGCTCAACAATCACCGCGGCAACGGCCTCCGGCGCCTGTTCAAACAGTTTTCTTACGCTGTCCAGATCATTGTAGACAGCTGTCATGGTATCCCTTGTGCATCCTTCCGGCACTCCGGCGCTGTCAGGAATCCCGCTCGTCATCACCCCGGAGCCGGCGCTTACCAGAAGGGCATCGCTGTGGCCGTGATAGCAGCCTGCAAATTTAATAATTTTACTGCACCCGGTAAATCCGCGGGCCGCCCGCACCGCGCTCATAACGGCTTCCGTTCCGGAATTAACCATACGGATCATTTCCACATGCGGGATGTGATCACAGATAAATTCCGCCATCTCCACTTCAATCTCTGTGGCGCAGCCAAAACTCAGCCCTTTTTCACAGGCCTTTATCACCGCCTCCCGGATCTGTGGGAAATTATGGCCCAGAATCATAGGCCCCCAGGAGTCGATATAATCAATATAGCGGTTTCCGTCCACATCATAAATATAGCATCCGTCGGCACGGTCAATAAACCGGGGAGCTTCCCCGATAGCGCCGTACGCCCGCACCGGACTGTTGACGCCGCCCGGAATTCTTTTCACCGCACGCTCAAACAATGCTTCTGATTTTGTAGCCATCAGCCAATTCTCCCTTCATCTATAAAACCGGCAAGCTCTTCCGCAAAGTAGGTGAGATAAATCTGGGCTCCTGCCCGGAAAACGCTGGCCGCCATCTCGCAGACAATTTTATCTTCCTCAATCCATCCCATCTTTGCAGCAGCCTTTACCATGGCGTATTCTCCGCTGACACTGTAGGCCGCCACAGGCACGTGCACAGCTTTGTATACCTCAGATACCATATCCAGATAGGACATGGCAGGCTTGATCATAATAATATCCGCGCCTTCCTCCACGTCCGTGAGAGCTTCTTTCATTCCCTCCCGACGGTTATGGTAATCCATCTGATAGCTTTTTCTGTCGCCGAAAGCCGGAGCGGAGTCTGCTGCCTCACGGAAAGGACCGTAAAACGCCGACGCATATTTTACCGCGTAGGACATAATCGGTGTTTCTTTATGTCCCGCCTTATCCAGGCATTCGCGGATCGCACGCACACGTCCGTCCATCATATCAGAAGGAGCCACCATATCAGCGCCTGCCTCCACATGGGAAAGCGCTGTTTTTGCCAGAAGCTCAAGGGTGGCATCGTTGTCCACCTCATGGCCGCGCAGTATGCCGCAGTGTCCGTGAGAGGTGTATTCACACATGCAGACGTCTGTCACATAGTACAGATCCGGGAACCGCTTCTTCGCCTCTCTCAGCGCCTTCTGCACAATTCCGTCCTCCGCGTAGGCCCCGCTTCCGACCTCATCTTTATGATCCGGGATACCGAACAGCATAACGCTTCCCACTCCCGCTTTCGTAAGCTCCTCCAGCTTATAAGGGAGAAGATCCACACTGTAGCGGTACTGCCCTGTCATAGAAGGTATTTCTTCCTTCAGGTTCTCTCCTTCCTGAACAAACAGAGGATAGATCAATGAGGACTTATCGATCCTGGTCTCTCTCACCATTTTTCTCAGTACTTCACTGCCTCTCAGTCTCCTTGGTCTCTGGATCAAATCCATATCTCTCACTCTCTTTCTTTTTGTGCTTTTATCTTTTCTACCAATGCGATGAGATCGTCAATGGTAGCTTTTTCCGAAACATAAGTCTCCATGCCGAAGCTGTCCGCCGCCGCTTTCGTCTGTTTTCCAATGCATGCCGCAGTCAGTCCGGAACATTCCGCGCCTTTGATGCTTTCCACGAATCCCCGGACTGTGGAAGCGCTTGTAAATACAGCACAGTCAATGCCTCCCGATTCCAGTTCCTTTTTCAGATCAATCAGAGGGCTGTACTCATACACCGTTTCATAAGTAGGTATATCGTCAACGGCCGCGCCGTGTTCTTCCAGAATACGTACCAGATTTTCGTTTCCCTTGGAGGCCCGGGGGATCAGAATGTGCTCTCCGCCCTGAAGGCTCTGTCCAAGAGCCGCAGCCAGAGAATCTCCATCGTAAATTTCCGGCACCAGATCCACCAGTATCCCTTTTGACTCCAGCGCGTTTTTTGTTCCCTGTCCGATGGCCGCAATCTTCACTCCCCAAAGACTCCGGATATCTTTTTTCTGCTTTTTCATTTCCTCAAAAAAGATTTCAACTCCTGTGGGGCTGGTAAATACAGCCCACTGGTAGGAATCCATTCTGTCAAACGCCTCGAAAAGACGGCTCTGGTCTTCCAGAGGAACTGTTTTAATGGAGGGAAGCTCCAAAACTTCCGCCCCCTTTTCTCTGAGCAGCTCTGCAGTCCGGGAGCTTCTCTTCTTCGGCCGGGTGACAAGGACCTTCCAGCCCTCAAGAGGAAGCTTTTCATACCATGCGAAAGTATCCGCCAGAGCGCACACCTTTCCCACCACAATAATCGCAGGAGTCTCCACTCCCTGGCGCTTAACTTCTCCGGAAAGGTGCTCCACATCTGATACGATTCTCTTCTGTCCGGCTGTCGTTCCCTTCTGAAGAACTGCCGCCGGCATTTTGGGATCCATTCCTCCGTCCAGAAGTCCCTGGCAGATGTCAGGAAGGGCAGCCACTCCCATCAGAAAAACCAAGGTTCCCCGGGTGCGGACGAGGGCTTCGAAATCAATATCATACTTTTGTCCGGCTCTTCTGTGTCCGGTGATAATATGAAGGGAAGAACAGAAATCCCGATGAGTCACAGGAATTCCGTTATAGGCGGGAACAGCCAGGGGAGAAGTCACCCCCGGAACCACTTCATATGGAATGCCGTGCTCGGCCAGAAGCTCCAGCTCCTCGCCTCCCCTGCCAAAAAGGAAAGGGTCTCCCCCCTTCAGTCTCACCACACGGCAGCCCTTTTCCGCCTCCGCCAGAAGAATCTCGTTGATTTTCTCCTGGGGCATGGTATGTTTGTCTGCTCTTTTTCCCACATAAATCAGTCTGGCAGTATCAGGGATCTTTGTAAGAACTCCCTGTCCCACCAGACTGTCATATACGACTACTTCGGCATTTTTCAGAACCTCCAGGCCCTTCAGCGTAAAAAGTCCCGCATCTCCCGGCCCGGCGCCCACCAGCCATACCTTTCCGACTTTCATGATAGTTCTCCTTTTTCTTTCGATTCTCTGAGTCTGTCTGCCAGTGCCACGCCAAGCTCTTCTGCCTGCGAAGCGCTTCCGGATATACTTCCTGTAATATATGTTCCGTTTTCTTCTCTGTAATAAAGGCCGGTAAGTCTCAGACTGCCGTCACGGACTTCTCCATAAGCCGCGATGGGGGAAGAACATCCTCCGTCCAGACGGCGCACAAACGCCCGTTCCGCACAGCCGGCATCCCAGGAATCCGGATCCCCGAACCCCTCAAGAAAAGAATAATCCCGGTCCTTTCTTCCCTGAACAGCAAGAATCCCCTGACCCGCCGCAGGAATCATCTCTTCCGTGGTAAAATATCGGTGTATCCTGTCTTCCAGTCCCATCCGTTTCATACCTGCCGCCGCAAGAATCAAAGCAGAGTATCCTCCTTCGTCCAGCTTTCTGAGCCTTGTCTGCAGATTGCCCCGGATACTTTTCACTTCCATATCAGGAAACAGCTTTTTTAATTGGATAGTTCTCCGCATACTGGAACATCCAAGAGGCCTGGTTCTGTCCAGCTCCTTCGCTCCTTTTGGAAGCACAAGCACATCTCTGGGGTCTTCTCTTCTGGAAAAAGCAAGAAGAGGAAGCTCCTCCGGCACTTCCATGGGCATATCCTTCAGACTGTGCACAGAAAGATCTGTTCTTCCCTCCTGCAGGGCTCTGGCCAGTTCTTTTACAAACAGTCCTTTTCCGCCGATTTTATCCAGAGTACGGTCAAGGATTTTATCTCCCGTAGTCTTCATGGTGAGAATCTCTGTCTCTATCTCAGGATGCGCGGTACGGATATAGTCCTGCACCATTGCGCTCTGCACTACGGCAAGACTGCTCTCCCGGCTTCCGATCACTATCTTAGTCGTCCTCATGTTCCGTCTTTTCCTCCATTGCTTCCTGGATGGCCACCCGAACTTTTCTGGCCCTTTTGTGATTCAGTCCGCTGGCGGTAATCCCCACCACCACTTCATCGTGCATATATATTCCCGGAAAATAAAAATCGCATTTGCTTTTATCATCCGCAACATTTACATAAATGCCTTCCTCTTTGCAGACCCGGTAAATCTCGTCGTTCAGCTTCCAGTCGTTCGTGGCTGCGATCACCATATACGCCATATGGAAATCCGATCTTTTTACGGGCCGCATAATCAGATTTACATATCCTGTCTTACCCAGCTCTTTCAGTTCTTCCGTAACTCTCGGAGCTACGGCAGTTACATTCCGGGTAAACTGAAGCAGAGTTTTCACTCTGCGGGTGGCGATATTTCCGCCTCCCACCACTACAATATTTTTATCAGATAAATCCACAAACATGGGAAAATATCGTTTATTCTTCATAAAGCTTCTCCAGTCCGGCTACACACTCCAGAAAAGCATCCTGATTCAGACTGTCCCGCAGTCCGAAAATCAGCTTATTCACTACTTTTCCCGCGGCAGTGTCCACTGCCTGAAGCAGCTTCTCCCTGTCGTCCTGTTCCAGAGGTGTATTTTTCAGTATTTTATCAATGCGGGCATTTAAATCCTGTACCGCATCCTCCTTGATCTCCTGTATCCTTGGAATCAGATCCCTTCCGTCCAGCCACTGATAAAATTCATCCACCTGGGCTTTTACAATTCTCTCGGCCTGCTTCATGCCTTCCATAAGCTCAGGCGAAAGGCTGCTGGAGCGGAAACTGTCCATATCATACAGCGTAATCCCCTCTCTCTCTCCGATAGACGGCTCAATGTCTCTTGGCACCGCCAGATCCATCAGCAGCAGAGGCTTTGCAAGTGAAAGTTCCTGAAACTGTTCCTCCCGCAAAGTAAAATTAGGGCTTGCCGTGGCACTTACCACAAGATCGCATTTCGGAAGATAATCCATGCGCTCCCCATAATGGATACGGCTGCAGCCGGCCGGGATCTCCACCACCCCGCTTCTGTACTGGCGGACTGTCACCGTCACATCTCCCCCGGCTTCCCGAAGCGTCTGTGCGGCCACCTTTCCCATTTCGCCGTTTCCGATTACCATGCATGTTTTTCCACAGATATCGTATCCCTTTTCCTTCAGGGAGCGAATTGCCTGATGGATCACAGAGGGGTTGCCGTGGGCAAGAGGAACCTCTGTCTTGATTCTTTTTCCTGCCGTAGCCGCCATACGGAAAAGCACTTCCATCACTCCGTCCGACGCGTAATGCTCACGGGACAGCTTCAGCGCGTCCTTGATCTGTGTAAGGATCTGATCCTCCCCCAGTATCTGGGATTTCAATCCCCCGGCAAGATAAAACAAATGGTTGACCGCGTCCCGGTCCTTCCTCGTTACAAAATATTTTTCATAAGATCCATCCTGGATTCCCTTCAGATCACAAAGACACTGATACAGAGAAAGCTCCTGTTCCTCTTCGTGGCTTGCCCAGATTTCCAAGCGGTTGCAGGTGGAAAGAATTACGCAGCCGTAAATTCCGGCTTTCTTTTTTAATGCTTCCATTGCCTCGCCTGCGTTCTTTTTTGTAAAGGCAAACAATGCCCGAATATCCACCGGAGCCCGGTCGTGGTCTATTCCAATCATGGAAATCGTCATAATTTTATGCTTCTCCTTTGTGCTCACTTGACATTATTCTGTCGTCTCTGCCCTTATTATCATGCACGCAAAAAAAGGCATCTGACATGTCTTTCGCAGCCAGGGCATCAATAATAATCATAAACACTGAGGAGGATAATGTCAATCCCGTCCCTGTGGTTTTTTCCATATTATTTGAAGCGCGCCAGGGCGGATGTCTCTCCTTTTTTACTGATTTTGCTCTCTCCTGCAATGCCTGCAGATACATAATTCACAAAGAACTTACCTCTGCCGGCGAAAAAAAGTCTCATTATCCTCCAAAAGGTCCTGCAGGGTTATTCCGTCAAAATATTCGTTGATGCATCTGTACAGCCCCTCCCACATTTTTCTTGTTTTGCAGAAAGGCAGGCGGCTGCATGGCGGGGTTCCCTCTTCCAGACAGGCGGCGGGCGCCAGTGATCCTTCTGCCGCTCTCAGAATACTTCCGATTGTGTACTCGGAAGGTTTCTTTGCCAGACGGTAACCGCCGCCTTTTCCCCGGAGAGACCTCACAAGCTGATTTTTGCTGAGAACAGACACGATGGATTCCAGATATTTTTCTGAGATCTCCTGTCTTCCGGCAATATCCGCCAGCGGAATATATGCTTCACTGTCCTGTTCCGCCAGATCCAGCATCACCCGCACTGCATACCGGCCCCTTGTCGATATTTTCATCAAAGCCTCCTTTCCTCCGCCCCGACGGCACGAAAATCCTATACTGCATCTGTCCTGGATTTTTGCGTCCGGCAGCGCCGGGAAATGTTTTATTCACCGCTCTTATCATAAGTTTCCAGGAAATGATGTTTTACGCCGTCCTTTTTGTAGGCGATCACTGTATTCAGATTTACATTTTCCACGCTTTTAAAAATATTAAATTCCACCACAGGATCTTTGGCCGCAAGTTTCCGGATCAGTTCTTTGACTTCCGCGCGCTTGGATCCCTTATCCTCCTCCTGGGCAGAGGCAACCCGCTCTGTAAACCGGCAGGCGCAGCGGATAAACCGAAGCTGATTATAGTCCGCCCAGTGTATAATATCCGCCTCACGGATCAGATACATAGGGCGGATCAGTTCCATTCCCTCAAAATTTGTGCTGTGCAGCTTAGGCATCATTGTCTGAATCTGTGCGCCGTACAACATTCCCATCAGAATCGTCTCAATCACATCATCATAATGGTGCCCCAGCGCAATTTTGTTGCATCCCAGCTCCTTCGCCTTGCTGTACAGATAGCCGCGGCGCATCCTGGCGCAGAGGTAGCAGGGGGAGCTTTCTTCTGATGCCACTATATTAAAGATTTCTGATTCAAAGACAGTTATGGGAATACGGAGCAGTTCTGCGTTCTTTAAGATCAGCTGATAATTGGCGTCATTATATCCCGGATTCATGACCAGGAACACCACTTCAAAATTCTTCTTTCCATGCCTGGCCAGCTCCTGGAAAAGTTTCGCCATCAGCATGGAATCTTTTCCGCCGGAAATACAGACAGCTATTTTGTCCCCGTCCTTTACAAGTTCATATTCGTTCAGAGCTTTTGTAAACCGTCTCCATACCGGCTTACGGAACTTTTTGATGATGCTTCGCTCAATCTCCCGAACTCTTTTTTCCTCCGGACTTTCCCTATCTTTTAAATTCTCCGTCTCTTTTTTTTCACAGTTCTTTTCCATCTCCGGTGATTCCGGATTCCGGATTCCGCTTTCGTTTTTTTCGGTATTTTTCTCCATTTCTTCCATGAAATTTTCTGTATCCTTCTGTTTCATATTCACACTCCGTATATCATTTTTTCTCTTTTACAGCAGGTATCCTCCCCCGATAGAAGACAATGCCTCTGCCAGGGGAGGATAGTATTTGAAAATATTGACTTTTTGCCCGGATCAGGGCCAACGAAAAAGGTCAGTCCGCAAACAGCGGGGTAGAATAATATCTGTCCCCGGAATCCGGAAGAAGCGCCACGATGGTTTTTCCCTGATTCTCCGGCAGTTTCGCAAGCTCAATCGCCGCGTAAAGAGCCGCCCCGGAAGAAATCCCCACCAGTATGCCCTCTTTTTTTGCAAGGAGTTTTGCTGCGCTGAAAGACTGCTCGCTTCCGGCTTTTACTATTTCGTCATAAATCTCCGTGTTCAGAACCTCCGGCACAAATCCGGCTCCAATGCCCTGAATTTTGTGCGGTCCTGCTTTTCCTCCCGACAGCACCGGGGAATCCTCCGGCTCTACCGCCACTACTTTCAAGCTGCTGTTTCGGGATTTCAGATACCCGCCGACGCCGGTAATGGTTCCTCCGGTTCCCACTCCTGCCACAAATAAATCCACCTTTCCTTCCGTGTCCCTCCAGATCTCCGGACCGGTTGTCTCTCTGTGAGCTTTGGGGTTTGCCGGATTTACAAACTGTCCCGCAATAATACTTCCGGGAATTTCCCTGGACAGTTCTTCTGCCTTTTCAATTGCTCCGGACATTCCGCGGGCGCCCTCCGTAAGGACAATCTCAGCGCCATAGGCCTTCAGAATGTTCCTTCGCTCCACACTCATTGTTTCCGGCATTGTCAGAATCAGGCGGTATCCTTTTGTGGCTGCAATAGACGCAAGTCCGATTCCCGTATTTCCGGAAGTGGGCTCTATAATTACGGAGCCTTCTTTTAAAAGCCCTTTTTCTTCCGCATCCTCAATAATGTATTTCGCTGCCCTGTCCTTCACACTGCCTGCCGGATTAAGATATTCCAGCTTTACCAAGACTTTTGCCTTTAATCCAAGTTCTTTTTCTATCTGCACAATCTCCATAAGCGGAGTGTTTCCAATCAGATCTGTAACTCCTTTTGCGATTTTTGTCATTATTGTATCCACCTTTCTCTCCTGTTGTCAGGGATATTATTTTCCTATAAACCTACTTTTTTAATATGTTTTATATTATCTTCTGTCTCCCGGAATGTCAATACCCTTTTTCAGGATTCTCTTTAATCCGGTCAGCACGGGCCAGCTCGCAGTTTTTTCACATTTTTATTGTTCCCTGAAAGTAAAGTTTATAGTATAATAGAAAGGCACAGGCGTATTGAAAAAAGATCTATTACTGTAACGGAGGATTTCCCCAATGAATCAGACAACGAAAAAAGCAATTCTTGCCGTCAGCTTCGGAACCAGTTACGAAGCGGCCAGGAAAGCAACCATTGAAAAAATTGAAAAAGAGATTGCCGCGGCTTTCCCGGATTACCGTGTTTACCGGGCCTGGACAAGCAAAATGATCCTGGCGATCCTGAAAAAGCGCGATAATCTTTATATCCCCAATGTGGTTGAGGCAATGGAGCAAATGATAGCAGACGGAATTACGGATGTGGTCATTCAGCCCACTCACATTCTGGACGGCATTGAGAATAATATTATGAAAGAGGAAGCGCTCTCTTTTCAGGACAGTTTTCATTCCATTACCTTTGGAATGCCGCTGATTTCCAGTCTGGAAGATGCCCAGGCAGTTATCGGCGCTGTAGCGGAAGAGTTTAAGGATCATCTTGACGATACTGCGCTTGTTCTCATGGGACATGGAACTTCCCACGAAGTCAATTCCGTGTATGCGCAGATAGACAGTATGTTCAAGGAACAGGGACATTCCAATATCTTTCTGGGAACTGTGGAGGCCGAACCGACTCTCCAGGATCTTGTGCGGGAAGTCTGTTCCTATTCCCCGAAAAAAGTTGTTCTTGCTCCATTTATGATTGTAGCCGGGGACCACGCCCATAACGATATGGCCGGAGACGAACCGGATTCCTGGGCATATCAGTTCCGCCAGCAGAATTATGAGGTGCAGCCCGTCCTGAAGGGATTGGGAGAATATCCCGGTATCCGCTCCCTCTTTATCGACCATGTAAAGCAGGCAATCACCAGCCAGGCCTGAACAGCCGCAATGCTATTGCCGCAGTTCTGGCGGCGGATATAAAACGAATATTGGAGATATGCTGCGGACATGGCGACGTTTCCTCGATTTTTGCGGTGAGTATTGGTAATATACTGCGGGCATAATGTCATTTTCTCGGTTTTTACTGTGAATATCGGTAATATACTGCAAGCATAATGTCATTTTCACAGTTCTGACCGAGAATATTGGTAATACGTTACGGGGATAATGTCATTTCTCGGTTTTCACTGTGAATATTGGTAATATGCTGCGGGGATAACATCATTTCCTCAGCTTTCGCAGTGAATATAAGAAAGGGCGATTTTTATGAAGAAAGAAAATAGAAAAATGGCACAGGAACGGCGCGCTGAAGAAAGAAAACGTCTGCAAAAGAAACAGCGACGAAATAAATTTTTGAAAATTGCCGTCCCCACTATCCTGATCCTGCTTTTGATCATTGTAATTGTTGCAGACAGCTTCCGCAGCTCTGACAGCGGTACCGATGAAAATGCATCTGACAGTTCTGTTTCCGAGGCATCCGCCACTCCCACCCCTACAGCAGCCGTATCTCTCCAGACTGATTCCTCTCTTACTGTAGAGGACGGAGATACTGTCAATATCGATTATGTAGGGAAAATAGACGGAACGGAATTTGACGGCGGAAGCACTGACGGAATGGGAACTGATCTCATCATCGGTTCAGGAAGCTATATTGACGATTTTGAGGAACAGCTTATCGGCTCTCATCCCGGCGATGAAGTGGAGGTTACCGTCACTTTTCCCGAGGATTATCAGGAGGCCGATTTCAGGGGAAAAGAAGCGGTATTTGATGTAACCGTCAATGGAATTTACCAGTAAATGAAGACATGGCAAAATCAGCAGATCAGACTAAAATTGATTCCCTTACTGAAAGCTGAAAGCAGTCGTATTTCGGTGCACCTATTCTCTTTCGCTTTCATACTTCCCAAGCCTCATTCGAGTTGATGCGGTTCCAAATCCAGAACTTCCGATTTCGTCCGCAGGCAACAATGATTTTTTACGGTTATGTCTCTCGCTTTCTCCATTTCGTCCGCAGGCGACTTACCTTTTATAGAGAATACATATTTCTATGTGGAGGATGCAATGGCGATCCAGGTTCGTGGTTGAATGAATAAAGGCAGCAATATCAGTCTAATTATCCGTAAAGAAAACACCCGGGACTCACCTTTTTCTTCCATATGTATTCCGCAATCTTTCACGCCTTCACTTTCCTGCTCAGCAGCATTCCCACAAGCAGAAGCACCGGGAAGATGATGGCGGCCAGAATACCGGCTCTGAGGTTATTTCCAAAATGACTGGACACAAATCCCGCCAGCGTGGGACCTGCAGAGCATCCCAGGTCGCCGGCCAGTGCGAAGAAAGCAAACATGGCCGTTCCCCCGCCTTTAATTGCCGCCGCCGCTTTGCTGAAAGTTCCCGGCCAGAGAATTCCAACAGAAAACCCGCAGACGGCGCAGCCCGCCAGGCTCAAAACAGGAAGAGGCGCAAAAGAAATGCATAGATAGGCGGCCACGCACAGCACAGCGCTTCCGCTCATAAAGCGATCCAGATTGATTCTGTGGCCGTACTTTCCGTAAAACAGCCTGGACAGCCCCATCATAAAGGCAAAAGCCATCGGGCCCGCCAGGTCCCCCACTGTTTTGCTGACTTTAAGTCCCTGCTCCGCAAAAGTGGACGCCCACTGGCTTACCGCCTGTTCACTGGCTCCGGCACAGATCATCAGAAGAACCATCACCCAGAAAATCCCCTTGGATAAAAGTTCCCTTATGGACAGTCCCTTCTCTCCCTCTTCCTGAAGAGAATAAATAGGCGCTGTAAAAAATACAACACAGTTTACGGCAGGAATCACCGCCCATATAAGCGCCATAATTTTCCAGTTGGAAATTCCAAAAACACTGAAAAAAGCCGTGGACAGCAGAACAACTCCCATATGTCCCCAGCAGTAAAAAGAATGGAGAAGACTCATGGCTTTTTCTTTGTTCGGCGTCGGACAGGCCTCCATAATCGGGCTGACGAGAACTTCGAGAAGTCCTCCGCCCACGGCGTAGATCATTACGGACACAAGGATGCCGATAAACGGATCCGGAAAGACATCCGGCAGAATCGTCAGCGAAACCAGCCCCGCCGCAGCACAGATATGCGCAATCATAATGGCCGCCTTATATCCGATCCTGTCCACAAAGCCAGCCGAAAGCATATCTATTACCAGCTGAAAAATGAAGTTGACAGTAATCAGAAGAGTAATCCTGGAAAGGGGGATCTGATAACTGTTCTGAAACATAACAAACAGCAGAGGGACAAAATTATTGACCACTGCCTGTACCACATAGCCTGTAAAACAGGCGTACATCGTTCTCTGAAAGCTGACTCTTCCGCCTTTTCTTTTCATATACTCTCTCCTCTTCAGTCTATTCTTTCATCCCTTTGCCCCATCATTTATTCGGTTTTTTCTACTTTTCTCTGAATCGCTTTGATCACTTCCATGATCGGTATAATCAGAACCGCCAGTCCCAGAGCAATGGCATATTCCTCCAGGTCAATCGGGGTAAACTTAAATGCCGCCGCAATAAACGGAACCTCGATCACTACAGTCGTCAAAATGAGGGAAATAATCATCGCCCCGTACAGGAACTTATTATGGCTGTGCAGGGTAAAAATAGACCCCCTCCGGCTTCTCATATTCAGAGAATGGAAAATTTCCACCATGGAAAGTGTCAGAAACGCCATAGTTGTTCCGTCCGGGCTGTTGACAAATTCCCACACGCCGGACTCAATACGATGTCCTACCAGATAAGAAATCAGTACCAGCACTGTGACAATAGCGCCCTGGAAAAATACATCAAATCCCATTCCTCCGGCAAAGATTCCCTCCTTGGGATCACGAGGCTTCCTTTTCATAATATCCGGCTCAATCTTTTCCAGTCCCAGAGCAAGAGCCGGGAAGCAGTCGGTAATCAGGTTGATCCAAAGGAGATGAACCGGCTGCAGAATGGTAAATCCGATCATAGTGGCAAAGAAAATAGCCAGAACCTCCGCAAGGTTGGACGCCAGAAGGAACTGAATCGCCTTCCGCATATTCGCATATATGCGCCGTCCTTCCTCTACTGCTGAAACTATGGTCGCAAAGTTGTCATCCGCCAGCACCATATCCGCCACATTTTTCGTCACGTCCGTTCCGGTGATGCCCATTCCGATTCCAATATCCGCTGTCTTGATGGAAGGCGCATCGTTGACGCCGTCTCCTGTCATGGCCGTAATCATTCCTTTTGCCTTCCACGCCTTCACAATGCGGACCTTATGCTCCGGCTGTACACGGGCATATACGGAGAACTCCGTAATTCTGTTTTTAAACTCCTCGTCACTGATCTCATCCAGCTGCGCGCCGGTAATCGCCTGGGACGGATCTGAGATAATGCCAAGTTCCATACCGATGGCAACTGCCGTATCTTTGTGGTCGCCGGTAATCATAATAGGACGGATTCCCGCGCCCCTGCACTCCTCAATGGCCGCCTTCACTTCCGGACGGACCGGATCGATCATGCCCGACAATCCGAGATAAGTCAGATCCTTTTCAAGGAATTCCGGCTCCGTGCTTTCCGGCACATCCTTCCATTCACGGCTTGCCGCGCAGAGAACTCTCAGCGCTCTGTCCGCCATTTCCTTGTTGCTTTTCAGAATGGATGTCCTGATTTCCTCTGTCATCGGCACTTTTACGCCTCCTGACATAGCGAAGGAACAGCGCTTCAGCACCTCGTCGGGAGCTCCCTTTGTAAACTGTATAACCGCTCCCTCCGGCGTTTTATGAACTGTGGACATCATCTTCCGCATGGAATCAAAAGGCGCCTCGCCCACACGCACATATTCCTTTTCCAGCTCTGATTTAAGAAGTCCGTTCTTTGCCGCGTCATTGACAAGGGCACATTCCGTCGGTTCTCCTACCGCTTCCCCGGAATCCCGGTCCAGCTCCGCGTCAGAGCAGAGCGCCATTGCGGTTTCCAGAATTTTTTCATCATCCGCCGCATGTTCCACAACCGTCATTTTATTCTGGGTTAACGTTCCCGTCTTGTCGGAACAGATAATCTGCGTGCATCCCAGCGTCTCCACCGCAGTCAGCTTGCGGATAATCGCGTTCCTCTTCGACATATTGGTGACGCCGATGGACAGCACAATTGTGACAACAGCCGCCAGTCCTTCTGGAATCGCGGCAACAGCCAGAGAAACAGCCACCATAAAGGTACTGAGAATCGTATCTCCGCTGATTCCGGCGCGGAAAAGTCCCACTGCGAAGATCACCGCGCAAATGCCGATTACCAGTACGGTGAGGATTTTGCTGAGCTGATTCAGCTTCAGCTGAAGAGGTGTGGCCTCATCCTTGGCCTGGGAGAGAGCTTTGGCGATCTTTCCCATCTCCGTATTCATTCCTGTTCCGGTAATCACCGCTTTTCCCCTGCCGTACACAACTGTGGATCCCATATAAACCATGTTTTTCCTGTCTCCCAGAGGAACATCCTTCTGTTCCTTCAGCTGAAGGAGATCTACAATTTTATTTACCGGAACGGACTCTCCGGTAAGAGCCGCCTCCTCGATTTTCATGCTGGCGCACTCAATGATCCGCCCGTCAGCAGGCACCGCGTCTCCGGCTTCCAGAACAACAATGTCTCCCGGAACCAGCTCGTCGCTTTTCAGGGTAACCATTTTTCCGTCCCTGAGCACCTTGCTTGTGGCGGCGGCAATCTCCTGCAGAGCCTCAATGGCGGCCTCCGCCTTGCTCTCCTGGAAAACACCCAGAACTGCATTGATTACCACAACGGCCATAATAATAATCACGTCCGCAAAGGATTCCCCCTCATAGAACGCAGTAATTCCGGAGATCACAGCTGCCACAATCAGAATAATGATCATAGGATCGGAAAGTTCTTTCAGAAAACGCTTTAAAAGAGACTCCTTTTTCCCTTTCTCAAGTTCGTTCTTCCCGTATTTGGCAAGTCTGGAGCCTGCCTCCGGCGAAGAAAGACCTTCCGCCGTCGTCTGCTGCTGCTTCAAAACCTCCTCATAGCTTGACAAGTATTCTTTCATGCCATTCTTCCTTTCTGCTGATTTTATATATCCATATGGCTGCAATGCCGAAAGGCCGTCCGCCGGCTGTACCTTATTCCTATTTTAAGCTTCCGCACCGCATTTTCGCTCCTTTTCCAATAATATTCCCAAAAATGGAATTTCTATTTTCAATATAAGCATACGGTTCCTTTTGTGTCAAGTTCTTAAAATATAAATAAGGTAAAATCCGGTGTCTTCCGCCGTCGTCGCCATAGAGAAATATACAGGAGTACAACAAAAAAGAGACCTATTCACTAGAAATCTTCCTTCTGTGAATAAGTCTCGTTGTTTCAAACAAAACCAGGTCCGAAAACCATGTATGTTGATTTTGTTACATCAAACTCAGGATGTCAACTACTCCCTTACATTTACTGTTTTTTCCATTTTACATTATTTTTATCTAAATGTAAATCCCTTTTTAGAACAGTTTTCTGTTCCGTCAGATTTTATCTCTTCCGCCCGGCCCTGATTTCAAATATGCCGGATCTCAACATTGCAATTCAAATGCAGTTCAAGTATAATAGAAGAAATTTGTCTGATACAGGAGGAACAATAGATGAATGGAATTTTATACGGAGTCGGCGTCGGTCCCGGCGACCCGGAGCTGATGACTTTAAAGGCAGTCCACCTGATACGGGAAACAGAGATTATCGCTGTGCCGGGCACAGAGCCAAAAGAGACGGTAGCTTATCAGATTGCTGTCCAGGCGGTTCCCCAGCTGGCAGAGAAAACACTGCTGCCCGTTCCCATGCCTATGACCCACGACCGGGAAGAAATGAGACGGAACCACAAAAAAGGCGCCGCCCTTCTGGAGTCCTATCTAAAACAGGGGAAAAATATCGTCTTTCTTACCCTGGGCGATCCCTGCGTATACTCCACTTATACCTATCTTCAGAAAATCGTCGTCAGCGATGGCTATCAGACTGCCCTTGTCAGCGGCATTACTTCTTTCTGCGCAGCAGCGGCACGTCTGAATCTGCCCCTCTCCGAGTGGAATGAACCGCTTCATATCCTGCCGGCTGCCCATCATCCTGACGCATCTCTTCAGGCTCCCGGCAATTATGTACTGATGAAGGCCGGAAGAAAGATGAGCCAGGTAAAAGAGATCCTGAAAAGCAGCGGCCGCGACGTATATATGGTGGAAAACTGCGGCATGGAAAACGAACATGTCTATCACGGCGCAGAGGAAATCCCTGACAATGCAGGGTACTACTCCCTCATTATCGCCAAGGAGCAGGGACAGAAATCATTTTAAAAATCTATTGATTTCTGCCGGCCTGTCATCCGCCGCCTTATTCGTTTAGTTCATGAAGATACGTTTCAAAGCATACGCCTTCATTCCGGTCTGTGCCTTCCAGAACCGTATCATGAATTGCTTTCGAGAGGAACCGTACTGCCTTTTTTACAGAAACGGCAGTGTCGGTTCCTTTTACCATTCCCGCACAGACAACAGAGGCGAAGAGATCCCCGGTGCCCGAATAGCTGCCTCCTTCTTTTTGGGAAACCACCCACTCCGCGTCCGTTCCCCGGCAAATCAGATTCCCGATTTTCATATCTGCGTCCGTATTTTGACGATTCCTGCCCGGCTCTCTCTTTCCCGTGTCCCGCAGATCGATTCCTGTGATGACCGCCTCCCCGCGGAAACGTTCCGCAAGCTCCGCGCCGATCTGTTCCGCCATTTCCCGGAAGCGCTCCGGCTCCGCTCCGGTAAGCTGCTGCCATATCTGCCGTATCCTCCCGCGGCCGTATAGCAGAAGGAGAGCCTCTGTAAGATTAGGGGTGATGATGGATGCCTGCTCTGCCAGACAGCGCATTTTTTCACAGAGCTTTTCTGTATAAATCGGGTATTCCTCCCCGTTGTCTCCCAGGACCGGATCTACAAGAATTTTCGTATCTTCTTCACGGAATGTGTCTAAAAATTCCAGCACTCTCTCCGCCTGAACATCCCCGGCAAGAAAGCCTGTATAGATTCCGTCAGGACGAAAATCCATTTTCTTCCACTCTCTCATGATCTCTCCGATATGTTCCGTATAATCATCATAGTAATAAGAAGAAAATCCCGTCTGCGCGCTTAAAATGGCCGTGGGAAGCGGGCATGCCTGTACTCCCATAACCGAAATCACTGAGATGGCCGCCGTCAGCGAACATTTTCCCAAACCCGACAAATCGTTTAAAACTGCAATTTTCTTCACTTCCACATATCTCCTTTGCAAAAAACAGAATACATTCTGCTTATTTCATGATAAAATAATTTTACTGGATTATCAGCATACCACCAGAGTGTGTACGAATAAATATCCAATTTCTTTTCATTTCAGGGGGACAGTTTATGGTTCTTTCATTTCACAATTCAGACAGTTCAGAGCGCCTGTACCTTCAGGTATACCACTATTACCGGGAGCTGATCCTCAGCCGCCGCCTTCCTCCGGGAAGCCGGATGCCCTCCCTGCGCACCTGTGCCCGGGATCTCCATTTAAGCCGGACAACCATCGAAAATGCCTATCTGCAGCTTGCAGCGGACGGCTATATTATTTCCAAAGCCCAGAGCGGCTACTATGTAACGGATATTGCGGAGCAGAAACCCGCTCCCCAGAAGAGCTCCCGCCCTGCCCTGCCTCCGCTCCGGTACAATTTCGCGTCTTCAGGCGTTGACCGGGAGAGTTTCCGCTTTGATCTCTGGCAGCGGTACCTGAAAAGCGCCCTCAGGCAGAACGAAAGGCTCCTCTCCTACGGCGAACCCCAGGGAGAGCCGGATTTCAGACAGGTGCTCTCAGAATATGTGCGGCAGAGAAGAAACGTCACCTGCTCACCGGATGACATTGTAATCGGAGCCGGCGTTCAAAGCCTTCTTCATATCCTCTGTCCTCTGATTAAAGACAAAAAGACAGTCTCTTTTCCCACCGCCTCTTTCATCCAGGGAAGCACTGTGTTTTCCGACTATGGATTTGAAGTGCGCTATCGGAACAAGGACAGCGGCGTTATCTATGTTTCCCCGGCCCATATGACAAAATGGGGCGAAATCATGCCGGTTTCTAGAAGAATGGAGCTGCTTCATTATGCCGGAGAGCATCAGAGCCTGATCATAGAGGACGATTTTGAAAATGAATTCGTTTACCTGCAGAAGCCTACCCCCTCCCTTTTCAGTCTGGCCGGAGGGCACGGCGTCGTCTACATCGGCTCCTTTTCACGGCTCCTCCTGCCGTCCATCCGCATCAGCTTCATGATCCTGCCGCCCAGGCTCTCGGAGGCCTACCAGAAAAAAGCGGCCTGCTACAATCAGACCGCCTCAAAGGCAGAACAGATCGCTCTGTGTCAGTTTATCCGCGATGGCCATCTGGCATCCCAGATACGGCGGCTGAAACGTCTCTATACCTTAAAAATGAAGCGGCTTCGAGCAGAAATCCAGGCCGTATTCGGCAGCCGCTGCCAGATTCAGATCGGCGAGGCGGGAACCTCCCTTGCGCTGACTCTGCCCTGTTCCTCTGACGGCGCTTCCCTGAAAAAAGAGGCGCGGGCAAAAGGCCTGCGCCTGGAAATTCTGAAAGAAGAGGCCGGATCCGTGACCCTGCTTCTCTCCTGCTCCGCCATGCCTGCCGAGGATTTCCGCCCGGCCTGTGAACTCCTGAAAAGCCTGCTCTGAAGATAACCGGCGGTCAGTCCCTCCGGTTATCGATCATATAAAGCAGAGCGTTCACAATGCATGCCGCGATATTGCTGCCTCCCTTGCGGCCTTTTGCCACAATGTAGGGCGTCTTTGTCTCCATGATCAGTTCCTTGGACTGCACCACATTCACAAACCCCACCGGAACTCCGATGATCAGTTCCGGATTCAGCTTCCCGTCCTCAATAAGCTCATAGAGGCGCACCAGGGCAGTGGGGGCGTTTCCGATGGCAAAAATCAGTTTTTTGTCCATGGAAGCCGCTTTGTCCATACTTGCCGTGGCTCTTGTGGTGCCGTTTTTCTTTGCCGCCTCGGCGACATCCTCATCAGACATAAAGCAGAATACCTCTCCGCCGTAACGGGCAAGGGCCCGCTTGTTTATCCCCGACTTTGCCATCTGGGTATCCGTGACAATGCACGCTCCCTCCTTAATGGCCTGAATGGCTTTTTCTACAGCGTCCGGCGAAAAGCAGAGATTTTCCGCATAATCAAAATCCGCACTGGTATGAATACAGCGTTTTACAATCAATTCCGTTCCCGGAATCAGCTTTTTGCCGCCCAGCTCTTCTGTTATGATTTCAAAGCTGCGCTTTTCAATATCCATTGGCTTCACATTTTCAAGTTCGACCTTCATTTTATCCCTCCTGTCAAATTCGGCTGATCCTGTTCATCCTTGCCTGCCGGCTTATGCGCCGCGATCAAGAATCTCATATATTTTTTTCATGTCCAGATGCTTTCTGAGCTCTGCCGCCAGTATATCATACTGCTGTTCCTTAAAAGACGCAAAGTCTACGCCCTCCATCCGGGATACGTCCACGCCCTTCTTTTCTCCGGCCGCCCGCACCAGAGCCAGCGCTGTCTCTTCTTTGTCAAAGATTCCGTGTACATAAGTGCCGCAGACATTCTCTGTAAAAGTACCCTCTGTTTTTTCTTCTCCGGTCACCCCGTCCCGGACAGAGGTGCAGGGTTTTGCCCGGCCTTTCCGCACGCTGTCTCCCATGTGGATCTCGTAGCCTGTGAATTCCACTCCGGAAAGTGTCTCATAGTCTCCGGAAAGATCCAGGAATTTCCCCGTCACCTGGGTTCTCGTTTTTTTCTCAGCAAAGACCGTATCCATGGGAAGAAGTCCCATGCCTCTCATGGAGCCTCCGGCCTCCACTCCGTGGGGATCGCTGAGTGTTTCTCCCAGCATCTGATATCCCCCGCAGATACCGAAGATGAGGGTTCCTCTGCCGGCAGCCTTCAGGATCAGGGCTTCCATTCCGCTCTCCCGCAGCCAGCGCAGATCCTCCATAGTATTCTTGGTTCCCGGGAGAATAATGACGTCCGGGTTCTTCAGATCCCCGGTATGCTTCACATAGCGGAGAGAAACACCGGGTATGCTTTCCAGAGGATTAAAGTCCGTAAAATTGGAAATTCTGGGAATGCGGATAACCGCAATATCAATCAGTCCCGTCTCCTGATTTCTGTCAAACCGTTCCGTCAGACTGTCTTCGTCTTCCACCTGAATATCCAGGTAAGGTGCCACGCCTACTACGGGAATCCGGCATTTTTCCTCCAGCATCTCAATGCCGGGATCCAGTATGCTTTTGTCTCCACGGAACTTATTGATAATCAGTCCCTTGACGCGGGCCCTCTCCTCCGGTTCAAGAAGCTCTACCGTACCGTAAAGCTGGGCAAAAACCCCGCCTCTGTCAATATCTCCCACCAGAAGAACCGGGGCGTTCGCCATTTCCGCCATTCCCATATTTACAATATCTTCTGTTTTCAGGTTGATTTCCGCAGGGCTGCCCGCCCCTTCTATAACAATGATATCGTTCTCCCCGGAAAGTTTCCGGAAAGCCTTCATAATATCGGGAACCAGCTTTTTCTTATATTTAAAATAATCCCGGGCGCTCATGGTTCCCAGTACCTCTCCGTTTACAATCACCTGGGATCCTGTATCATTGGTTGGTTTCAGAAGGATGGGATTCATCAGAACGGACGGCTCAATGCCGGCCGCCTCCGCCTGCATCACCTGAGCCCGCCCCATTTCCAGCCCTTCGCTGGTAATATAGGAATTAAGAGCCATGTTCTGGGATTTAAAAGGAGCCACCCGGTATCCGTCCTGCCGGAAGATTCTGCACAATCCTGCTGTCAGCAGGCTTTTTCCGGCGTTTGACATTGTTCCCTGTATCATGATTACTTTTGCCATTACACTGTCTCCTCCTGTTCGTCAAGCTCTGAAAGAGCGGCCTTTACCGCCTCCAGAAGCCTCTGATTTTCTTCATGGGTCCGTACCGCCACCCGGTAAAACCCTTTCTCAAGTCCCGGATAATTGCTGCAGTCCCGGATCAGAACTTTCTGCCGGACACAGGCTTCGAAAAGTCCCTCCGGCCCTTTAAAAAACAGATAGTTTGCCTGAGAGGGATATACCTTCAGGCCAAGTTCTTCCAGATTCTTCTTTAAAAACGGAGCTTCGTCAAAAATCAGCCTTCTTCCCCTCTCCACATAGCTCTGTTCCTGAAGAGCCGCTATCCCGGCCGCCTGGGCGGTCACAGAAATATTCCACGGCTGGGTCACCTGGGACATCTTTTCCAGAAGAGCCTTATTCTCACAGAGTCCATAGCCAAGACGAAGACCCGCCATGGCGTAGCGCTTTGTAAAGGCTTTCAGAATAAACAGATTATGATACCTGGGAAGCTGGGCTTTCAGCGAATATTTTCCCGGCTCCTTCACAAAATCAAGGAAGCATTCATCCACCACAAGAAGGATTCCCATCTCCCGGCAGTACCGGAGCACCCGGAAAAGAAATTCCAGATCTGTAAGCATACCGGTGGGATTATTGGGATTGCAGAGAAAAACCATGTCCAGATCTTTATGAAGGTTTTCAATAAAATCCTCCTGGATGCAGAACTCCTTCTCTTCCTTTAAAAATACATGCTCCACCTGGCAGCCTACGCTGAGAAGAGCCTGCTCGTATTCGGCAAAAGACGGGGCGGGGAGAAGAGCCTTCTTGGGCTTCACTGCCTGACAGAGGGAAAAAATCAGCTCGGCGGCCCCGTTTCCGCAGATGACATACTCCGAAGAGATATCTTCATAACGGCCAAGCGCCTCCCTCAGGGGAGCATATCCTACCTGCGGATAATCCTTGATGCGCTCCGCACTGTCCCGAACCGCCTTTTTTACACTTTCCGGCGTCCCAAGAGGATTGCAGTTGGCTGAAAAATCCATGCAGTCTCTGTAGCTGTAGATATTTCCTCCGTGTATGTGTTTTCCCATTCTCTTTCTCCTTTTACGTATATTTCATTTCTCGTTTCCCGGACATTGTTAGAAAAGCGGCCGGAATTATCCTGGAAATTTCCCCGGGCAGAGCCGTTCTCACCGCAGCAGGAAAATCTCCGCCGCAATTCTGACCACAAGGCATAAAATCAGGCTCAAAGCCGCCGCCGTATACATCAGGCGGCAGGCCCGCCGGATATCTTCCGGCTCCACAGGGCGCAGAGGATCGCCGATCGTAGGTTTCTCATATAATTTTCCAAAATAAAAAGCGTTCCCTGCAAGCTGCACGTCCAGAGCCCCTGCCACGGCGGATTCCGTCTGGGCGGAATTGGGGCTTGCATGGTTCCGGCGGTCCCTTCTGTATATCTTCCAGGCATTTTTTCCGTCAAACCCGTTCAGAAAAGCGGCAGCCACCATAAGCCATCCTGAAATTCTGGCGGGAATATAATTGGCAATGTCGTCCAGTTTTGCGGCGCACCTGCCAAAGTAAAGATATTTTTCATTTTTATAGCCAAGCATGGAATCCATGGTATTGATTCCTTTATAGAGAAACATCAGAGGCGCGCCGCCAAGCGCCATGAAAATCATCGGGGCGATCACCCCGTCGGAGCTGTTCTCCGCCACCGTTTCCACAGCCGCCTTCGTCACTCCCTCTTCAGTCAGTTCTTCCGTGTCTCTTCCCACAATCATAGACACCGCCCGTCGCGCTTCCTGCAGCGTTCCATTTTTCAGGCGGTCAAAAACCTTCATGCTCTCCTCTCTCAGAGATCTTGCGGCAAGAAGCTGGTAGCACCAGAAAGTTTCCAGCAGAAATCCCGCCCAGGGAAGAAACCTGTATAAAAAGTACAGAATAATCCCCGGAATTCCAAAAGAAAGGATGCATACAAAAAGCACTTCCGCAAGGCCTCCCGCCAGCTCTCCTCCCTTTGTCCGGGGAAAAATTTTCCGTATGCCCTTTTCCAGCGCGGCAATCAGATTGCCGATGAGGCACACAGGATGATACAGCCATCTGGGATCTCCCAGAAGCAGATCAAGAATAAATCCCGCTGCCAGGGCGGCTGTCTGCATTTTCAGACAATTCCCTGCCTCCACTCCGGGCAGCCCGTAAAGTAAAATATCGTAAAGCAATTGTTTCCTCTTTCCTGTATCCTGTTTTTATATATTTTCCGCGGACATCCGCCGCTCTCTGTAAGATGCGCACTGATTTAAAAAGGCTTCCGGTATCTTCGGATTCCCGTAATAGTACAGATGGGGAAAACCTGCCATCATCGTCTCCGTTCCATGAATGCAGTTCCATGAACGGCTGCTCTGGGGCTTTTCCGCCAGAAAATCCTCTCCGCAGCTTTCGGAATCAAAATAATGAAATTCATGCGCCGGAATAGAACCCAGGTTCTCCCGGCCCAGCACTGGCTTTTTCTGCTTCAGCGTCACATAGCCGAATCTCGCCAGACGGGGGGTACGGAACACTCTTCCCGGAATCACTCCCGCCATACGGTAAATTTCTCCGTCCATACCCTCCATCTCCTGATGAAGATACATAAAGCCCCCGCATTCCGCCATACAGGGCATGCCCCCGCCGATTTTCTCCGCGATCTCTCTTCGCATGGAAACATTCTTCTCCAGGACAGGGCCGTTCAGTTCCGGATATCCTCCGTACAGCAAAAGCCCGTCCAGGTTTTCGGGAAGCCGTTTGTCATGCATAGGCGAAAAAAATACCAGCTCCGCTCCCATCTCCTTTAAAAGCTGAAAATTATCTTCATAGAAAAAACAGAAAGCTTCATCCCTCGCAGCACCGATCCTGACAGGAGCCGCGTCCTTCCCTTTCCTGAAGGCAAAGTCCGATAAGCCCTTAGGCTGACCATCTGCGTCTAATTCCGGCGCGCTTTCCGCCAGACGGAGAATCCCCTCCATATCCAGGGTTTCCTCCAGAATTCCGGCAAGTTTTTTCAGCCGTTCTCTCAGTTTTGGAATCTCATCCGGCATCACAAGGCCCAGATGGCGGCTTTCGATCACGCAGTCCTCCACCTTCGGCACATATCCCAGCACGGCGATTCCCAGCTCTTTTTCCAGAAGGGCTTTCATCCTTGGATACAGCATCGGAGACATCTGATTAAGAATCACGCCCCGGATCCGGCTATCGCTTTTATATTCCAGAAATCCTTTCACATAGGCGGCAAGAGAGACGCTCATTCCTCTGCTGTTTACAATAAGAACCACCGGCGTATCCGTCACAGAGGCAAGATCATAAGCGCTGGCCCTGGATGTGGTTCCTCCCACGCCGTCGTAGTAGCCCATCACGCCTTCCATCACCGCGATCCGGCAGTCCCGGGCATTTTTTCCGAGAAGATACCGGGTGATCTCCGGGGAGGTAAAAAAGGTGTCCAGATTTCTCGACTTGGTGCCGATCACACGGCTGTGAAACATGGGATCAATATAATCCGGTCCGCACTTAAATGACGCCGTGGGAATTCCTCTGTTCGCCAAAACCTGCAGAAGACCGCAGGTAATCAGTGTTTTTCCGCTTCCGCTGGCTCCTGCCGCCAGAAGAATTCTTGGAATCTTCATGATGTCTCTCCCTCCTGTGGCCTTTCCGTATTTTTCGCCTTCGTCTGTGCGCCGTCCTCTCTGTCCCGGGCCTGAATTGTTATGATATAAATGGGATTTTCTCCCATCATCATATGGTAAGGGCCCGCTTTTTTTGCCCTGGATACAGCAAGCTGCACAATTTCCGTATCCCAGGAAACGCCGCTCTCCTTCTCTTCCAGGCGCCGGATAATCTCCAGGGCCTCGCTTACGGTCTCCAGAGTAATGCAGTTGATCACAATGCGCACCCTGCTGTTTTTCTCCAGCAGAAGAGCAATGATCTCCCTTAAGTTGCCGGAAGAGCCTCCGATAAAGGCGTGAGTGGGAGCCGGCAGCTCTCTCAGGGCGTCCGGAGCGGTTCCCCTGATCACAGTCAGATTGTCCGCGGCGAATTTTCTTTTATTTTCCTCAAGAAGAAGCGCCGCCTCTTCCTTCTTCTCCACTGCATACACGCTGCCCCGGAAAGCTCTCAGAGCCATCTCCACAGATACCGAGCCGGTCCCCGCGCCCACATCGTAGCAGACCGCGTCTTCCGTAAGCTGCAGCTTTCCTAAAGAGACTGTCCTCACCTCGGTTTTGGTCATGGGGGCTTTTCCCCGGATAAACGCCTCATCCGGAAGACCGTGGGTGACCGGCGGATCCGCCGCCTTTTCATTGTACGCGCAGAGAACGCTGAGGGCGTCTCCCTGGTAATCTCGCAGCTCTTTTGCCGGCTTTACAAAGATGCGTTCATCTGCATAGGAAAGATTTTCTCCCACGTAGAGCAGCACATCTCCCATTCCGTAATCCGTAAGTTTTCCGGCCAGCTCCGCCACCTTGTCTTTTGTGCCCAGAATCGAAAAGACTTTTTTATTGGTGCGGATCAGAGAAACCAGGCCGCACTCTCTCCCATGGGCGCTGACAATCTCCGCGTCGTCCCAGGAAAGGCCGATTTTTGCCATAAAATATACCACAGAGGAGATGCCGCAGATCATCTCTGTCTCCGGGCCCAGAAGTTTCAGAAGGCCGCGGGCCCCGCTGTAAAATCCCACGTCCCCGGACAGTGCGACGACAATTCTTGTGTATTCCGGATGATTTCGGATATAATTTACAATTTCTCCGCCCCGGTACTCGTAAAACACATCCTGGCCCGGCAGGCGCACCGCATCTGCGATTCTTTTTGCGCCGATAATCAGTTCCGCCTGTTCCGCGGCTCTGGCTCCTTCTATGGTCAAAGTATCACGGCTTCCCATGCCGATTCCAAGAAGGGTCACCTTCTGTCTGACCGTCATCCCGAACTTTTCCGCCAGCATATGTTTGCATTCTGTCAAAGACATCCCCTCTTCTTTCAGAGGGCGTCCGATGATCACCGGAACTGCTCCGCAGGCAAGAGCCGCCTGAATCTTTTCCTGGAATCCCCCGGCTTTTCCGGAATCCTTCGTGACAAGATACCGGCATTGGTACTGCCGGAGCATGGCTTCATTAAATTCCCTGGAAAAAGGCCCCTGAACAGCGATCAGATGACGTCCTTCAAAGCCAAGCGCGCGGCATTCTTCAATTACTGAGGGCAGAGACAGTACTCTGGCAAAGAACCTCTCCCTGTAATCCGGAACAGAGGTAAAGACAGGAAGCTCCTTGCTTCCTGTAGTGAGAAGGACGTTTCCTTCTGTATGACGCAGAAATTCAGCCGCCTCCTCCGTACTGTTTACATAGACGGCTTCCTGATGGCCGCTCTCCGCCCGGAGAACACGCACATAAGATTTTTCCGTATCTCTGCAGGCGTTCCGGATGTTCTCCGTCACCTGGGCGGCGTAGGGATGGGTAGCGTCAATCACCAGTTCCGGCGATTTTTCCTGAAACAGCCGCCCCATCTCCTCCTCTGTCAGCCGTCCTGACCGGATGTCCAGATACTTTCCCTCCGTCAGTGATTTTTTTCCATAGTCCGTCGCCACACAGGCGAGAACCGGAATACTGTTTTCTGACAAATACCTGCAGATTTCATATCCCTCTGTGGTTCCCGCGAAAACAATAACTTTACACATTCCGGTATCCCCGCGGCGTAACCATTTTCCCATTCAGCGCTCTGGTCTGGGAGTTTCCTACAAACACAGTGGTGAACATATCCACCTGCGTGTCACGAAGTTCCTTTAACGTCATTACCCGGCCTTCTTCTCCTTCCCGTCCGATCATGGAAACAGTTCCGCATACGGTATCCGGAGATTTATATTTCATCATCAGATCACAGGCCTTCTGAAGATAATCATGGCGTTTCCTGCTGGAGGGATTATACAGACAGATCACAAAATCCGCCTGAGACGCTCCCAGAAGTCTCGCCTCAATCTTTTCCCATGGGGTGAGAAGGTCACTGAGACTGATCACGCAGAAATCATGGATCAGAGGCGCTCCCAGCACAGCCGCTCCCGCAAGGGCCGCTGTGACGCCGGGAATGATTTCCAGTTCCACTTCCGGGTACCTGACGCCCACTTCGTACATCAGCCCCGCCATTCCATATACGCCGGCGTCGCCGCTGCACACCATGGAGACGGTTTTTCCCTTCATCGCCTCTTCAAAGGCCATCTCACAGCGCTCTGTTTCTCTCTTCATAGGGGTGGTCAGAAATTCTTTTCCCGGAAAAGTGTCCTTAACCAGATCCACATATACGGTATATCCGATAATCACATCGCTGGCATTCAGGGCCTTTTCCGCTCTTTCTGTCATCTGCTCATGGCCTCCCGGGCCGATTCCCACTACATAAATTTTATTCAAAACGTACCTCCCATTTCCGAACCGCCAGGGCGGCGGTAATTCCCCCGGCGCCGAATTTTTTTTCTATTAGCGCGCCCTGTCCGCTTCCGCGCACGGCGCTCCTTTCACAGACATTATCCGTTCCTGTTATTTTTTTTACAAAATCAGAGGGAGTGAACTCTCCCTCAGCCTCCAAAAGCTCTTTTTCACTGTATGTAACAAAAGGAATTTCCCATTTTTCCGCCAGAGAGACAAGTCCCGGTTCCTCTTTTTTCAGATCAATGCTTGCAAGACGCTCCAGCGCCTGGGGAAACACAGAGGCTCTCTTCAGACATTCCTTTGCCGCCTTCTCAATCTCTGCGGCATCCTTTCCTCTGCGGCATCCCATTCCAAGCGAAAGAATACGGGGGATTACCTGCACAGAGGACGGAAACGGGCTGCAGTCCGTATGCATCGTCACCGCAATTCCAAGATCAAAACGCTCCTGACCTGACGCGGAATTTTTTACCGGAAAGCCGTCCCGGCCGCACTCCTCAAGCCCCGCCGGTAGACTTCCCTTCCAGGGGAACTCACTGTAAAACCCGACGGTTTTCCCTGCCAGAAGGGCTGCGGAAACATCCTTTGCCGCCTTCATATGCAGAATATCGCAGCCGTTTTTCTTCGCAAACACATCCACCGCAAAACGGTGGTGAAGGTCAGTCGCCGTCGTCACCACCGGCTGGGCTCCGAGAATTTCCGCCGCCTCCAGGGCCAGCGCATTGGCTCCTCCCAGATGGCCTGACAGCAGAGAGATTACGAATTTTCCACATTCATCAATCACCAGCACCGCCGGGTCGGATTTTTTTCCCGCCACATAAGGCGCGATGCTTCTCACGGCAATGCCGCAGGCTCCTACAAAAATAATCCCCTCATCCAGTGAAAAACGGCTGCCGGTCCAGCTTCCGGCGCTCTCTTTTATGGAATCTTCCAGATATCTGCTTTTCTTTGCGAGGACAACCGAGTGCCCTCTCTTTTCAAGCCCTTGCTTCAATCGTTCCGAAGTGAAAAATCCGGTCATGCTGAAACAGATAATAGATAATCTCATTTTACGTTTTCTCCGAAGATCACTTATCTTACTTTACCGCTTTGCGGAACTCTGTGGTAAATCCCGGATCATACAGCTTTGATCTCTGATAGTTGGAGGTCTTTACCGCATCCCCGATAATCATCAGGGCCGTCTTGGTGATATTATTTTCTGCGGCAGTCTGCGCAAGAGTTCCCACCGTACAGATGAATTTCTTTTCATCCTCCCAGGTGGCCTTATATACGATTGCCGCAGGCGTATCCTCGCTGTATCCGCCCTCCACCAGCCTTCTGCTCAGCTCCTCCAGCATTCCGATGCTCAGAAAGACCACCATGGTCGCCTGATGCGCCGCAAAGGACTGGATGCTTTCTTTAGAGGGAACCGGAGTTCTGCCTTCCATCCTGGTGATAATTACGCTCTGGGAAATGTCCGGCAGCGTGTACTCCAGATTCAGCGCGCTGGCCGCTCCGCAGAAAGAGCTGACTCCCGGGCAGGAATCATAAGGGATGCCTTTCTCATCCAGAATATCCATCTGCTCCCGGATCGCTCCGTAAATGCAGGGATCTCCCGTATGAAGGCGCACCGTCATTTTCCCTTCCTCTTCCGCCTTTTCCATCACGGAAATCACTTCTTCCAGAGTCATTTTGGCGCTGTTGTAAATGGTGCACACATCCTTCGTATATTCCAAAAGCTTCGGATTGACCAGAGATCCGGCATAGATGATCACATCCGCCTCCTCCAGATACTGTTTTCCCCTGACTGTAATCAGATCCGGCGCTCCCGGACCAGCTCCCACAAAATGTACCATTTTTTCTCTCCTTTTCTGGCAGTTTATATTCTGTTATTGAAACACAGCATCTATGTTCAGAAGCATAATCCTGAACTGTCTTCATTCAAAAAATATTCGTTCACTATTATATAATTTCATATAGTAAAAGTCAATGAACTACCCGGTCCGATTCCGTTTCTGAAATCAAATAAGCCCACCTGCAATCTTTTCACCCGGGCTTTGCTGCCAGGATAAAAAGAAAGCCAGATGGGCCTTCCGCATATTTTTTCTCCTCGATCTGGCTGAGCGCTTCCCTGCACGCTGCCTCCAGGTTCCCATCATCCGCATACTTCAATTCGATGATCATGCCGACTCTATCCGGCGTCTGGATGGAGATATCACTGTATCCTTCACCCGTCTCCGCGTTTGACTTTACAAGCCAGCTGTCCTGGCTCCGCAAAAGCCCAAGAAGCATGCCATGATAAAAATTTTCCTTCATATTTCTGCGTACTGCAGTATCTCTCACGCTGATGGAATCCTCTGCTTCCCTGTATGTCAGTTCCTGACGGATGGGTTTTATGACGGTTCCGCCGTTGATCAGCTGCTCAACATCATTTTTCATGCTTTGATTGGCTTTCTTCAGCAGCCGTCGTATCAGATCGTTTCCGCTGGTGTTCGCCCAGTAATTTTCCGGTTCTGCATGCGGATCCGCCAGCAATTCATCACAGTAATTAATCACATCCCAGGGACAATATACATCCGTATTCCCAAATCGGTATCCATCATACCAGCCTTGGATCACATCCTTATAAGAGGTCAGGCCATAGAACTTTAGGATTTCATCCACATCCGCATTGGTAAAGCCGAAGTACTCATCATACCTGAGATCCGAAATCGTGTGTACTTTCAGGTTATTCAGCCCCGTGAAAATGCTCTCTTTGGAGATCCTGAGGCATCCGGTAAGTACGGAAAAGTACAGGCTGTCGTTGGTTTTCAGCGCATTGCCCAGAAGATTGCGGATGAGGCTTATCATCTCATTATAATATCCAGCCTGAAACGCTTTATCCAACGGAACGTCATACTCAT
>DWYN01000138.1 GCA_019118645.1 Candidatus Blautia excrementipullorum | reverse complement strand
TAGATAACGATGAAGTGGAGGTGAAGCGAAATAAAACTGAATGCCGTATTCATAAACGATCAAAAGGGAGCAAGCACAGTAGTTTGTGAAATATCAAAAGTGATTGAACTGCCGGAGGAGCAATATCTGAGTTTCTGCAGAGAGCCTTGGGTGCCGCATTCTTTCCTGGAGGAGCATCAAGAAGATATAACTGTCAAAGATGGTATTTGGCAGTGTCTTCTGGTATTGGGAGAGGGACAGCAGGACGGGATTCTCGTAAATACGGATACAGTCAATATGTCGGTATATGTGTCATATCTTCCTTGGGCCAGGAAGCTCTATTTACTGGATCAGTATCCCGCATTATCAGCGTTCAATGAAATTATGGGAAATCTTGCTGAGTACTATGTGCAGAAAGCGATAGAAGGACAGCAGAATGGTTTGTATAGAATTTTAAAATATGACCTGCTGGGGGCATTAGAAGCTGGGGCATCAAAATTTGAACTGATGCTGAAGATGTTGAAGGAGCGTCAGGAGTTTTCATATCTGGAATACTCGGATGAAGAGTTGTTCATAAAATTAAACCAGAAATATGTTCAAGAGGATACAGAGCTTCCAGTTCTTTCACAAAGAGAGGCAGACATTAAATGCGCGAGGCATTTATTATGGATTCTGGGAACGGAGGAAGGCAGGCGGGCGGTTTTTGCCGGCTATGATTTGTCGGGACTGGATTTGAGTCACAGAAATCTCAATCAGGCAGTTTTTACAGGTTCCCGAATGACTGAAACAAGCCTGGAAGAAACAGAGGTGTGTTTTGCGGAATTCTCAAATGTGCAGATGATAAACTGTAATCTAAAAGGGATCACAGCAGAAGAAGCAGAATTTCAAAATGTATTTATGGATCATTGTGACTGTAAGGGAGCATATTTTACGCACAGTGATTTTGCAAATGCCAGGATTATGGATTCCTGCCTGGATCATTCAAAATGGCAGAATTGTTATGGGGATCGGATTGTGTTCAGGAATACGTCAACTGAGCAGGCTGTTATGCCAAAAATCTTCAGGCTGCAGTGCGGGGAAGGGGCAGAAAAGCCAATTGCGGCGATTCATCTTCATACAAAAGAAGATGATGTTTATTTCACGTCAGAATCCTGTGACAGTATTTACGCCATAGCGTCCTTCTATGAAAATGAGCTGAAGAGGGACGCAGGAGAAATGACGCTGGACAGCCTGGCTGCGGCATTTGGAGAGACACAGTTTCTCAGCGCACAGATCTTTTCTGCACTTGGCCGGGCGATGCTGGTAGATGAGCATATCACGCTGATGAAGTTTGATTTTGATGAAAAAAAGGTCCGTATAAATCAGCAGAAGGATATGCAATGGCACAGTTACTATTTAGAAGATGTGGGAGAAGCCGTCAGAAAGGCAGAGAAAGAGCCGGGACTCTCTATTGAGGCCAGAGAAAAAGTATTTGAAGAGGTATTGCGGGAAAAGGAACAGGTTCTGAATGAGGCAGGCCATCCGGAAATGTCCTTGCAGTAAAAAGCGTACAAATGTAAATTATGCAATAGGAAAGGATGAAAAGGAACATGTCAGCTGATTATGGTGCAGAGAAAAATCGGGAGGAAGAAAAAGAATATGTTTCACTTCCATGTGATGAAAAAGCCTATGTTTATTATAACTCTGTGCGCCTGCAGGCTATGGAAAGGCGCCTGAAAGAGAGCGGAAGTTCCATATCAAAAGAACTCTACTGGATGCTTGGAGAGCTGTATCACCAGCTGCTTACGCAGGAGGAACAGGACTCGGCAGAGAAAAAAATTCGGGAGAGCCGCTCTACCTGGAATCAGCTTAAGGATGGCAGCAGAGAATATACACTTATTAAAATCCGGGAAAGAGGACAGGAAATCTTTTTTGCTGATGATGTAGAAACTTTTTATAGTGTATCGTGCCGCTATTGTGAATATGCTCGAAGATATTCCAGTTGTCAGTTTGACCAGTTTGCAGAAGCGCTACATTGTGAATGTGTCTTAACACCAGGGGAATTTGAAGACCTGCATGATACACTCATGCCGCAGAACCTGTTAGCAATTTTGCAGTTTGAGCTGGATGAGGGCATCGTTCAGGTAAGGGAGCGGGGAGATTGTTCGTGGCGCAGTTATAAGCTGGAAGATGTATTTGAGGCTGCGTTTTCCGTTGAATTTGTCAATCGAAGATATACGGAATCTGATGCCCGTCCAGCTTTATTTGTACGGGAGTTAGCAGGAAAAGAGTTACCGTGTAAAGAAGCACTCTCTAATGGCTTAAATTTGAAACAATAAATAAGGGAAGGAAAATGGAGATGAAGAAAAGACAAATCAAAATCATAATGCTTTTTATGGCAGCTATTTTGGCTGTTGGCATGTTTTGTATCCCGGTATATGCAGCCGGGGATGTAGCCGGAGCGATAGAGGATACCTGGGATACGGCTTCCGAGCAGATCAAATTAGTTGTAAATAACGTTGTTTTTCCGGCTATTGATCTGATACTGGCGGTATTTTTCTTCGCAAAGCTTGGCACAGCATATTTCGACTACAGAAAACATGGACAATTCGAGTGGGCTGCTCCCGCTATATTATTTGCCTGCCTGGTATTTACTCTGACAGCGCCCATGTATGTGTGGCAGATTCTTGGGATATAGGCAATGGATACGGGAAAAACACCATGGTATCTGCATTTATCGCTGATGAATACAGAAAAAAGAAGAATCAGCGATATCAGATATCCATGTACTAAATTTGAAATGTTTGAAAGCCTGGCTTGCTGCTGGGTACCTTATGGCTCAGAAAGTTACTGCCATTTAGCAGAAAGCTTGGATGGGTATCAGGGAGACAGCCTGCAGAAAGCTCTCCGGTCAGCGATTGAAAACAAGGAGTATCCACCGTCTATGCAGGAACTGAATTATTTAGCAATGATTATTCAGAACCTTTCTGTCACAAAGCGCAGACGGCTTAAACAGACCATACTGCAGAGAACAGATTTTACAATAGCAGACGTGATAAAGACAGCAGCCTCTTTTTCTTCTCTTCGTTTTGAAGATTTTATCCAGAGGAAAGAAGGACGGGCAGTGCTGTGGAATGAAGACGATTCATTTTTTAAAGTCTATCTCGTTCATCAGGGTGCGGACTTGTATGGAGATAATGACGGAATCTGTCTGGACTGCCCGGCATCCAAAGAGATGTGCCAGAAAGCAGCAGAAGCATTGGGTGTCAAATCATGCAGAGAGCTATCTATTTCCAGGGTAGAAGGTGTGGTACAAAATGATGGCCTTACTTTAGAGGACATAAATCTCTGGGCAGATACATTAAAGAGATTTCATATTGGAGAAATGCTCGGAAAATACAAAGCCGTTTTGGAATATGAGAATTGTACAGATTTGCAGGAAGCAGTTAAACTGGCCGGACAGCTGGAGGCATATGAGTATACAGATGATCTGGGAGAAATGCTTGATCAGTATCATGAAAAAGCCTCCCTGATGGAGTTTGATGAACAGATGGAGACAGCCGATGAATTTCAGATAATAGCGACAAAATACGGTGTAGTCAGAAAGAGAAACTTTAGGCTGGAGCAGCAAAGCCAAAATGAAAGCAGGTTAGAAGAAAGTGCAGGAAGAATAAGGATGCAGTGATAAAAATGAACTGGAAGAATAAGAAAAGGGGGGTGCAGACAGAGGTTGTTTATCTGGGACTTTGTTGCAGATACTGTGCTGGGACAGATCATCGATTGGGTTTACGGTCAAATCGTAGGCTTTCTCGGTGATTTTTTTATGCAGATGGGAAACATGGGCGCCGAGCTTTTTGAGATGACCTGGGTGCAGTCAGTAGTGCTGCTTTTTTCTTATCTTGCCTGGGCGCTCTATATCACAGGGCTGGTGGTAGCGATATTCGAGTGTGGAATCGAATGCCAAAGTGGCCGGGGAAGCATAAAAGATACTGCTCTTAATGCTCTGAAGGGATTTCTGGCAGTAAGCCTGTTTACGACAACTCCTGTGGAGCTTTATAAACTCTGTGTATCACTTCAAGGGAGTTTTACAGCAGGAATAACCGGATTGGGAGAAAGCTTCGGGACAGTTGCATCGGAAATCATTTCATCCCTGCAGGATGCCGGGACCTGGCAGGATGCGGCTGCATCAGGCCCATTCGGAGGCCTGTCTGCCATTACAAGTCCTATTCTGATGATTTTTATTTTGATTATGATGGGATACGCAGTAATCAAGGTGTTTTTTGCAAACCTGAAGCGCGGCGGTATCCTGCTGATTCAGATCGCCGTAGGCAGCCTGTATATGTTCAGCGTGCCGCGTGGATATATTGATGGATTCATTGGATGGTGCAAACAGATTATAGGACTGTGCCTGACCACATTTCTTCAGGCAACCATATTAATTGCGGGGTTAATGGTATTAAAGGACAGAGCACTTTTGGGACTCGGTCTGATGCTGGCATCTGGAGAAATTCCGAGGATAGCGGGCCAGTTTGGCCTGGACACTGGTACAAGAGCCAATATCATGAGTGCAGTGTACGCCGCACAGAGTGCAGTGAATCTTACACGCACGGTTGTTCAGACCGTGGCAAAATAAGTGGAAACGGAGGGAACTATTGTAGAGAAACTTGTGTTTATTTCATCTCCTTACGCGGGGAATGTGGAAGCTAATACTGCTTTTGCAAAAGCAGCCTGTTTGTTTGCTGTAAAGCAGGGCGTGGTACCAATCGCAGTGCATTTGATGTATCCGCAGATTTTAGACGACCGGATACCAACAGAAAGAGAAAAAGGGCTTGATATGGGCCGGCGGGTATTGGAAGCCTGTGACGAGCTATGGATCTTTGGCGAAAGAATATCGGAAGGGATGTGGCAGGAATGGGAGGCAGCTGAAAAGTTGGGAATACCGGTTCGTATGGTCAGCAGCGATGAGGTGTCAGTTTTTCTGGAACAGGTAAGGAGGCAGACATATGAATGGAACGTCAGGCCGGCAGAAATGGAGATGAAAAGATGCTGACAATGGGCAGTCTGTTTGACGGCATTGGAGGATTTCCGCTTGCGGCTATTCATAACGGAATCACTCCAGTATGGGCGAGTGAAATCGAGCCTTTTCCGATTCGGGTAACCAGACTTCACTTTCCAGATATGGAGCACGTCGGGGATATTACAAAACTGGATGGAGGCAGGCTGCCGCCGGTAGATATAATTTGCGGAGGCAGTCCGTGCCAGGATCTGTCTGTCGCAGGACAGCGGCGTGGCCTTGCAGGGGAACGCTCCGGTTTGTTTGTGGAACAGGTTCGGATTGTAAAGGAGATGAGAAATACAGATGCCAGACGAGGGATACCAGATTACCTTAGCAGACCTCGATACCTCGTTTGGGAGAATGTGCCGGGAGCCTTCAGCTCCGCAGGTGGGGAGGACTTCCGCGCGGTCATCGAGGAAATCGTCCGTATTAAGGACAGTACCTGTCATGTGCCTCGACCTGACTTCGGGCGCTGGGGACCTGCTGGGGCGGTCATACTGGGACGTGAATTCAGCCTGGCTTGGCGAGTCCTGGATGCTCAATACTGGGGAGTGCCCCAACGTCGTCGTAGAATCTTCCTTGTCGCGGATTTTGGAAGCCTCACCGCACCCCAGATACTATTTAAGCAGGACAGCTTGTTTGGGGATATTACGGAGAGCGAAGGCCAGAGGAAAGAAATTGCCCAGCCAGCTTTTGTGTGCTCTGGAGCTGCAGGCAAGTCTGATGGAAACGAAGCAGAAAAGAGTAGAAAAATAACCTGTCTCTGCCTGAATGATCAGGGCGGTGAACGAATGGATGTGAGTGAAGATGTGACAGCAACTTTGCGTGCCAGCATGAATCAGCATCAGCCGCTGGTGTTTGAGAATCATCGTAAAGATTCGCGTTATACAGGTCCCCTGAATGTAGCACCAACCATGTCTGCAAGTTATGGAACGGGCGGAAATAATGTGCCTCTGGTGGCGGAAGCTCCGGAAAGCTATTGCATTGCGGGGAATATTATTGACCGTAAAGTACAAAATGGCGGGAATGGTCTGGGAGTAAACAGAGAGGCATCATATACACTGACCAGTACGGACCGTCATGCGGTGTTCAGTCGGCAAAGTTATGATGAACTGATACCGAATCAAGTTGCAAGTACTCAAAGTGCCAGACAATATAAAGATGCGATAGATTTGATTATGGATGTAGCTGGTCTTGACTGCCGGAATGGAATGGAAAACGGAAATATTTCAGGAACCTTACAATCAGGCTCCAGTGGGAGTTCACTGAATGCTATTCATCCGGTTCGGACTGGAAATTTAATTCGCAGGCTGACTCCTCTGGAGTGTGAACGGTTGCAGGGCTTTCCGGATCGGTGGACAGATATTCCTGGAGCTTCGGACAGCGCAAGATACAAAGCATTGGGTAACAGTGTGGCAATTCCCTGTGTAGATTTTGTTATGCGTGGCATTGCTTATTTTTTAAATAAGAATGCACGACATTAGGATACCGATATTGTAAATAGTGCTTCCCCCTTGAGAAATATCTTTGTTGGGTTTGGTCATGGCTGTTTCCTGGTATTCTCGATATACTTGGCTTATAACAATGAAAGGAGCAATTTTGAATGGAGAAAAGCAAAAATCTGTGCGCCAAGATCCCGGAATCACTGTATATAAAAGCAGGGGAAGAAAAGGATCAAATGGGACTGAATTTTAACGAGTATGTTGAGAAAATACTGAGAGAGCATTTCGAAGGAGGAACAGCGATGACAGAAGGAAAAAGGACACTGGCATTTGAGGTATCAGAGGAATTCTTTACTAGGATTAAGATGCACTTGAAAAGGACTGGACAGACTCAAAGAGCATTCGTGCTTGGTCTAATTGAAAAAGCCCTTCAGGATGCAGAGGAAGAAGAAACACGGGAAGGCGGACAGGAATTCATTCAAGAAGAGCAGGAGGAGAGTGTAGCCTGAATAATATGAACACACCGCCGGAAGTTTTATCCTTTCGGCGGTTCCTCTTTGCAAAAAAGATAAGAGGTGAGATTTATTGTATATTTATCCGGATAATCTAAAAGCAAAGGCAACTCTATGGCTGTGGCAGCTGAGGGATATTGGCATTATTGGGATCTGCGTGTTGGCCTCCATCCTGTCACTTACACAGGCAGGATTATTTCCACCGCTCGTCTTGACGGGAGTTTATGCTTTTCTGACGATCCGCTTTGAGGATACCAGCATTTTGGATTTTATTCGATATGCCGGAGCGTATTTCTTCGGCAGCCAGCAATTCTATGAATGGAGGCTTACCTATGAGCAGAAAGAAAAAAGCTGAGAAAAAGGAGGCTGCAAGAAGAGCTTCCACCAGAGAATTTATTGGTGCAAAGGAGATTACAGGCTATAGTCTTGTGACGTATGGGCAGGGAGAACTGGTATATTTTATCGTGCAGCCGACGAACGTCGCTGTGCTGTCGGCGGAGAGCATCCGGGCAAGAATATATGCGTTAATGACAGTATTAAAAGGCGTGGCGGAGATAGAAATGTTGTGTCTTAACAGCCGGGAGAGCTTCGAGGATAATAAGGAGTTTTTGCGGTCCCGTATGAAAAAAGAAGAAAATCCAGCTGTCCGCAAGCTTCTGGAAAAAGATCTGAATTATCTGGACCGGATTCAGGTGCAGATGGCAACTGCCCGTGAATTCCTGATCCTGATCCGCCTCAAAGAGGAAAAGGAATCCGAGGTGTTCCCGTACCTTGCGCGTATTGAGAAGTCCCTGAAAGAACAGGGATTCTCCGTGAGGCGGGCGGATAAAGAGGATATCAAGAGGCTTCTGGCTGTATATTATGAGCAGAACGTGACGACAGAGAAGTTTGAGGATTTTGACGGAGAACGATGGATTATGCCGGATGACTGATAAAGACGGCAGATGAGGCGGTATTTTATCTATCCTTTTTCGGAAGGTTATGATATGATAATAGCAGATCTGAAAGGATGGTGGAGACGTGGAAATCCTAAATAAAATTGATCTTTTTCAGAAGAAAGTGAATGCCCTCCGCCCGTTTGAGGGGGAGATGCTGGATCAGATAAAAGAATACTATCGGATTGGCCTGACCTGGACATCCAACGCACTGGAGGGAAATTCCCTGACGGAAAGCGAAACCAAGATACTTTTGGAGGATGGGTTAACTATAGGAGGAAAGCCACTGCGGGATGTGTTTGAGGCGGTGGATCATGCAAAGGCATACGATTTTATGTTTACCCTGATGAAAAGCCGCCGCATTGATGAGGCGTCTATACTAAAGCTGCATGAATTGTTTTACCAGAATATTGAACCAGCCTATGCGGGAAGATACCGTGATATTAATGTCATTATTACCGGCTCGCATTATCCTGTAACGGCGCCGGAAAAAATACAGAAAGAAATGGATGGACTGTGTGCATGGATACAGAAAGAACGTGATGGTATGCATCCTGTAATGTTTGCCGCAGAGCTTCATAAGCGGTTTGTATTCATTCATCCGTTTAAGGATGGAAACGGAAGGGTGGCCAGACTTCTAATGAATCTTGCATTAATTCAGGATGGATATCTTCCGGCCGTGATACCGCCGGTTCTCCGGATGGATTATATTTCTCTCCTGGAACGGGCTCATCGGCATGAACAGGACTTTTTAGAATTTATTGCGGAACGGGAGCTGGAGTCACAGAAAGAAATCCTGCGGCTGTTTCACATTCCCTTTCCAAAACCAGAGTCAGAACAAACAGGTCTGGAAATGAATTCATAACAGAAAAGGAACACAGATATGCGCCGGATGCGAAAAGTGTCCGGTGTATTTTTGTGCCTAAAATTCAGGAGGTATCCACTTGAGAAAATCAAAAATAAAAACAGTTCCGGCATCCATAATGGCAGAGGATGTGCGGATACAGGAATTTCTTGATATGATTGCGCCATCCATCATTAAATTTGAAACAGATTATTTTATTTGCGGTAATACCTTCCGGTGTGTCTGGGCTCTCAGAGAGTACCCGACTGCCACAGATGAACAGGCAATTCTGTCACATCTGGGAGAAAAAGACGGTGTGACGCTCCGGATCTATACCCGTCATGTGACGCCGGTAGAGGAGAAGAAAATTATCAGCAACGCAGCCAACAAGAACCGGATGGCCCGAAGTAACACCAGCGATCTTCAGCAGACAGTTTTGGCGGAAAGCAATTTGCAGGATGTAACGACGATTGTGGCTCAAATGCATCGCAACCGGGAACCGCTTCTTCATACGGCAGTGTATCTGGAGCTGTACGCCCATGATATGGATCGATTAAAGCTTCTGCAGACGGAAGTGTTGACAGAATTGATTCGCGCTAAATTGAACGTGGATCGTCTGCTGCTCCGGCAGAAGCAGGGGTTCCAATGTGTGATGCCGACAGGGTGGAATGTTTTCCGGGATCAGTTTGAGCGGGTTCTGCCGGCAAGCAGCGTGGCGAATCTGTATCCCTTTAACTATTCGGGGAAAACGGACCCCAATGGTTTCTATGTCGGCCGGGACAAGTTCGGGAGCAATGTGCTGGTGGATTTTAACCGTCGTGCCGATGATAAAACCAATGCCAATATCCTGATATTGGGCAACAGCGGTCAGGGAAAGAGCTATCTTCTGAAGCTTATCCTGACCAATATGCGGGAAGCTGGCATGCAGGTAGTGGGCTTGGATGCAGAAATGGAATATGAGGATCTGGCAAATAATCTTGGGGGTTGCTACCTGGATCTGATGAACGGCGAATATATTATAAATCCTTTAGAACCGAAGCTCTGGAATGAAACAGGAAGCCTGGAAGATCCGGATGCGCCACAGGCTTTCCGTATCCGTTCCCGATTATCACAGCATATCAGTTTTTTGAAAGATTTTTTTCGGAGTTATAAAGATTTTACAGACAGGGAAATTGATGTGATTGAGCTTATGCTGCAGAAATTATACGCTGGCTGGGACATTTCCGATCAAAGTGATTTTGAGCGTATGTCTCCGGAGGATTATCCGATCCTCTCAGATTTGTATGCTTTCATGGAGCGGGAATACAAAGAATTTGACGAGAATAGACGCCAGCTTTATACGGCGGAAGCATTAAGGAAAATTCTTCTCGGACTTCATTCCATGTGCGTGGGGGCAGAAAGTAAGTTTTTCAATGGTCATACGAATATAACAAGTTCAGGTTTTATCATGTTCGGAGTAAAGGAAATTTTGCAGGCCAGCCGGAACCTGAAAGATGCGATGCTGTTCAATGTCCTTTCCTACATGAGCCATAAACTACTGACGGAAGGAAATACGGCAGCCAGCCTGGATGAGTTTTACCTGTTCCTTTCCAACCTGACAGCGGTAGAATACGTGCGAAATGCCATGAAGCGTGATCGAAAGAAAGACTCAGCGGTGATTATCGCCAGCCAGAACCTGGAGGATTTCAATCTGGACGGTATTCGAGAATATACCAAGCCGCTGTTTTCTATTCCTACACATCAGTTTCTGTTTAATGCAGGCAGTATTGATTCAAAATTTTACACGGATACGCTGCAGCTGGAGGAGAGTGAATACAACCTGATTCGCTATCCCCAGAGAGGTGTATGTCTCTATAAATGCGGAAATGAGCGATACAACCTGATGGTGCATGCGCCGGAATATAAGGAAAAACTTTTTGGAAAAGCAGGCGGACGGTAACTGGTAGGGGAAACAGAGAGCAGCACTCCGTGAGCAAAAGATTTGATGTAGAGATAGCGGAAAGCGGACAGATAATAAGTACAGAACATGAAAAATGAGTCACCTCTAAGAGGATACAACTCATTTTATGTCTGCAGTAATTGCTCTGATATATGAGCTGAGCATATCTTCCACGTAAGGAATATATGCAGGTTCAAGTCCAGACAGCATTGCGTTGATGGAAGATAGATCGCTCTGTTCCTCCCTGCCAAACAGAATGTAGTCAGCGGAGACATTAAGCGCGCGGCAGATTTTTATAAGAGATTCGGCGGTGAAGCTGCCGGAACCAAGCTCAATTGTTCCTAAAAAGGAGGCTGCCAGATTTGCTTTTTCTGCCAGTGTTTCGCGGGTGTAGCCAATTGTTTCTCTGGATTTCCGGATACGTCTTCCGATTTCTACATTTAACTGCTTTTTCAATCTATCATTACCTCTTATAACCTTGATAGTGATAGTTTATCTTACTCAATAGATTATAAACATCATTTATACAGGTTGAATAATAGCCTGTATAAAGTATAATGGAAGGGAGGAATGTCTATGGCGGCGCCAGCCGCTATAATAATTGTGAAAGCCTCACTTGCGGCGGCCACAGATAAGCAGGTAAGGACAGCGATTCTTTCTGTGGGTGCGGCGGTTTTGATGCCGTTTATTTTCATTATCGCTGTTATCCTATGCGCATTGTCAGGTGCAGCAAATCACAATACTGCCGCAGTACGTCAGACATTTCATGGCGGTTATGTCTCTGCTCAGATGCCGACAGAGTACCGGAGCTATATCGGTCAAATGCAGAGTAGCTTTAGGGAATTGGACGGAATCATCTCTGAAATTAACAGTATGGCAGAGGGTGGGACAGTAGATGCATATCGCGTGAAAGCTATCTTCTATTCTCTGTTTTTCGGCGCGGATCAGGCGGGGGCGGGAAGTTATCACACTTTTGCAGACTGCTTTGTAGACTATGAGGAGCGGGAAGACGATGAGGGTAATCCTTATACCGTGGCCATACCGATTTCAAACCTGGAAACAGTCTATGCAAACCTATCTGCCACACTGGGGCGGGAAATCACGCTGGAGGATAAGACGAATGCCCAGAGGATTTATACACTGGCGCAGTCAGGAGAAAATGGACTTGTTCCGGGAGAAGCGCTGGGAGATGGGAGTTACGCTGCACTGATGTCTGAGGCCGAGAAGTATATCGGCATGCCGTATGTATGGGGAGGCAGCACCCCGGCAACCGGGTTTGACTGCAGTGGTTATGTCTGTTGGGTATATTCGCAGGCAGGGGTAGCTTATCTGCCCAGGACTACAGCACAGGGGATCTTCAACCGTTGTGCAGTAATCTCCAGAGAAGAAGCACAGCCGGGGGACTTGATATTTTTTACCGGAACCTACGCATCCGGAAGCACAGTGACACATCTCGGAATTTATGTAGGGAACGGACAGATGCTCCATGCCGGTAATCCGATTGGGTACGCAGATATAGATTCTCCATACTGGTCCAGACACTATTATGCCTGCGGCAGATTATCAGTTTGACAGGAGGACAGATGTACACAACATTTGATAGAAAGCCGCAATTTTGTCTGCGGGATTTTGTAATAGAGAAGACCATTCGGATTCCAAAAGAAGAATTTGCTTCAATGTTGGGAAATCCAATGGAAAATAAGGACTTTATTGCGGAAAATAAAGACTTGATGTATCAGGATTTTAACGGTATTTATCACTGCCTTTTGGTTATAGGAGAAGGAAGAACCGATGGAATTCTGGTAGAAAGCGATGGATATGATTATGCAAAATTTGCGTCCTATGTGCCGGAAACAACAGCGCTTTCCTATCCATCTCTGCACAAAATGAACCGGAAGCTGGCCGATGCGGTGGATTTTATAGTGAACGAAGGACTTCGGAATACCACGGAAGAAACCAGGCATTTGAGGTTTGAAGAATTGGAGAGTCAGGCTGGAATCCCTGTGAGGAGAAACCCATTCTTACAGGATATGCTTGGGAAGATGCTTGAAGAGCGGCCGGAAATAGCTGCCTTGGAAATGGATGCAGAAAGCCTGACGGTGAAATATCAGTCAGAATTTAGAACGATACCAACCTTAACAGAGGTGATGAAGCAGAATGAATATACGGACATTTATCTGGTGCATCCGAAAGATGTAGGATATATTCTGGTCAGCCGGCTTTGGAATCTGGATGTCGGGGAGAAGGAGCTGGAGAGATGGGCTGATATTTTGGGTGCAAAAGTAAAATCTATTCAAAGGAAGGGATATGGTATAGAAATTGAGCTGGATAATGTATCAGCAGAACGGCTGCAGAAATTCGATTGCTTTTTGATAGCATGTGAGATGAAAAAATCTTATTTAATACAGAAAATGGATATGTAAAAGGAGGCGGATAGTATTGAAAAATGCGACGTTAACAGTGACATTTAACGCGGAGAAGCTGGATGCTCTGGTTTTCCATATGGGGAAGAAAGAGGCCGATCTGCAGGAAGAACTGAATGATACGGTACAGAGGCTTTACGAAAAATATGTGCCGCAGGCCACAAGGGAGTATATTGACGACAAAGTGGCGCGTGAAAGAGGTGGGAGAGAGACATCCCGCAGGCCGGCTAGATCTTCAGCCCACAGGGCAAGGAATCTCAGAAGTGAAGATGCACAGGCCGAGAAAGTGGAAGATCACCTTCCGCCCGTGTGAGGCCCTGTGTGCCCCTGTGTAGGCTTTTGCGGACAAGAGTGGAATCCGTGTACCCCTCCGGCAGTTTTTAGAGGTGTTGGGCGCGTATGAAGGACGGCTGGGTGAGGGCTCCATATATGAGCTTAGTACAGGGAAATATGGAAGAAAAGCAGGGTCGAAAAGTGTGCAGGTTAAAGGGGTTATGCTGCTTTGGGCAGCCTAACCCCGGAAAACACCGCCCGGCAAAGCCGTGCGGGATTGTGAGTTTGAATACTTTCTGGACAGTGCGGGGAAGATTGTATGCCTGCAGGAAGAAAACGACCGATACTTGCGGGAAAGCTGGTGATTCAAAGGTTTTGGATGAAGGGAAGATGGTATGGCAGAAAGAAAAAGCGCTATGCGGAGGATAGGCGTTTATCTGGAAGAGGAGCTCCTGGAATGGTGTGACAGTCTGCTTTCCAAAGCGGATGTGCGTTCCCGTAATGAGTTTATCAAAGAGGCCATCCGCTTTTATTGCGGCTATCTGACATCACGGCAGGCAGAGAATTATCTGTTACAGGCTCTATCTTCCGTGATAACAGGAACCGTACAGGACAGCGAAAACCGTCTAGCCCGTATGGATTTTAAAATAGCGGTGGAGCTTGCGAAGCTGTCGCAGGTGATTGCATATTCCCATGACATAGATGAAGACGCGCTGAAAAAACTGCATGTAAAGTGCGTAGAAGAAGTCAGACGTATCAATGGTGCCATTGATTTTGAAAACGCATACAGATACCAAAAAAGAGAAACCTAAAAGAGAAGAAATTTGTTGAGTTTTTCTATGGACTGACTGCGCAGGATGCGTATACTGTGTGGTGAAAAAGGAGGTCCCATTATGGACAAACAGGAAATCTTTGAAATGGTTATCCAGGAGATGACGGAACATGCGCTGGAGCGGCGCAGAGAGCGATTTGATGAGGAAGAACAGAAGAAGCATCAGGAACTGATTGAGCTGTCTAAGAAAAAGCAGGATATCCTGGCAAAACTCTCTTCCGAGGAGCGGCAGATAGTGGAAGACTATATCACCAAAACTCATCTGGCAGCACAGGAGGAATGTGAATATCTCTATGTGCAGGGAGCAAAAGATTGTGTGGAGCTGCTGAAAAAGCTGGGAGTGCTGTAACAGACAGCAGAAACAGACAAACCGGAGCTGCGTCTCATACGGATAGACGAAGACAGACAGCTCCGGCCTTTGTCTTGGTTATTTCAGTTTTACGCCATCCTTAAAAGCGTTTCCGACTTTCTCCCCCAGCCTCAGATAAGCGTTATTGACAGGATCGAAGGTAATGGGCTGCAGCTTCGCGGGATCTATTTTCCCATTTTCTCCGAGGATGCGTTCGTCAGTGCTGACGTTTACGATTTCGCCTATCAGGCGGCAGGATTCCTCATCGTAGCTGACGAGCCTGCATTCCAGTGCCATCGGAAGCTCGTCAATCAGCGGCGCATCCACGAACTCTGATTTTGTAGTGTGGAAACCGGCTCTGCTCAGCTTATCGGGAACATCATTTGCAGAAACAATTCCTACGTAGTCGCATTCTGTTACGTGGGCGGCGTCTGCCATGCTGACAGTGAAGGCTTTCCGCTTTAAGATATTTTTCACTGTTTTGTGGCCTGCGCTTAAGCACATGGAAATCTGGGTGTCGTCACTGATGCCGCCCCATGCGGCATTCATAGCGTCAGCGGTTCCATTTTCATCATAGCTGGCAATAATCAGAACCGGCTGCGGATAGGTGTACGGTTTGGCTCCGAAATTCTTTCTCATGACATAAAACCTCCTATCTGATTTTTTCTTATAGAAAAGTGTAGCACTGGTTTATAAAAAGCACAAGTCCACAGTGTTGATGGCGCCTGAAGTAAACAGAGGAGCTCCGGATAGAAAAGATTGTGACATTTGGATATGGACTTCCGGGTACAGTTCCGGTATGGTGTTCCGAAAAGGGGGAATCCTGGATGAACAGAAAAGAAATTTTAGACACAGCGCTCCGGGAAATGCGGGAAGATATGCTGGCACAGAGAAGGAAAACATGCAGCGAGAGGGAAGAAAGATTGTATTTGGAAACAGATGAGCTTGCAGAAAAAGCATGGGATATTTTAAGTAAGCGACTGTCAGGAGAAGAGAGGCAGATTGTAGAGAGTTTTTATGAAAATCAATGTGCTTGCGCAGGATGAAGGAGAGTATCTTTATATACGGGGAATAAAGGATGGAGTAAAACTGATGAAAGAACTGGAAATCTTGTAGAATTAGCATTGTCCAATAGTAAAAAGAAAGGATGCTGCGCTGGAAGATAAACTTCATGCGAGCATTCTTTTTTATTGAGCAGCAGAAGAGGATACAGATGAAAGTGGGATTGATAAATGTAGATGGACATCACTTCCCCAACATTCCGCTGATGAAGCTGTCAGCATGGCATAAGGCTCACGGAGACACAGTAGAGTGGTACGAACCTTTGCTTTCCGGACATCTGGACAGAGTATATGTGAGTAAGGTATTTTCTTTTACCGAAGATTATCCCTATCACATATGGGCAGACGAAGTCATAAAAGGCGGCACCGGATACTGTATCGAAACCGTAAATAGGATGGAGCAGTATCGAAAAGAAAAGGATATGCGGCTGCCGGATGAGATTGAGCACATCTGTCCGGATTATTCTTTGTATCCGGAGCTGTGCAGAGATACAGCCTATGGTTTCCTGACCAGAGGATGTCCCAGGGGATGTGAGTTCTGCCATGTAGGTGCGAAAGAGGGGACATGCTCTGTAAAGGTGTCAGATCTGTCTGAGTTTTGGCATGGCCAGAAAAAGATTGTTTTATGCGATCCGAATTTAATTGCCTGCAGAGAATGGAGGCCGCTATTGTAGCAGCTGATAGACAGTAAAGCGAAGATTAATCTGGATCAGGGAGTGGATATCCGGCTGATGACACCGGAAAAGGCACAGATGACCAAGCAGTTACGGAGCGACAGCATTCATTTTGCCTGGGACCGCTATGAAGATAAAGAGAAGATTCTGCCAAAATTCAAAATATTTAAGGAGATTACAGGCTGGGGATTTCAGAAAGTCAGCGTCTTTGTGCTGACAAATTTTGATACGACTATCGAGCAGGACCTGGACAGAATCTATACGCTCAGAGACATGGGATATAATCCCTACGTGATGATTTATAACAAAGAAGCGACGGGAAAGAATGATCCGGTCAGGCTAATGCAGAGATGGGTGAACAATAGAAGGAGCTTTCATACAGTGAAAAATTTTAAAGAGTATCAGCCATAGATTGGGGATTGCGGCAGAACTGGCATTGTGCTATCATGAAGTCAGACAAGAAGGGAGAGATGCCGTTTATGCTGAAGCTGGAAATCAGACTGAACAGGGATAAAATCCGCGCGGAAGGGAAGTACGCTCCGGACAGCTTGGCACAGACTTTAATTCGAGCGTTTGGAAAAGAACAGCTGGACTGTACAGCAGAACAGGATGGAACTTTGGTCTTTACCGGAAGAGGGCGGAAAAAGGACTATGGATGTTTTGGCAAGCTGATTACAGCATTGAAAAAGCAGGCATGGTTTATGGAATATGTCGAGCGGTGGGTATGGTATAACAGCGACGATGGCGCAGACGAGAATGACTTTGCGGTGGAAGACGTTTTGCTGCATTATACCAACCGTGCCAGTGTAGCTTAATGGCAAGACGGGAAGCCAAACAGTATAAAGCCCTCTATTTTGATTTGATTGTACAGCTGTTGAAACAGCATTATCCGAAGAAGAACCATCTGGGTGCTTATAAAGATATTAAAAGATATTAAAAGATATCTCCTTCAACATGGTTTTACGCATGAACAGTGGTCTGGCTATCATTCAAGAGCCAAGATGACAGATTTGGAGATTTTTGATTTGGTTCAGGATATGGCACAGCAGATGACCTGGTTTTCAAAATGCGTCAATCATTTTGAAGTGACGAATATCGGAACGAATTATAATCTGATAGAAATTCTGGAAACTGAGGATTCCGGTACAGACTTGGACCCTCCGGCATTATAAAATATGACAGACTGGAAATGGGCAGCTGATAACAGCTGCTTATTTTTGAGACCAAAAGGAGAACAGTGATTGCCAAAGCTGATTTTTACCTCCCGTTATATGCGGGACGCGCCTCCGCAGTATTACGAAAACTATGTCCGGTATATCAGCACCAGAGAAGGGGTGGAAACAATAGAGGGAGCCAGAGCAGATCTTCCTGCCTCCCAAAATCAAAGAAATATGATTACACAGTTAATCCGCGATATTCCAGATGCAAAAAATATGCTGGAATACGCGGATTTTTTAGGAAAGCCCACTATGGAGAACGCCTCTGAATTTATCACATGTGCTTTGGAGCAGAACCTGAATCTGATAGGAAAACGGAAAAATTATGTAGACTACATCGCACAACGGCCCCGCGTAGAACGAATCGGAAAGCATGGCCTGTTTACAGACGCGGGGACACCGATAGTGCTCAGCCAGGTGCAGAAAGATGTGGCAGCTCATAAAGGCCCGGTCTGGACGCATGTCATATCCCTGCGGCGGGAGGATGCCGTCAGGCTCGGCTATGACAGCGCTGCTCAGTGGATGGCACTGCTGCGTTCCAAACGCGCGATGCTCTGTAAATATATGAAAATCGACAGCGCAAATCTTAGATGGTACGCAGCCTTTCATAATGAAGGCCACCACCCTCATGTGCATTTGATGGTGTACTCTGCGAAAGATAATGATGGGTATCTGACAGAGAAATCCATAGAGGCTATGCGCTCAGAACTGGCGCATGATATTTTCCGTCAGGATTATGCAAATATCTATGAAGGACAGAATGAGGCTCGTGCAGATCTGAAGTCGGGAATGGGAGAAATACTGCGGGAGCAGCTGGAAGCCCTGCATCACGGTATGCTGGCCAGTACAGAAATAGAAAAAATGATGGTGAGGCTGTCGAAGCGTCTGCAGAACACGTCTGGGAAAAAGGTGTATGGATATCTGAAGCGGGATGTAAAGGATTTAATCGATCAGATTGTAAATGAACTGGAGAAAGATCCCAGAGTTTCAGAGCTGTACCAGACATGGGGAAGCTGGCAGAATGAGCTCCTTTCTGTCTATCAGAGCAAACGGTTTCCTCTGCCTCCGCTTTCGGAACAGAAGCAGTTCAAAAGCATCAAGAACATGGTGATCCAGGAAGCACTGGCGATAGCGGATGGCAGAATGACATTTGAAGAGGAAGTTCAACCGAAAGGTAGTGAAACTGAAGGAACAGACCCGGAAGAAGAGACGTTTATTCAGCCAGAGGATGTGATAGAGGACACCGAGCTGGAAGCGGCGGAAACGACTAATCCCGGAAGATGTGCAAAATTTTATGCGGAATGGAATCAAAGATATAAGCTGGCGCGCGCATATCTGTACGGAAATGAAAAGATTGAGCAGAATTTTGCTCAGGCGCTTACGCTGTTCCTTCAGGAAGCAGAAGCTGGAAACGCTTTAGCCATGTATGATCTGGGACGGATGTATGCAGACGGCCTTGGATGTGATGAAGATCCGGAGGCTGCGCATATATGGTACGCAAAAGCACTGGCAGCCTTCCAATCTGCGGAAGCACAGGCAGAAGAGAAGAAGCGTCCTTACCTGTGGTACCGTATTGGGAAAATGTACGCAGCGGTTCTTGACATAGAGGAAGCGGCAGATTCCGAACTGACAGAAGAAGCCAGAAAGGAGCAGAGGTATCAGAAGGCGGCCAGCTGGCTGGAACGGGCGGCGGATACGGGACATAAGTATGCGCAGTATTCTCTGGCCGGATTATACTACCGTGGTCAGGGAGTGGAACAGAATTATGAGAAAGCCTTCTGCCTTTACGCCAGCTCTGCAGAGCAGGGCAATCCCTATGCGTCTTATGAGCAGGCAAAGATGCTGCGGGATGGCATTGGAGTAAGAAAAAACAGCTCTCTGGCATCCGAATATTTTGCAGATGCATTTGCAGGCTTTCGTTCACTGGAGGAAAAGAGTCATGATGATAAGCTCCAGTACCGTCTGGGATGGATGTTGTACACAGGGACAGGCACAGAAAAGAACTGCCAGCTGGCGGAAGAATACTGGAAGCAGGCCGCAAAGCTGGGGAATGAGCACGCTCAGTATGCGCTGGCAAAGTTCTGGCTGGATACCGGAACTGGTGATCCTACTCAGGCAGTAAGGTGGCTGGAAGCTGCTGCCGAAAAGGGAAATCAGTCCGCGCAGTACCGGCTTGGAAAAGAATATCTGCTTGGCCGGAACGTCAAACAGGATGCAGGAAAAGCGGCTGCGTATTTTAAACTGGCAGCTGGACAGGGAAGTGAGTATGCCGCCTATCAGCTGGGGAAATTGTATCTGTCAGAGGAATATGGTTTTAAAGATGTGGATCAGGGGATTCACTGGATGGAAACGACCGCAGAGAAAGGAAATCAGTATGCGCAGTACATTCTTGGAAAGCTGTATCTTTATGGCGGTGATATACCGCAGGACAAAGAAAAAGCAGTACATTATCTGAACGCTTCGGCTGAGCAGGGAAATATCTATGCGCAGTTTCTGCTGGAACATATGGATTCGTCCTATGAACCTTCCGCAGTCCTGGCTGCGACCAGACTGCTCCGGCATCTGGAGAATCTGTTCCAGGAAGATTATCGGAAGAACACAGATACCGATAAATTCCACCGTATGGATAGGAAGCGGAGGCGAAGACTGGCAGAGAAAAAACATGCTCAGGGGCATAAGAGAGATGACCATGAGTCTGCTCAGAAAATTTACTAGGAGAAGGGGTGAGAGTGTCGGGATATATTTATTTTACTGAGGAGCAAAAACAGAGAGCCAACGCTGTGGATTTGGAAGACTTTCTGGCGCGGCGCGGTGAGAAGTTGCTCCGCTCCGGGCGGGATAAGCGACTTGACGCAGATCACAGTATTACCATCCGGGGGAACAGGTGGTATGATCACGCAGCGGAGAAGGGCGGATGTGCCATTGACTTTGTGCAGATGTTCTACCACATGACTTTTCCGGAAGCAGTCGGGCTTCTGCTTGGAGGAGAACAGGGGGAGGTTTACCGGAGAGCGCAGGATAAGCAGCCGGAACCTCCGAAACCATTTGTCCTTCCCAAGGCGCATACCGATATGCGCCGGGTATATGCTTACCTGACCAGAACACGTTGCCTTAACAAAGACATTGTATCAGTATTTGTAAAGGCAAACATGATTTACGAAGACGCGAAATACCATAATGCAGTGTTTGTGGGCTATGACACACAGGGAACAGCCCGCCATGCCCATAAGCGCGGCACCTATACCAGAGGCGAACCGTTTAAAGGCAATGTAGAAGGCGGAGATCCAAGGTACAGCTTTCACTGGATTGGAAGGAGCGATACCGTCTATGTGTTTGAAGCGCCGATAGATATGCTGTCCTTTATCACTATGTGTCAGGACGGCTGGAACGAGCACAGCTATGTAAGCCTGTGCGGTGTGGCGGAGCATGCGCTTGTTCAGCTTTTATCAGACACTCCGCAGGTAAGGCAGGTAATCCTGTGCCTGGATAACGATGACGCAGGTCTCAAAGCAGAAAAAAGAATCAGGCAGAGTTTGGAAGAGCGGGGATACAAAAATGTATTTCCGCTTTTGCCTTATGCGAAGGACTGGAATGAAGATCTGAAGGCTATGGCCAAGCCGCCGCCGATGCTGGAAGAAAGAAGCTGTACGATGGAACTTTAGACAGGATGGGGAGGATAAGAAAATAGAAACAGGAAATATCGCGGTTTTTATCTGCATTGGTCTTCTGATGTTTGCTGTGATCGGCGGGCTGGCCGCGCTGTCTAATCATTATACGTTAAATGGGATTAAATCGCGGACTGTTGGAGATGGGCAGTATGGAACTGCGCGGTTTGCCACAGAAAAGGAAATCCGGGAAACCTATTCTCATGTTCCTTATGAGCCGGAGAGGTGGAGAAAAGGCGAGGCATTGCCAGAAGTCCAGGGACTGGTAGTCGGATATAAGAAGAAAGGCAGTTCCATCACAGCGCTGATAGACAGCGGCGATATTCACTGTCTGATGATAGGTGCGGCTGGAGTCGGCAAAACTGCAAACTTTCTGTATCCGAACATTGAATATGCCTGCGCGTCAGGAATGAGCTTTTTGACGACAGACACCAAGGGAGATCTGTTTCGGAATTATGCGGGAATTGCAAGAGACTGCTATGGATACCGCATCTCGATTCTGGATCTGCGTAATCCCACCCGCTCAGACGGCAATAATATTTTAACGCTGGTCAATAAGTATATGGATATTTATCTGGACGATCCGGAAGATCTGGCCGCAAAAGCCAAGGCAGAGAAATATGCAAAAATCACAGCTAAAACCATTATCAGTTCAGACGGCGCTTCTGCCAGCAGTTATGGACAGAACGCATTTTTTTATGACGCGGCGGAGGGACTGCTGACCTCCGTGATTCTTTTGATTTCTGAATACTGCCCACCGGAGCAGCGACACATCGTCTCTGTATTTAAGCTGATACAGGACTTGATGGCGCCCTCCCCGGTCAAAAACCGCAGTCTGTTTCAGCTCCTGATGGATAAACTTCCCCCAAATCATAAGGCGAAGTGGTTTGCAGGTGCGGCACTCAATTCCGCAGACCAGGCCATGGCATCCGTGTTATCTACGGCCATGTCCAGGCTGAATGCATTCCTCGACAGTGAGATGGAGCAGATCCTGTGTTTTGACAGTTCCCTGGATACGGAAACTTTCTGCTCCCGGAAATCTGCAATCTTTATCGTGCTGCCAGAGGAAGATAACACGAAATATTTTATGGTTTCTCTGTTCTTACAGCAGCTTTACCGGGAAATGCTGACGATTGCAGATGAGCACGGTGGGAAGCTTCCGAACCGTGTAATGATATTTGCGGATGAGATTGGCACCATACCGAAAATAGAATCCCTGGAGATGATGTTTTCCGCTGGTCGTTCCAGGCGGATCAGCATGATACCGATTATCCAGAGCTTTGCACAGCTGGAAAAGAATTATGGGAAGGAAGGCTCCAGTATTATCATCGATAACTGCCAGGACATGTTATTTGGAGGCTTTGCACCGAACTCGGAAAGTGCGGAGATTCTGTCGAAAGCCCTTGGAAACCGTACTGTGCTGTCAGGTTCGATTTCCAGAGGTAAGAATGATCCCAGCCAGAGCCTGCAGATGATGAGCCGGCCGCTGATGTCTTCGGATGAACTGAAAACCCTGCCGAAAGGCCATTTCATTCTGGCCAAGACGGGATGTTACCCGATGCAGGCGCAGCTTCCGCTGTTCCTGAAGTGGGGTATCAGGTTTAGAGAGCCCCATGAAGTTTCGGAACAATCAGCAAGGGTAGTATCCTATGTAGATCGATTTGAACTGGAAAGAGAGATTGTACGACGCAGGGACGAGGAGCTGGAAGCCAAGGCTCCAGATGCGGGAAAACGCAACAAAATACCTTTTCGTCTTCCTCTCCGGACGGACTAGCTGTATGAGGAGGTGACGCTGACGGGATACTTTTCAAAAATATATAGTCTGGATCTGCCACATCGGGCCAAGGCAGTATATATGTATCTGAGAGACCGCAGTGATAAAAACGGGCAGTGTTATCCATCGATAGGAACTATCGCCAGAGAACTGCATCTGTCCCGCAGGACTGTAGAGCGGGCAATTCAGGATTTGCTCCAGGCAGGGCTTTTGAAAACAGAGCAGAGATGGCGGGAGAATGGAGGGAGAAGCAGCCTTTTATTTATTTTGGCGGATGACGAATGAAAAGAAAATACGCCGCCAGGGGGAAACTTTGTTCGACTGGTGGCGTATGGGATATGGCATGGTGACGTAAGCGGGAAGATATCACTTGACGAAGATGTATCCCCAGAAAAGAAAAAAGAATTTGTGTAATGAACGTTTGGTTTATGTGCAAACTGCAAATAGACTATATATAGTCTACGCGGAGACTTTTGATTTCATAAAATAGCCATATATAGTCTATTTGTTGTGAAAAGAGGAAGCGGAATGCGTGCACAGGAAGCAGTCGTCAAGAGAATTATAGAGCTTTGTTCAGATAGGAAAATTTCATACAATCATTTGGCATATATTTCTGCAGTTCCTCCATCAACAGTGAAAAATATTCTGAATGGCAGTAGTAACAACACAGGAATTGTAACGATTGCAAAATTATGTAATGGTCTTGGTATTACTGTGACAGAATTTTTTGAGACAGAAAATTTCCGTGAACTAGAACAGGAAATCATGTAATTTGAAGCGGCATATGACAAAAGACGAAGCTAATAAATTGATTGTAAAAATATGCAATGAAATGTATGATGCAGTTGCATGGTATGTTTGGAACCACTGCCATGATGAAGAAATGACAAAAGATATTTTACAGGAAATATTTTTGGAAGTATGCAGGCATGTTGATGATTTGTCTGAACATGAAAACTATCAAGGCTGGGTGTATAAAGCGGCTCAATTTAAACTAAAGAAAATTGGAAAAGAGAAAACGCGAAGAAATCAAAAGCAGGTTCAATGGAATGATGTTAAAGAAGAAAATTTGGCTATAAATGATGAATATGATTTTTTAATATTTGATGAATATAGTCATGTATTGAATAAAGAAAAACTAGATCTGCTTAAGGCGCATTATTATACCGGTAAAACAGTGGAAGATATAGCACACGAAAAAGGAAAAACTGTTGGCGCAATAAAAATGCAAATGAAGAGAGCGCGTGATGAACTGAAAAAATATTTACAGGGAAAGGGCAGGAAGGATATTTAATTAGAGCGTAAAAATATAATGGGGAATAGACTATGGAGAGTAATAAAGAGATATTAATTGAAGAGTTGAATAAGGAAATAGAAGAAGAAATAAATAAATCTCCGGATCAGATGGATACAGATAAAATACGTGCCATTAATTTTGTTATAGCACGTTTGGAGGGAAATACGGAATTGCCGAAAGAATTAGAAAAAGAGAAATTTTTTCGGGAATTTGAACAGGAGTATGGATTTTCTTGTGCGGAGAAAACAGATCCTGGTAAGAATATTTTGAAGATTGGAACTAAAAGAAAAATTATCGCGGCTGTTATTGCTATGTGCATTTTATTAGGATTAGGGAATACAGCATCCGTGATCGCAATAGATAAGTCGCTGTGGCAGATCTTTAAAGAAACGACACATGGATTCTATTATTTTACGCATTCAAATGATGGAACTGAAGATGAAATTCAAAATACAGTTGAAGAACCGGAAACACTTACATCTTGGCAGGAGGCAGTTGATAAGGTTTCTTTTCCTTTACTGAATCTGGAATATTTGCCAGCGGGATTGGAGTTACAGTATGTTGAAAAAATGAGTGCTGAAAATATAGAAACAGTGCAGGGATATTTTAATGATGGAGATAAGTATTTAGATATAATGTGCGAATATGCAGATACACAGGGAACGGGGATTATAAATAAAAGTACTGATTTTGAGAAAAAGGATATCGGGGATAAGGAAGTATATGTGGGATATGCGGATATTAATTCCGCTAGATTTACGGTACAGGATGTTTTATATGTCATTAACACAAACCTGGATACAAAAGAACTGGAAGAAATTGTACGAAATATGAAATAATCCGTTACTTTTTAAAGGATTTGTGGAATATAGTATAATGAAGGGATTAATTTAACACGCTTAAGGGAGGTAAAAGGTATGAAAAAACGAATTAAAATCTTTGTTGTACTATTATTGGCTGTCTCATTAATGCCATTGCATGTAGCCGCGGCGGGAGAAGCACCAGATATTGTATTTATGTCTGAAGAGGAAGTGGCATATTATACAGAAAAATTTTTTGCTCAAGAAGCCGTACCATATAGTGATTTTTCTAATACGGAGCTGGGTATTTTTGAGAGCGATGGCAAATTAATGGTGCTGTACAGAACTAATGCGCCGGGGAACACAAGCGAAATCGGAATAAAACAGCTTATGGTTCAAGAAAAGGGCGGATTGCTATGGAAAGTAGTAGTGACCGTAGACAAATTGTCAAAGGAAGATTCAAACACTTTTATGGGTGGATTTTATTTTACATCGCCAGTCAGCGGATGTACTTATAAGGCAAGTGGTATTCATTTTGCCATAGTAGATGGTAAAGAGATTACCAAATACGCCAGCACTGCAGGATTTGTTTTCCCGTAAATTTATTATGAGAAAAGTACTTATTGTAGAAGACAATGATAATAGCCGCAGTATGGTAATAAAAGCATTATTTCAGATAGATTCAGCATTAAAAGTGTATGAAGCAAATAATGCGGAAGACGCTTACTATATTGCAATGAATCAAAGTATATCTTTATTCGTTATAGATATCATTTTGAGTAAAGATGTGCCGGGCGATGTCTCCGGAATTATTTTTGCTGACAGATTGAGAAAATGTGATCAATATAAGTACACCCCCATGATAATTCTTACTGCATTGGAAGATCCAAAGCTAAATGCTTATAGTCAACTACATTGTTATAGCTATCTGGAAAAGCCAATTAATATAGAGAAGATGAAAGAAATATTAAAAGAAGCTTTGGAACTTCCTATATGCAGAAAGAAAAATGAATATGTGTATTTTCGAAAAGATGGAATATTACATTCAATAAAGAAATCAGATATTCTGTATATAAGTGTAGAAAGAAGACATACAGTAATTGTGTGTATGAATGAAAAAGTAGAAATTGGATATAAAACATGCAGACAGCTTCTTGAGCTGCTTGACTCTGATGATTTTATACAATGCAATCGAAGTACGATTGTGAATCGAAAATATATTAGATCAGTGGATGCAGTAAGTAGGTATATTATGCTGAAATATTCTGAACAAATTCTTGAAGTTGGGATTATTATGAAAAAGAGTTTTTTAGAAAAATTGCAGAATGGTTTTGATTAATTTTCAGGCACTATTTGAAATTTTAATGATCCTGTGCATTTCTTTCAGACTGAGACAACAAGGAATACGGCTTACCAGAAAGATAGTAATTATGATCTTTGGAGATCTGGTTGTCATAAACCTGGTCAATATACAATATCTTGATGAAATTTATGTGAATGCTATTTATGTTATGCTATTGGTGTTTTTGAGATTTCAGTTTGATGAAAAGTTTAGTAGTACATGCTATTATTTTGCTATCACTTTATTAATTTGCGGTATCTGGCAATTGGCTGCTTATTACCCTTTTGCCTGTATAATGAATGCCATAGGATATGATAATTCAACAGGTACAGTGGTTAATTGCGCAGGGGTTTTGGCTACCTTCTGTTTTAAAAAGTGGGGAATCATTTTCAAAAAAGAAAATTTGACATTTTTAAAAGAGAATAAAGGCGTATTAGTGCTGGGGGTGTTCACGACAGGGCTGCTCTTTTTGACAATTGGATTTAAAGAAGATCTTTATTTCAATGATATAGAAAGTCTTGCTATTCTTTTATTTTGCATCAGTTTATCTGTGACCATATGGCAGTGGAACAGCCGTTTACAAGTAATAAAATATCGGGAAAAGGAAATAGAGCTTCTGAAAAATTACAACACGGCATATTCTCAGCTTGTTGATGCAGTTAGAATGAAGCAGCATGACTTTCATAATGATTTAAATGCTATGTTAGGGATAGCGTATTCAGCTGAAAATCGTGATGAAATTCTGAAAAGACAGCAGGAACTATGCGATTGCATAATTGAAAATGGCAAACATAGTAAATTGCTTAATAATATGAACCCTATTATTACAGGCATGCTTTTTGTGAAAGTATTACAAGGCGAAAAACAAGGCTGTATAATTGATTACCGTGTAAGCTGTCAGCAGATGGATTTGAAAATGAATATGATGGACGTGGTAGAACTAATAGGTATATTATTTGATAATGCGATTGAAGAAGAGCAGAAGTACGAAAGTAATAAACGTTATATATACTTTGAACTTTTAGATAGAGAAAATGGAGAGTATTTTCTTATTAGAAATAGAATAGAGCAGAATTTGAGTATCGAAAAAATCTCGCGGATGTTTGATAAAGGTAAGAGTGACAAAGGAGAGGGAAGAGGAATTGGACTTTATAAAGTGAATAGGATAATTAAAAAATATGAATTGGATTTTGGGGTTGAACAAACAGAATATATGAATGATAGTTATATTTCCTTTAAGATAACTCTGACTTAGTCTATTAATCAAATCAACGATGTATTACAATTAAAGATAATGTGTTATATTATTCAAAGGTGCTGATTTTCAAAGAATTATTTTATATTTCAAAATAACAATACAAGCAATTATCTGTTCTCAGATGTGGAAGCAGTAGCTTTTCGAGATGTGAATGGTGATGAAAAAGAAGACGTTATTCTTCGGGTTAAATTATATATTTGGAGCAGGCCCACAAGGAATGATTCCAAGACCAGAAGTGAGAATTTACTTGGCTTCAAAGAAATGCTTTTATTTATCGGAAGAGATAAACAATACTATTCAAAACACATTAGCAGATTTAGGCGAAGAAGTGACAATAGAAAAAGTATATGAATTCATAGTAGGTGTATTTGGCAGTAGTAAAGATTTGGTATCAACAGATAAGATTTTTATTCAGGGAGGGAAACATCCTTCCCTCCCTTCTTTCAGAATGCTAAAAAAATTGGCTGATAGGATATGCCCTATTTTATGCACCATAGATACAAAAATTGGAATTGATCATAGAACCAGTATCATAGTTCAAAGTCGCAAATCCATCTAATGCAGTAACATTACCAGAAGCTTTCTTGTACCCGATAATTTTAAAATTTCTTGGCTGGGAACTTCCACAGGTTGAACTTTTGGTGTATATATAGTCACCTACGGCTAAGACAGACTTGATTGTTCCTGCATTATTTACTAAAACAAGTGCAGTACGAGTTTTAAATCTATAGCAACTTCCAAGAGTTGGATCTGTAATTCTTTTGCCATAAGTATGCAATCCGCCAAAAACGCTAGATCTGATAAATCCACTGTCAAAGTCTCCATTGCTGTTACGAAAACGGACTTCCCAAGAATTAAGGTATCCAGTAGTTACTCCTAAGTTGATAAAAACTTCTCCATTATACAGAGTTCCTTTCTGATCATAAAGATCAGACTGGCGGAAAACAGGTATGGCACTGCCTTCATTTACTAAGTGGTCACCCATGATATTACCTCCTAATTTTGAATTTCAATAAAAGCGTAGAAGAGATTCAAATAAAGCACGGTGAACGTATTTTTTTATAATCTTTTCTTCTTAAATATTGCATTTCTTCACCTCCTTGTATAAGACATAGAGAAAATAAGCGAGATAGTGTAAATATATAAAATGAAATTTAAAGCATTTTTGACATTGTCCAGAGCACGTTGCTTGAGCTGGTTGACGGCTTAGCGTATAATGTGCTCTTTGTGAGCAATTGGGAGTATCCCAAAGTTTGTGTAAACTTTCAAACTAATGTAAGATAGACTTACCAGTTTGGAGGTATATTTTATGGCAAGGAAAAAAGATACCCCACAAAAAGTAGCCCTTCGGGAAATGATGGGCAACTACATTAAAGAAAACAATGTAAAGGTCAAGGATGGAACGGATGTCAACTCTATCATATCATGCGGGATATGATGTCCATCATCCTGGAAGGTGCTCTGGCTCAGGAAATGGATGAAGAACTGGGATATTCCAAGTATGATTATTGGAACAGGAAACGGATAATTCCAGAAATGGCCATTCCCAGAAGACCATGCATACCAGTTACGGCGATATGGAGATTGATGTTCCAAGAGACCGGAAAGGTGAGTTTGAACCACAGATCGTCAAAAAGTATCAGAATACGGTCACTCAGGACATGGAAGAAAGGATCATCTCCATGTAAGCCAAAGGAATGACTACGAAGATATCGAAAGCCATATGCGGGAACTCTATGACATCGAGATTTCTGACAGTACCATCAGCAGGATTACGGATAAGATCCTTCCCATCGTAAAAGAATGGCAGGAAAGATCTTTGGAGGAAATCTATGCGGTCGTTTTCATGGATGCCATCCATTACCATGTGCGCAATGATGGCAGGATTTGTAAAACGTGCGGTTTATATCGCTATAGAAATCGACATGGAAGGGCATAAAGACGTGCTCGGCATGTATGTAGGACAAAATGAGAGTGCAAAGTTCTGGCTTTCCATTTTGAACGGACTGAAGAACCGTGGCGTAGAAGATATCCTGATTGTATTCGTAGATGGCCTGACAGATTTTCTCCAGGCGATTGAAGCTGTTTTTCCGGATACGGAGATCCAGCAATGCATTATCCACCAGATCCGGAATACGACAAAGTTTGTTTCCTACAATGAGCTTAAACTGCTGATGGCTGATCTGAAACGTGTATATGCAGCCCCAACAGAAGAAATCGCACTGGCTGAATTGGATGGCTTTGATGAGAAATGGAGCGGGAAATATCCTAAAATCGCAAAATCATGGAAGGACAACTGGGCGAACTTTTCAACGTATTTTAAGTATCCCGAAGCGGTTCGGCGTCTGATCTATATTACCAATGCCATCGAAGGATTTAACCGTCAGCATCGAAAGGTCACCAAATCCAAAATGGTATTTCCTTCTGATGACAGTCTTCTGAAAATGCTGTATCTGGCCATGATGGATATCACGAAAAAATGGACTGGACACCGGCAGGATTGGGGGGCAGATCCATTCGCAGCTG
>DWYN01000137.1 GCA_019118645.1 Candidatus Blautia excrementipullorum | reverse complement strand
GAAGCTCCGGCTGAAACAAAATTCTCCCCACGGCTTTGGAATCGGACTTTTAAATATTGATCAAAGGATCAAACTTTTATTCGGCAGTGAGTACGGCCTTGCCCTTTCCAATGAAAATGAATTTGCGGTAGCCACCATTACTCTTCCATATCAGAAAGAAGGAGCAGAAGATGTTAAAACTATTAATTGCTGATGACGAACGAATTATTCGTGAAACCATATACCACCTGATCGACTGGGAAAAGTATGATATTGAGGTAATCGGCCTCTGCCAGAACGGAATTGAAGCATACGATATGATCCTGGACGAATCACCGGACATTGTCCTGACGGATATCCGAATGCCGGGCATGGGCGGTCTGGAGTTGATAAAAAAATTCAGCCATACCGACCTGTTTATTCAGTTTATCATCCTGTCCGGCTACGGAGAATTTGAATATGCAAAAGAAGCCATGAAATACGGAGTAAAGCATTATCTCCTGAAACCCTGCAATGAACTGCAGATTCTGGAATGCATCAAACAGTGCAAGCAGGACTACTCCCAGATTATTATGGAGCGACGTATTCTGAAGCAGCAATTCTTTCTTCAAAGCGGAATGCTGCATAATGTAATCTCCAGCATTATCAATGACCGTCTATGCCAAAATGAACCTTTAGAAAACATCATAGCTCAATATGAACAGTATCTGGATTTTCATTTTACATCCTATCGGCTGTTTTATATTTACTTTTTGGAATATGAAAACCTTCCTGCTTTTCTGGATATGCTGAAAGCCTATGCAGCCCAGCATCTTCCACAGGTCATTCTCTATGGTGTTTACGTAAAAAATACGCTGCTGCTTTTTATGCAGGACATCGGCGGTCATCCGGACCGGCTGAAAGAATTTCTCAGACAGATCCAGCTGAAAACACAAAAGGTAAGCCTGGAATCCGAAGATATCTCTTATTCCAGCCTGCAGGAACTGTTAAGAGATATTCTGGAAAAATTAAAGCGTTTCAGTATGATCTACTACATAAATAATTTTCATATTACCTCCACCTGCAACTACAATATTTTTATTTCCCGTATTCAGCAGCTTTGTATTGAAATTATGGGCGGTAAACAAGAATCTGTGGACCAGGTGGCAGAGCTTTTGGATGGAATTGAAAACACAGACTTTCTCAAACAGCTGGCCAGCAGCATTTTCCTTAAACTAACTTCCAATCAACCTGCGCTGTCTACCATAGAACTGGCAGAATGGCTGATGAAGCTGGATAAAGAAGAGAATCTGATCAATTTAAAAGACATGATCCTGCAGAAATTTCTGGATTTTTCCACCTGCAAAAATACAGATGTATCTCTCAGTTCCATGACACAGCAGATTTACACCTATGTAAACGAACATCTGCAGGACGCGAACCTTACCTTAAAGCAGCTGGCTGAAAATTACCTTTTTATGAATGTAGATTACGTCAGCAAAAAATTCTATAAAGAAACCGGACAAAAATTCTCTCAATATCTGACCGCAGCCAGAATCAAACGTGCAAAACAGCTGATGATTCAAAATCCGGCTGAACCGGTTAAAAATATTGCAGAGCAGGTGGGCTGCGGAAATAATCCCCAGTACTTCTCACAGCTTTTTAAAAAGCAGACTGGCATGACTCCCACAGATTATATTAACTCACTGAATTCCCCTGCATAGGAACCCTTCCCTCCGATTCCACCTGACGGATATTCTGCAGAGGAAGTCGGTTTTCTTCCTTGATTTTAAGGGTTCAAAATCAGAAAATAAATACATCGACAATACAGGAGGAAATATTATGGCATATCATGTAATAAACTGCGGCGCTGCAGGCGATGGAAAGACCAACGACGCTGCAGCCATACAAAAAACTATCGACTTATGCTGCCAGGAAGGCGGCGGAAAAGTAATTCTTGACGGCGGACACACCTATCTTTCCGGCTCCATTGTATTAAAGCCTTATGTAGAACTGGTAATTGAAAGCGGCGCGGTACTTAAAGCCAGCGAAAACCTGGAGGATTACCAGTTTATCGATGAGGCCGCCCGGCAGGGAAAAAACCGCATGGTTGAAGTCCCTACCTTTGTCAACTGTGAATATGATGGAAAGCCCCGTCAGTTCTTTATCTATGCCCAGAGTGCAGACCACATCCGCATCAGCGGCGGCGGCACCATCGACGGCTCAGAAGAAATCTACTATGGCGAGATCCGTGAAGATCAGATCGACGGCGCATTTTATCCCAGAATCCCCTTAATTCTCATGGAAAACTGCCGCCATCTCACCATCCAGGATATAACAATCAAAAAAAGCGGTTTCTGGACCACTCACCTGGTGGGATGCGAAGAAGTGGAAATCACAGGAATCCGCATTTTGAATAATCTGAAAATGGCAAACTGTGACGGCATTGACCCGGACCATTGCCGCCATGTACGCATCACCAACTGTCATATCGAATCTGCCGATGACTGCATCGTGCTGAAAACCACAGAGGCAAACCGCCATTACGGACCCTGCGAGGATATTCTGATTTCCGGCTGCACGCTGATCTCCACCAGCGCAGCCATTAAGATCGGTACAGAAAGCGTCTGTGATTTCCGGGATATCGTTATCAGCAACTGCAGCATTTACGATTCAAACCGCGGGATTTCCTTCCAGCTCAGAGATGAGGGAAATGTGGAAAATGTCATTATATCAAACTGCATTATCCGCACCCGTCAGGCTTCCTCCTGCTGGTGGGGATGCGGGGAGCCAATTAATATCGCCTCTATTAACCGGAAAGCAGAAATTCCCTCGGGCCGCATCCGAAAACTTACCATCACCAATGTACTCTGCCGCGGAGAAGGCAGTATCTATATCGCAGGGAAGCCGGAAACTCCCCTTGAAGACCTTACCCTAGAAAACATCCGCCATGAACTGGTCAAAACTTCCAAATATCCCATTAAGGGCTATGATTTCCGCCCTTGCTGCGGTCCGGATTTCCAGGAAGGCCCCATCCACGGAGTCTACGTGCGCAATGCAAAAGATGCCTGCATAAAAAATGTATCTGTAAAACTGGATTCCTCCATGGAGCCGTATGTGGATTCTCTTATTAATTATGAAAATACAGAGATATGTCAGTAACCGTCATGCACCGGCTGCTAACACTCCGGCCGTTTCATAAAACCCGGCGGCGCATTTGACAGTGTTAAATACATGCAAAAAGAGACTGGAAAAGTGTTAATCAACTGCTTTTCCGTCTCTTTTAAATTTCAGTATCTCCCGTTCTCCTGCAATCTGCAGGAAACGCCTGCCGCCGGAACATCTTTTTACAAAATAAAAAACACCGTCCCCGCATCTTCCCCTGCGAAAACAGTGCTTTCAACTGCGCCTTCAGGGACTCGAACCCTGGACAAATAGATTAAGAGTCTACTGCTCTACCAACTGAGCTAAAGGCGCTTGCTCTCAATGGAACGTTATTTATTCTACCGCATCCCAGGGAAAAAATCAAGCCCTTTTTTGATTTTTTTCAACAATTTTTACTCTTACAAAAATTCCCACAATTTGCATGAAAATCCCCGGAGATCTTATACAGGCAAACTTCTGCATCCCTGCAGAAAACCGCCTGCTTAAGACCTCCGGGGTGATGTTCTCCGAAATTCTACAGTGCAGAATCCAGCAAAGCGTTCAGAGCGGCTTTGGACTGCAGCCCTACCATGCGCTTAAGCTCCTGGCCGTTCTTAAAAAGGATCAGCGTAGGGATGGACATTACGCCGTAACGCTCCGCCACATCTCCGTTCTCGTCTACATTCAGCTTTCCTACCTTGATCCGGCCGCTGTAGCTTTCTGCCGCAGCGTCCACTGCCGGAGCCATCATCTTACAAGGACCGCACCAGTCTGCGTAAAAGTCTACCAGTACCGGCACCTCTGCCTTCAATACCTCTGTCTCAAAATCTGCACTTGTAAATTTTTCTGCCATAGTATTTCCTCCTTATGAATCTTATCTGCAGCCGGCCCCAGTCCGGCTACTTTCCAGTTCCGTGCCGGCCGGAAAACGTCAGGATTCCTTTTTTTCTCCGCTGTTCAGCCGGCGGTTTACTTCCTCTAATGATTTTTTCCAGCGGAGAACCTCTTTATTCAGTTCCTGTTTGCCGCTGAGTTTTTTCTCCAGAGTCCGTTTTATTTTGCTGCTTATTCCCATTTTCCACCCGGGCCTTTTCTTTTCTTTATTTTATCCTATGATCCAGGATTGGCCGGATTGCTGAAATCCCGCAGCTATACATCTCTCACAGCTGTCAGCTTGCAGATGGGATTTCCCAGAGCAGAAAACTTCATCTCGTACTCCGTCATTACATTTCCCTCTGCCATAGGTGAATGGTGCAGATCCCAGGTTACATCTTTCAGTTTCCAGCCGGCTGCCGGAATCGACTCCAGGGAATAGGCAAAAAGTCCCTGATTGTCCGTTTTAAATTCCACACATCCCTCCGGCGCCAGAATCCGGCTGTAGACCTCCATAAATTCCGGCGAAGTCAGCCGTCTTTTTGCGTGGCGGTCCTTGGGCCATGGATCCGAAAAATTCAGATAAATCCGAGACACCTCTCCCGGTGCAAAAATGTCTGCAAGCTGCTTTGCATCAATGCACAGAAACCAGATGTTCGGAAGTTCCAGCTGTTCACGCTTTTCAAGACCCCGCAGAAGGACGCTGGAATACCTCTCGATTCCAATATAATTCCTTTCCGGATGTCTTTGGGCCTGTTCCATAATAAAACGGCCCTTTCCCATTCCCACTTCGATTTCAATGGGATTTTTATTGCCGAACCGGGCGGACCACTGGCCTTTCTCCCGTTCCGGCTCCTGAACCACATAGGGGCTGGCGGCAATCGCCTCCTCGGCGCCGGGTATGTGACGCAGTCTCATAATTTCATTTCCTCCATTTCTATGCGGGCGCATTTGCACTGCTGATCCACGCCGCCGATCCGGCGGCAACTGTCATGGTAACCATTGTAACATCCCCGGCAAAACTTTGCAACCGGCGGAGATTTTATTCCATCTCATCCTGCACGCTCCCACTTTTGCAAAAATATCAGCAAAATCTGATGCACAAATTGTCGAAATCTTGTATAATAGCAAATATAATGAAGAATTTATTCCATCTACATAGATGCGATCAAA
>DWYN01000136.1 GCA_019118645.1 Candidatus Blautia excrementipullorum | reverse complement strand
CTTTGCCTTTTGTCCTGATCTGCCGGATCCGGATTCCGTAAGGCTTTTTCTTTTTATAACTTCAAGCACTCCCGCAGCATAAAGCCGCTGTCTTCCCGGGGTCTTTGCGGACTCCGGCGGGCGGTGCTCAGACCCAAAGGCAAAACCCGATGGGTTCTGCCCTTTTTGCAGTTTCCCGCTGAAATCTATGAAAACAGTGACTCAGTCACTCGTTTTCTCATTTTTTAATCCATCTGTTCTAGGCCTGTCTGTTTTGCATATTTCTATTTATGTGGTAGCAAATCCTTTTATCTCTCGCAAAGCAGCAGTCGGAGCATCAACGATTTTCATGCTCAGACTTCTGTTTGCTCTGAAAGTCATTCAGGCACTTCAGCCCCAGATTTCTGGCCGTATTCAGGTATCTGTTCCCCCGGTGTCCCTTTTCACAGAAAAACTCGGTGCCGCTCTGCCTGATCTCTGATCCGCAGATGCTGCATACAGAACTGATTTTATGCTGTTGTGCTTCCAGAACCACGATTCCCGCCTGCCACGCCTTGTATTTCAGCTTTTCCCGGACAGATGTACTTAAATAGATAGGCGAATATCTTCCCGACGAATGCATAATGATATTTCTGTGGTTTTGTTCAAAATACGGCAGCACAAGAATACCGACATGATTCTTTTTACAGTAGTCGATCACCTGACGGCTGATCTGATGCGCGTAATTGTCGCTGATGTTTTTCAGTTTTTCCCAGTATTTTGCATTTCCCCGGGGATTGTTTCCTGCCCCCTTCGATGCCTGTGATTTTTTCAGTTTTTCCAGATAATGGCCGCATTGGTGGGAATACTCTGTGCCGCCCTTCAAAAACAGGCTGTCCGTCGTTTTCCCGTCGGAATCCAGAATGCAGCACACAACGCATGCATCTCTGTTTGTGAATACAGCAGAGCAGATGTTCTCCCCTGCCTTCATGCGCTCTTTCGCATTTCTCCCGTCACTGACAGGAGTTTTCCATGGGATGTGGAGTTCTGTCTTTTTCTCCCGCAGAACCAGCGCCGGGGACATCATCTGCCCCTCCTCCGGTACTTCGTTTCCTCTCAGTCTCAGACGGGTCCATTTCCAGGAATCTCCGTCCCAGAGTTTCAGGGATATCCCGTTTTCCGAAAAATCCCGGTACATTCCTTTATAGAAAGTTACCGATTCTGTAAAATTCCGGCTTTCTTCCTTCTGGGCATCTCTTGCAAGATAGCTTCTGGCCGCTGCCACCGCCCCGTTGATGGCTGCTCTTCGAAAGTAGAGCGGAACCTTTTTCCAGGGAAGGGGATAGGGTACCGGTTCCCGGTTTCTTCCCACAATCGTCATTTTTTCCAGACTCCGCATGGTCTCCATCGATCCGGAGCCAGTTTCCGGGAGGGTATCCAGATACAATCTGTAATAAAATCCCAGAATCTCGTTATAAAGCTCCTGCGTTTTTTCCATCCGGCCTCTGTGTCTGGAAAGAACACTGAATTTTCTTACTGTCACTGCGTAATATGCTGTCTTATCCATCAGAAAACCTCAGTATCTTTTCGTAAAGTATTCTGCTTCACGAAATCAGCATCTTAACAAAAACATTCTAGCATAGCAATTCATTAATGTAAAGTCACATATATGACTTAAATCATGCAATTTTCACCGCATATTTGATATTTCCGACAAAATTTGCCGGTTTTCCAGCATGTAAAATAAGAAAATTTCTCAATTTCACATCTAAATATCCCCCAATTATTTCTAAAAAGTTCATTAAGCCGTCTTTCTTTTTATATAAATTTCGTGAATCAGAATACTTCACGAAATCAGTTTTTTCTTTCCTTATTATAAATATAAAACCGCAGAAAAATACAGGGGGCTGCTTCCGCCGGAATCTTCGGCCGGTAACAGCTCCCTGTGGTATTTGTGATTTTCCGTTTTTTCAGAGGAAAATCCGGTATTTCGTTTTTGCTGCCGCTATCAGTTTTTACTGTTGATATAGTTCACCAGACCGCCTGCCTGGATTATTTTCTGCATAAATTCCGGGAAGGCCTGGCCTTTGAACTCAGTGCCCTTAGTGCGGTTGTAAATCATTCCGGTGTCGAAGTCCACTTCCACCTCGTCGCCGTCCTCGATTCCCCTGCTTGCCTCAGGACACTCTATAATAGGAAGTCCGATGTTAATGGCATTTCTGTAAAAAATTCTCGCAAAGGTTTCCGCGATTACGCAGCTTACCCCGGCCGCTTTGATGGCGATGGGGGCATGTTCTCTGGAGGATCCGCAGCCGAAGTTCTTATCCGCCACAATGATATCCCCTTTGTTTACTTTGTGAACAAACTCTTTGTCGATATCTTCCATACAGTGTGTAGCCAGTTCCGCCGGATCTGAGGAATTCAGATAACGGGCAGGAATGATCACGTCTGTATCTACATTGTCTCCATATTTGAATACTCTGCCTTTTGCCTGCATAAATCTTCTCCTCCTTATAATCCCAGTTCTTCCGGCGCGGAAATTTTTCCGGTTACTGCACTGGCTGCCGCCACTGCCGGGCTTGCAAGATAAACTTCTGAATCCACATGTCCCATTCTTCCTACAAAGTTGCGGTTTGTGGTGGAGATGCATCTCTCGCCGGCTGCCAGAATTCCCATATATCCTCCCAGACAGGGACCGCAGGTGGGGGTGCTGACCACAGCTCCCGCCTCAATAAAGGTCTTCAGAAGGCCTTCTTCCATGGCCTGAAGATAAATTGCCTGCGTAGCGGGAATGACGATGCAGCGAACGCCTTTATGCACTTTGCGTCCTTTCATAATCTCCGCCGCGATTCTCAGATCGTCAATCCGGCCGTTGGTGCAGGAACCGATTACAGACTGATCTACCGCAATGTCCTCTTTGATCTCGCTGATGGTTCTTGTATTCTCCGGAAGATGTGGGAAGGCAACCGTAGGCTCCAGGGTGCTGAGGTCTATGGTATATTCTGCGTCATAAACCGCATCCTCGTCCGCCTCATAGATCTTATAAGGACGTTTGGAGTGCTCCTTCATGTATGCCTCGGTCAGTTCGTCTACCGGGAAGATTCCGTTCTTTCCGCCTGCCTCGATAGCCATGTTCGCAATAGTAAAACGGTCGTCCATGGAAAGGTTCTTAATTCCCTCGCCTACGAATTCCATGGATTTGTAGAGAGCGCCGTCCACGCCGATCATGCCGATGATGTGAAGGATCACGTCTTTTCCGCTGACCCATTTTTTCGGTTTACCCACAATATTGAATTTAATGGCTCCCGGCACTTTGAACCAGGCTTTGCCGGTCGCCATTCCGGCCGCCATGTCGGTGCTTCCCACTCCTGTGGAAAAAGCGCCGAGAGCGCCGTAAGTACAGGTATGAGAGTCTGCGCCGATGATCACGTCTCCGGCTACTGTAAGGCCTTTTTCCGGAAGAAGGGCGTGCTCAATTCCCATCTCTCCCACGTCAAAGTAATTGGTGATATCGTGGCGGCAGGCAAATTCTCTCACGCATTTGCAGTGCTCCGCAGATTTGATGTCCTTATTTGGGATAAAATGATCCATTACCAGAGCGATTTTATCCTTATCGAATACAGACTTCACAGTCATTTTATCCAATTCATGAATAGCCACCGGAGAGGTGATGTCATTTCCCAGAACCAGATCCAGGTCCGCCTCAATCAGCTGTCCGGCTTCCACATGATCCAGACCGGCATGTGCGGCCAGAATTTTCTGTGTCATTGTCATTCCCATGGTCGATTTCCTCCTCGTTCCTCAATGTTGAAATTATTTTTCACTGTTGTCAGTATACCACAGTTTTTGATATAATACCAATACATATTAATCATATTTGTTATGCGTTATAGTTATGATAACGCTGCAGCAGGAGGTTTTATGCAGGAAAACATGTCTTTATATTATATTTTTTATACTGTAGGAAAAACCGGAAATATCTCCAGAGCGGCCAAAGAGCTCTTTATCAGCCAGCCTGCCGTCAGCCGTGCGGTCCAGAAACTGGAAGCCAGTCTTGAAACCCGCCTTTTTAAGAGGAATTCCAGAGGGGTGGTTCTCACTCCTGACGGAGAAATTCTCTTTCAGAAGCTGCGGGAAGCCTTCGCCCTTGTATCGGAAGGGGAAGAACTGCTCCTTCACAACCGTTCCAGGACAGTGCCCCATCTCCGTCTGGGCACCAGCTCCACCCTGTGCAGATATGTGCTCCTTTCCTATCTGAAGCCGTATATTTCCAGCCATCCCCAGGTCCGTATCAATATTTCCTGTCAGTCCACTTACCAGACCCTTCAGCTTCTGGATGAGGGAAAGCTGGATCTGGGGCTGATCGGACGGCCGGGCAGACTTCACGGCTACCATTTCCGTCCTCTCCTGCACATTAACGATACCTTTGTGGCCACCGAACAGTATCTGAAAACGCAGCAGGAGCTTTATTCCCATGATTCTCTCTATCAGACTGCCACTTTTATGATGCTGGACGAAAAAAACATCACCAGGCACACCATCGACACCCAGCTGAAAGAACACCGGATTGAACTGAATCACATCCTGGAAGTCACATCCATGGATCTTCTGATACAGTTTGCCGTCATCGGACTAGGCATTGCCGGTGTCGTCCGCCAGTTTGTGGAAAAGGAACTCCGGGACGGCTCTCTTGTGGAGGTTCCGGCAGGTTTTGCCTTTCCTGCCCGGGAAATTGGTTTCGTGTGCCGGAAGGGCGGCGAAAGTCTGCCTCTGCTGGAATACTTCTTTTCTTCCGTATAAATATTCTTTGCAGAAAAAAGCTGCCATACAAATCAGTACGACAGCTTCATCTTCAAAATCTTGCTTTGCTTAGTTGTTGATCAGTTTGTCTTCGCCGTTCCAGCTGTAGAGTTTGCGGATTTCTTCTCCGACGATCTCTGACGGATGCTCAGCGGCAAGTTTTCTCATAGCCTTGAAGTGTACCTGGCCGCCTGCAGAAGACATGTCAAGCAGGAAGTCTTTTGCAAAGGTACCGTCCTGGATGTCCTTCAGGATCTGTTTCATTGCTTTCTTTGTATCCTCTGTGATGATCTTCGGTCCTGTGATGTAATCGCCGTACTCGGCAGTGTTGGAGATGGAATATCTCATTCCTGAGAAACCGGACTGATAGATCAGATCCACGATCAGTTTCATCTCATGGATGCACTCGAAATATGCGTTTCTCGGATCATATCCCGCTTCGCACAGAGTCTCAAATCCGGCCTGCATCAGAGCGCAGACGCCGCCGCAGAGAACTGCCTGCTCGCCGAACAGGTCTGTTTCTGTCTCGGTACGGAAAGTGGTCTCCAGAAGTCCGGCTCTTGCTCCGCCGATGGCAAGACCGTATGCCAGAGCTTTGTCAAGAGCTTTTCCTGTGTAGTCCTGCTCAACAGCAACCAGACAGGGAGTTCCCTTGCCGGCCTGATATTCGCTTCTTACAGTGTGGCCCGGAGCCTTCGGAGCGATCATGGTTACGTCTACGTTCTTAGGAGGCACGATGCATCCGAAATGGATATTGAATCCATGAGCGAACATCAGCATGTTGCCTTCCTCCAGGTTTGGTTCGATATCTTTTTTATAGAGATCAGCCTGTTTTTCATCGTTGATCAGGATCATGATAATGTCAGCCTGCTTTGCAGCCTCTGCTGCCGTGAATACTTCAAATCCCTGATCTTCCGCTTTTTTCCAGGATTTGCTTCCTTCATATAAACCGATAATTACATGGCATCCCGACTCCTTTAAGTTCAGCGCGTGCGCATGTCCCTGGCTGCCGTAGCCGATAATAGCAATGGTCTTACCGTCCAGTAAACTTAAATTACAGTCTTCCTGATAAAAAATCCTGTTTGCCATTTTTGTTTCCTCCTGTGCTGTAAATTTTTTCATAATAATATATCGTTAAGGGAAAATTCCCCTAGCAAACCTTTTAAAGGAATCTTACATCGTTTGCGCCTCTGGAAAGACCTGTGATGCCGGTTCTGGCCAGCTCCAGAATCTCATAATCGTCCAGAAGATCAATGAAAGCTCCTAGCTTGCTCTTGCTTCCTGTCATCTCGATCACCAGGGAATCCTTTCCCACATCGATGATGTTGGCGCGGAAAATATTCGCGATGGAGATCACGCCCTCCCGCTCTTCCGGCTTCACGGCAACCTTCACCAGTACCAGCTCTCTGCTGACGCTGTTTTCCGGCTCCAGAACCTTGATGTCTCTTACATCCACCAGCTTCGCAAGCTGCTTTGTAATCTGCTCCAGTATCAGCGCATCCCCGCTGCATACAACCGTCATTCTGGAAAAGCGCTCATCTGCGGTCACTCCAACTGTAAGGCTGTCAATATTATAGCCTCTCCGGCTGAACAGCCCGGAAATACGGCTCAGTACACCTGCGGTATTATCTACTAACAGAGATAAAATTCTCTTTTGCATAACCCACCTGCTTTCACCACTTTAATCTTGTAATATGTAAAACATCTACATGAATATCATTATAGCAATATTCAGGGTTTTGTCAATGTCAAAATCTCTGAATTCTTCAGGGAAATCAGAATACTATCTGCACAAGCACCATATAAAGTATGGTTCCTCCCGCAATGGACAGAAGCATCTGTCTCTTCCAGACATGGAGGACAATTACTGCCCCAATTGCAATAAATTCCGGGATTCCTCTGCTCCCCTCAAAAATGCTGACGTTTCTCAGGCAGTAGACTACAAGAAGTCCGAATACTGCCGGCGGCAGCACCTTTCCGATATACTGAATGTACTTCGGCGTAGTCTTTCCTGCGGGAAACAAAAGAAAAGGAAGAAATCTTGTCAGCATCGTTCCCGCAACTACCACTGCCACTGTAATCATCTGCTGTGTTACTGTCATGCCTCTGCCGTCTCCTTTCTCCGTTCCATGGGTTTTCTCATCCATGTCAGCACAAGCAGCATGGCCGCCATAGAAGGAATAATGAAGTTGTCCGCTCCGAATATAAGAAGACACAGAACAGAGATTCCAAGTCCCAGGAGCTCGCTGGTATGCCTTTTGTCTTTCAGCCACTGCTCCATAAAAATCACCACAAACATGGCTGTCATGACAAAGTCCAGGCCTTCTGTGTCAAACTCGATCAGAGAACCGAAGATGCCGCCCAGAGTGGATCCGGAAAACCAGTAAATATGGTTCAGCAGCGTTACAAAAAACATAAACCAGCCTCTGTCCACATCCGGAGGAATCTCCGCCGTATAATTAATAGAAAAGCTCTCGTCGCACATGCCGAAAATCAGATACAGCTTTTTCAGCCCGGTTCCCCGGAACCGATCCAGCATGGAAATTCCATAGAACAAGTGTCTGGCGTTGATCATCAGCGTCATTACAAACGCCTGGACAGGGTTGAAGCTCCCCAGCAGCATATTTGCCGTAACGAACTCCATGGAGCCGGCAAATATGGTAATGCTCATCAGCATAGGATAAATAAAGCTGAATCCGGAGACATTCATATAGATGCCGTAAGTCAGTCCCAGAAACCAGAATCCCGCAAAAATAGGGATTGTGTAGGGAAAGGCCGCTTTAAATGCTTTTCTTATCTTCGTACTTTTTGCCATTTTCTTTTATCCTCGCATCTCTTTATACAAGATTTCATCCTGTTCAGAAAGAACAGGATGAAGCTTTGAACTATACCAGATATTTGTTTCTCAGAGCCTCGATGGCCTTGGGTGTCAGGTAGAGCGCCTTTTTCAGGAACCGCTCCACAGTTCCGTAATCCTGTTCGATGGTATCGAACACTGTATCCAGATATTCGCCCTTGACTTTATAGAGAAGACGCACTTTATCCATAATCCCATTGTCCACAATGGTCATAGTTTCCAGATAGCGGACCATGTGCTGCATTTCCTCCTCCATATACAGGTTTGTTTTCAAAAAGTCTTCCCGGATTGTCTTTCTGGGAACTCCCAGGGCGGAGAGCAGAATCGCTGTTCCCACTCCCACTCTGTCTTTTCCTGCGCTGCAGTGCCACAGGACGGCTCCCTCTTCATGGTGCAGCAGCCTGTCAATAAACAGGGCGTACTGTTTGATGCAGTACGGATCCCTGATAAAATCCCGGTACTGCTTATGTATATAGGCGTCGGGCACCTGGTCGAATTTTATGATCATCTCCGGCAGACTTCCCGACTGGGAAATTCCTCTGGTCTCATCGTCCAGAATCGGGATCTCCGTATACTTTACGCCTTCTATGACGGTATCCGGCTTTTCCAGTATTTCTGCTTTTGTGCGGAAGTCAATCACTTCTGTCAGGTTGTACTCGTTCTGCAGCACATCCTGATCCGCCAGGGACATATGATAAAGATTTCCGCTGCGTATCAGGCGCTTCGGCAGAATCAACCTTCCGTCTTCCGTGGAGAGGGCGCCCAGATCCCTTGTGTTCGGCAGGCTCTGGAGATGAATCCTGCCTCCCTTTGGAAATCCGGTGACAATCCCGGGATTCAGCGCTTTCAGAAGCTGGATGCAGTCGCTGATTTCCTTCTCTGTCATATCGAATTTGTAGCGCTTCCGCCTTTTCGTAACGATCACGAGATAGCTGGTGCTGATCTGCTTCTGAACGCCGCCCTCCACGCCTTCCCTTCTTTTATATGCCCAGAGAATATCCCGGCAGGGAAGATAATTCATCATCATATGTTTGGCAAAAACCAGATTTCCGTCCTCAATTCTTATTTTCCCGTATTTCACAACCAATCCTCCCTGAGATTTCTGTTTCCGGATTTTCCTGCCGGTCAGAATCTGAATACAACCGCCTCGTAAGCCCGAAGCGTCAGATTTTTCTCCAGTTTCGGATCCTCATAGTTGGAGATCAGAACAGAGCCCTCTTTTCCGGCGAATTCCTCCGGCAGCTCCATGTTCTGTTCCTCACTGCTGAAATTACAGATCACAAGAAGTTTCTCTCCATCCAGTTCTCTTGTGTACACATACAGAGCCTCGTGCTCCGGCAGGAGCAGCTCATAGCCGCCGTACACAATAATCGAATTCTCATGGCGGAGACGAATCAGCTTCTGGTAATAATAGAACACGGAATCCTCTCTTGTCAGCTCTTCCTCTGCATTGATTTCCTTATAATTGGGATTCACCATAATCCATGGAGTCCCCTCTGTGAACCCTGCGTTTTTGCCGTCGTTCCACTGCATAGGAGTTCTCGCGTTGTCACGGCTCTTGTAGCGCAGGTACCGCATCATGGTTTCTCCGTCTATAACACCTTTTCCCACCAGTTCATGGTAAGCGTTGATGCTCTCAATATCCCGGAAGTCCTCCAGGGTCCGGAAAGGCACATTTGTCATCCCCAGCTCTTCCCCCTGATATACATAGGGAGTTCCCTGCATCATATGGAGACAGGTGGCCAGCATCTTGGCGGAAACCTCCCGGGACTGAGGGGAATCATTTCCCAGTCTTGAAAGCATTCTGGGCTGGTCATGATTGCACCAGTAGAGACTGTTCCATGCTTTTCCCATCAGGGAAAGCTGCCATTTGGTCAGCACCTGTTTCAGCTCTGTAAGCCTGATTTTCCGCTCATTCCATTTAAAAGACTCGCCGCCGTCCAGATCCATGTGTTCAAACTGAAATACCATATTCAGTTCTTTTCCGTCAAGGGAAGCGTATTTTTTTGCCTCCTCCACTGTCACCCCGGAGCACTCTCCTACTGTCAGGAGATCATATTTGGACAGAACGCGGCGGTTCATTTCCTGGAGATATTCGTGAACATGAGGGCCGTTGCAGACGTAGGGACCGTAGTCTCCGTATCCGTTCTTTCCCACTTCTCCGTCCGGAAGCTCCGGAACCTTGGAGATCAGAGAAATCACATCCATCCGGAAGCCGTCGATTTCTTTCCGGCACCACCAGTCCATCATATCGAATACCTCGTCGCGGACCTTCGGATTATCCCAGTTAAGATCCGGCTGTTTTCTGGAAAACAGGTGCAGGTAGTACATATCTGTCTGTTTGTCATATTCCCAGGCGGAGCCGGAAAAGCAGGAACCCCAGTTGTTGGGCTCTTTGCCGTCTTTTCCTTCTCTCCAGATATAATAGTCCCGGTATGGATTGTCCTTGGACTTCCGACTTTCCACAAACCAGGGATGCTCATCGGAAGTATGATTTACCACAAGATCCATGACGATCCGGATTCCTTTTTCATGGGCGGCCGCCAGCATTCTGTCGAAATCCTCCATGGTACCGAAATCCTTCATAATTCCCCGGTAATTGCTGATATCATATCCGTTGTCATCATTCGGGGATTCATAGACCGGAGAAAGCCAGATCACATCGATTCCCAGCTTTTTCAGGTAATCCATTTTTTCCGTAATGCCGTTGAGATCTCCGATTCCGTCCCCGTTGCTGTCGTTAAAGCTTCTGGGATAAATCTGGTATACGACGGCTTCTTTCCACCATGTTCTTTCCATTTTCAAAAAACTCCTTCTGTTCCTGCTATATTCCTGCACGCTTTTAAGCATGAAATAATTCATTGAATGTCTTTTTCTTTTCCACTGCCTCGGTGACGGCTGCCATCTTCGATGTATCTCCGATGAGAATCACACCGCAGAGACGGTTGTTCAGGAAATAATATTTTTCATACTGTTTCCGCCCCATATCTTTGAATTCCACTGTGCGGTAGATCAGGTTCGGGTTCTTTCCGTTGTCTCCGATGGCGTACAGGCCTGTGTTCATTCCGTGGAAGGAAAGTCCTGCCGATACCGTAGTGTAGGTGAGATGGTCTCCCGCCGCATTGGCGCCTGCCACCTTGCCCTGCTCCAGCGCCTGAGGCCAGATTGCGTAGTTGATTCCGTCATACTCCGCACAGTCGCCGCAGGCGTAGATGTCGCTGCTGCTGGTGGCCATTTCTTCGTTTACAAGCACGCCTCTGTTGATTTCCAGTCCTGCGTTCTGGGCAACGGCAGTATTCGCCCTCACTCCTGCGGAGACGATCACCAGCTCTGCCGGGAACTCTCTTCCGTCGCTGAGCCGTACCGAGGACACCGATGTTTCTCCCTCGATGGATGCGATCTGAACGCCTGCGTGGATGTCAATGCCGCAGCCCTCGCTGATCGCTGTCAGCATCTCGCTTGCGGACGCGTCAAGCTGGCGTCCCATAATCTGAGGCGCAGCCTCCAGCACCACAACCTGTTTTCTTGCCTTTTTCAGCTCCCATGCGGCCTCCAGGCCAAGAACGCCTCCGCCGATGACCACTACGTTATTCACTCTGTCCATCATGGACTCCAGCTTCTCGATATCCGACATACGGCGGATCGCAATTACCTCCGGCTTATCTGTTCCGGGAATAGGCGGAACAAAGCACTCGGAGCCAAGGGCATAGATCAGTTTCGTGTATTTCAGTTTCGTTCCGTCGGAAAGCTCCACTTCCTTCTCCGCTGTATTGACAGCCGTCACCTCTTTGTCCAGCAGAAGGTGCACTTTATTTTCTTCATACCAGGACAGCGGCTCTACCTGAATCTGTTCCGCATTCAGCTCAGCCACCATGGATTTTGTCAGCATGGGGCGGTTGTAGGTCGCGTAAGGCTCGTTGGAAATCATTATAATGGAGCCGGTCAGGTCTCTCTCCCGGATCGCCTTCGCCGCGCTTAATCCTGCCGCGCCATTTCCGATGATCACATAGAAGTTTTCCGTGTCGTTCCGGAAGCTGCTCTCATGCATGTCCACCGGGACAAAGTTCTCTTTTCCAACGCCGCAGACCGGACAGATTTCCAGAGAAGAATCAAAGATTTCGCCGCAGACCAGGCATTTTACCAGGGTGCGCGCTCCCTTTGTTTTCTTGGGGTTCTCTTTTTCCTGAAGGATGCAGCCGAAATTATATCCGTACTCGTAAGCGTCCAGAAGATTGTTTTCGGAAGGTTTAAAGCGGATCTTAAGTCCGTCCACCACCTTCATCCGGAGCTGTTTCAGTCTCTCAAGTATATGAGGAACTCCCTCGCCGCTCCATCCGTAGCTTCCGAAAGCGCTGGCAAGCTTGCCGCCGTGGGTTCCTGCGAAAATCGAGGTAGTGAGATCCCAGATGGGTTTCAGCGCCTCTCCCACGATGGTAGGCGTACCGAACAGAATGCCGTCCGCAAATCCAAGTTCTTCCAGAACTTTCGCCTGGTCCGCCTCTACCATATCGTAGCTTCTGACGTCAATATCCCCGCTGTCCTTAATGCCCCGCTCAATTTCCTGGGCAATCCGCTTTGTGTATCCGTAGGCGCTTACATAGGGAATAATCACCGTTTTTTTCTTATTTGGGTTGACCACCGTACACCAGTCTTCATAAGTGTTGTACATGAAGTCAATTTTTTCGTCGATTACCGGTCCGTGGCCCGGGCAGATCATGGAAACGTCCAGCTCCCGCACTCGGGCAAGGGCTTTCAGCATATATGGCTTGAAAGGTCCGATGATGCAGTCAAAATAATATTTGGTAGCCCGCATATATCCTTCATGGTCCGTCACTTTGCTTGCCAGCACGTCATGGAAGCCGTAGTGAGAACCGAAAGAATCACAGGTCACCAGTATCTGTTCGTCCTCAATATAGGTGTACATGGTGTCCGGCCAGTGAAGATTCGGAACAACCAGAAAACGCAGGGTTTTCCCGCCGATCTCCATAGTCTGATTGTCCTTTACGGCAATAGAGGTAAAATCTCCGTTGACAATTTCTTTCAGGAAGCCGATGGCGCAGCCTGTGGCCACGATCTTCATCTGGGGGCTGTATTCCAGAAGCCGCTCAATGCTTCCTGCATGATCCGGTTCCGTGTGGTCTACAATCAGGTAATCAATCTTTGTCACATCGATAATTTCTTTCAGCTTGTCCAGATACTCGTCAAAGAATTTTTCCTTCGCGGTCTCGAACAGCACAATTTTGTCCCCGGCCTTCCACACATAGGAATTGTATGTGGTGCCGAATTCTGTGTACATAATAATGTCAAACACACGAAGGCTGTCGTCCACTATACCCGCCCAGTAAAATCCGTCTCTCAGTTCCAGAGTCTTCATAATCATCCCTCTCTTTCTTAAATAAGCTGCAGTTTTTCCAGTCCCTTTTTAATTCCGTCATGGAACATATCGGCGGTTACAAAGTCCGCCAGCTCTATGATTGACTTCGAAGCATTCCCCATGGCGACTTTTTCTGCCGCGTACTCAAACATGGACAGATCATTGTTGCTGTCCCCGAATACTACCGTATTCTCATGGGGGATATCGAAAATTCTGCATACCGCCGCGATCCCCACCGCCTTATTGTATCCTTTCGGCACGAATTCTATGGTTGTCCCCACAAAGGAATTGTTTTCATGGCGGATAACATCGTAATATTCGGCCAGCTCTCTGCAGGCCTGCACGTCATCGCAGCCTTCCTGCATTTTTGCGCTGATTTTATTGATATGCATCTGCTTCTCATTTCCGCGGATGGGCCGCCATTTGTCGCCCAGGGCCTCCGTAATCAGATCCCGGTACCAGTTCACCTCTGTGGTGTACTCGTCCATATCGTAATACATATAGTCTGCCCCCTCCATAACAGGGACAAGGCCGTAGCGGCGCAGAATCTCCACAGACCGTTCCGCCACCTCTTCCGGCATTTCCTTGTTGAAAAGCCGCTGCCCGTCCTTCTCAATGGTGGCCCCACAGGCACTGATCATTCCGGTAAAAGGTATCTGCTCCAGATACCAGGGTACGAAAGCCCGGCTCCGTCCGGTGCAGAGCCAGGCCTCATGGCCGTTGTCCACCAGACGGCGAATCGCCTCAATAGCGCTCTCCGGCACCCCTTTTTTTATATCGCAGACAGTTCCGTCCGCGTCAAAAAACACTGCTTTTTTATCCATTTTTCCTCTTCTGTCTTTCTGTTATACATTAAAACCGTTCTCCTGCTCTCTTTCCCTGTAAGGAGAGCAATCAGCCCCTGCAGACGTATGTTCCGGCTTCCTGTCTATTATACGTTATATTTTTCTTTAAGGCAATTAGAATCTTTAAACTGCACCTTTTTTATCTACTTTAAAGGCACAAAAACGGCGCAGCCGCACTGCGCCGTAAAAAATCTTATTCTCTTCCAAAAACAGTCTTACAGAGCCTGAATTCTTCTGATCGCCTCCTGGGTATTTTCGAAGGTGCCGAAAGCCGTCAGACGGAAATATCCCTCTCCGTGAGCGCCGAAGCCGGAACCTGGAGTTCCCACCACATGGGCTGTCTCAAGAAGATAATCAAAGAACTCCCAGGAAGTCATTCCCTTAGGTGTCTTCAGCCAGATATAGGGTGCGTTCACACCTCCGGACACAGAATATCCTGCGTCCTTCAGTCCATTATAGATATAATGGGCATTGCGCATATAATAGGCCACCTGCTCCTTTAACTGAGCCTTGCCCTCCGGAGAGTACACCGCCTCTCCTGCTCTCTGAACAATATAGGGAGCGCCGTTGAATTTTGTTCCGTGGCGTCTTGCCCAGAGACTGTGAAGGGAAACGCCCTCCCGCTCCAGTTCCTTCGGCACTACCGCAAAGCCAAGGCGAACTCCGGTAAAGCCTGCGTTCTTGGAAAAGCTGCGCAGTTCGATAGCGCAGGTGCGGGCTCCCTCGCATTCATAAATGCTGTGAGGAACTCCCTCTTCTGTAATATATGCTTCGTAAGCCGCGTCGTAGATGATTACGGCTCCCGTTTTGTTGGCATAATCTACCCACTCCTGAAGCTTCTCCTTTGTGATGGCGGCTCCGCTCGGGTTATTGGGGAAGCAGAGATAGATCAGATCCGGCGTCTCTTTCGGCAGTTCCGGCAAAAAGCCGTTCTCCTCCAGACAGGGCATATAAATTACGCCGTCGAAATTTTCCCGTTCCTTATTGTACTCTCCGGTACGCCCTGCCATTACGTTCGTATCCACATATACCGGATACACCGGATCGCAGACGGCTACCTTGTTATCTGTTCCGAATATCTCCTGAATATTTCCGGAATCACTTTTTGCTCCGTCTGAAACAAAAATTTCATCCGCCTCAATCCGGCATCCTCTGTCCTGATAGTCATTTTTCGCAATTGCTGATCTTAAAAATTCATATCCGAGATCCGGCGCATATCCATGAAATGTCTCCGCGTGGGCCATTTCATCCACAGCTTTGTGAAGCGCGTCAATAATAGCCGGAGCCAGAGGCTGGGTCACGTCTCCGATTCCAAGACGCACAATTTTTTCCTCCGGATGCGCAGCCTGATAATCCGCCACTTTCTTCGCAATAGTGGAAAAAAGATAGCTGCCCGGCAGTTTCAGATAATTCTTATTAATTGTTACCATATCACTTTCGCCTGCTTTCTATTTCTTTTGTCAGAGCTTCTCTTACGGCGTCCGGACTTGCCTTGCCTTTCAGTTCCCGCATCATTTTTCCCACAAAGAATCCGAACACTTTTTCCTTTCCGCCCAGAAGCTCGCTCAGGGGACCTGGATTTTCTTCCAAAATTCTTTCCAGGGTGCTGGTCAGAAGTCCGGTATCTTCCACGATCTTTAATCCCTTCTCTTCTATATATACTACAGGATCAATATCCTGGTCAAAGACTTTTTCAAAAACTTTCCGGGCATTCTGGGGGCTGACCTCTTTTTTCTCCACCATTTCAATGAGATCCGCAAGATGCTCCGGCGCAAAGGAAACTTTTTCCGGCTCTCTTCCTTTTTCCTTCGCAAGGCGCAGAACCTCTCCCATAAACCAGTTGGCGGCTTTCTTGGGATTTCCGCAGAGAGACGCCACATCCTCGAAAAGTTCTGCCAGCTGCCTTGTCTCTGTAAGGATTCTGGAATCGTATTCGGAAAGGCCGAACTCTTTCTGGTAGCGAAGCTGCTTTTCCTCTTTGAGTTCCGGCTGGCTTTCTCTCAGTTCCCGGATCCATTCATCACTGATATGAACCGGCGGAAGATCGGGATCCGGGAAGTAGCGGTAATCCTTGGCATCCTCTTTTGAACGCATGGCATGGGAGGATTCCTTATTATCGTCCCAGCGGCGCGTTTCCTGAACCACGGCTTTTCCCGCTTCCAGAAGTTCAATCTGACGCTCCCTCTCTCCTTCAATTGCATGGGCGATGGCTTTGAAAGAGTTCAGGTTCTTCATTTCCGTCCTTGTTCCAAAAGTCTCGCTTCCTGCCTCCCGGACGGACAGATTCACGTCCGCGCGCATGGAGCCCTCCTGAAGCTTACAGTCGGAAACACCCAGATACTGCATCATGCAGCGCAGTTTTTCCAGGTAGGCAATGACTTCCTCAGAGCTTCTCATATCCGGCTCCGATACAATCTCAATCAGAGGAACTCCGCTTCGGTTATAATCCACGAGGGAACAGTCCTCCCACTCGTCATGAATCAGTTTTCCGGCGTCCTCCTCCATATGCATTTCATGAATGCGGATCTTCTTTCTGCCTGCCGATGTATCGATTTCCACCCACCCGTCGTAGCAGATCGGGAGATAAAGCTGAGAAATCTGATAGTTCTGAGGGTTATCGGGATAAAAATAATTTTTTCTGTCAAATTTGCAAAGCTGGTGGATCCTGCAGTTGGCTGCAATTCCCGCTTTCAGGGCATATTCCACCACCTGACGGTTCAGCACCGGAAGAGACCCCGGCATTCCCGTGCATACCGGACAGGTATGCGTATTGGGAGCCCCGCCGAATTCCGTGGAACAGCCGCAGAATATTTTTGTCTTTGTGGCAAGCTCTACATGAACTTCCAGACCGATAATTGTTTCATACTGTTTCATGGTTCACGGCCTCCTTTCCCTTCTCAAAGGCGGAAGCGCTCCGGAAAATCTTTTTCTCCTCAAAGCAGTTTCCGATCATCTGAATTCCGATAGGCAGTCCTTTGCTGTCCACGCCGCAGGGTACGGTAATTCCCGGCAGACCGCAGAGATTTACTGCAACCGTATAAATATCTCCCAGATACATGGAGAGGGGGTCTTTCAGGCTCTCTCCGATCTTCGGCGCCGTATAGGGCGCAGCCGGAGCGAGAATCACATCGTATTTTTCAAAAGCGCGGTCAAATTCCTGTTTGATCAGGGCCTTGGTACGCAGCGCTTTCAGATAGTAGGCGTCGTAATAGCCGGAGCTGAGCACAAAGGAACCCAGCATGATTCTGCGCTTTACCTCTTCTCCGAATCCGTCTGTCCTTGTCTGATAATACATGTCATGGAGACCGTCGTACTCCGCCGCCCGGTATCCGTACTTCACGCCGTCAAAGCGCTCCAGGTTGGAGCTTGCCTCCGCGCTGGCAATAATATAGTAAGCGGGGATCATATATTCCGTTGTATTTACGGAGAAAAATTCCACAATCGCTCCCTGCTGGGTAAGAATCTTCAAAGCCTCCATAAAGGCGTCCTTTACTTCAGGATCAAGTCCCTCTGCCAGATATTCTTTCGGTATGCCGAACTTCATCCCTGCAATTTTCTGATTCAAAGCCCCTGAAAAGTCCAGATCCTTACGGTCAAGGGAAGTGCTGTCTTTAGGATCCCGTCCTGCAATCACTTCCAGAAGCGCGGCGCAGTCCGCCGTATTCTTGCCCACCGGTCCGATCTGATCCAGAGAAGACGCATAGGCGATCAGTCCGTAGCGGGATACCGTGCCGTAAGTGGGCTTCACTCCTGTCACACCGCAGAAGGAGCTTGGCTGGCGGATAGAACCGCCGGTGTCCGAACCCAGGGCCAGATAGGTCTCCCCTGCCGCCACGGCTGCGCAGGAACCGCCGGAGGATCCTCCCGGCACATGCTCTGTATTCCATGGGTTTCTGGTGATTCCATAGGCGGAAGTCTCCGTAGTGCTTCCCATGGCAAACTCATCCATGTTTGTTTTTCCAATTACAATCATTCCCGCTCTTTCCAGCCGGTCAATAACCTCCGCATTATAGGAAGGTACAAAGTTTTCCAGAATTCTGGACGCACAGGTGGTTTTTTTTCCTTTTACACAGATATTGTCCTTTACCGCCACCGGCACTCCCGCCAGAGGTCCTGTGTAAATTCCCTCCGCGATGCCTTTTTCCACCTGTTTTGCTCTCGCATAGGCGTCTTTTTTATATAAGTCAAGATATGCGTGTATCCGGCTTTCCTTTTTCTCAATCTCAGAGAATACTGTTTTCACCCCGTCAAGCACGCTGATCTGACGCTGTTTTATTTTCTCTGCCAGCTCCAGGGCAGTCATTTTTTCCAAATCCATCTCTCTACTCTTTCTGAATCTCTGTTTCACACATATATTCTTGTTTCGTTCTGTCCGGTTCTATCCGATCGTCTTCGGCACCAGATACTGTCCGTCTTTGACTTTAGGCGCATTGGCCAGCATGGCGTCTCTGTCGTCTCCGTTTGTGACTACGTCCTCCCGGAATACATTCCTGTCCCCGAAAATATGGGACAGCGGCTCCACGCCCTCTGTGTCCAGCTCATTAAGCTTCTCCACATAATCCAGCATTTTCTGCATATCTTCCCTGGCCTTCTCCCTGGTTTCCTCATTCAGGGAGAGCTTCGCCAGAATACACACATTGTCCAGTGTCTCGTCATCAATTATCTTCGCCATTTCCGCTCCTCCAGTTTGCTATATCTCTGCTGTTGCTGCCGTGGTTCAGGGCTCCAGCCGGTTCAGGTCTCTCGGGAACAGGCAGGCCTCTCTTACATTGTCCTCCCCAAGAAGCTGCATGGTCAGACGTTCCAGACCGATCCCCAGTCCTCCGTGGGGAGGCATCCCGTGCTTGAAGGTGTCAAGATACTGCTCCATTCCCTCTTCTTCCATTCCTCTGGCCGCAATTTTTTCTTTCAGCATAGAATAATCATGGATTCTCTGTCCGCCGGTGGTTACCTCCAGGCCGTGGAACAAAAGGTCGAAGCTCAGGGTAAATCTTGTATCCTCCGGATCATCCATTGCATAAAAAGGCCGTTTTTTCGACGGATAGTGCGTTACAAAAACGAAATCCGCATCATATTCCTCTTTAAAATACCGGCCGATCAGGGCCTCCTCCTCCGGCTCCAGATCGTAAGGATTGCGGATCTTTCTGTTGTATTTCTCCGCCACCAGCTCCTTGGCTTTGTCAAAGCGCACCGCCGGTATCTGGTCGGTTTTCGGAAGTTCCACTTTTAAAATGGACAGTTCTTTTGCATACTCCTCTTTCAGAAGCTGCACTGCATACTGGAGGAATCCTGTCTCCATTGCCATAATTTCCTCAAAACTGTCGATATATCCCATCTCAAAGTCAAGGCTGGTATACTCGTTCAGATGGCGCTTTGTATTATGCTTCTCCGCCCGGAAAACAGGTCCTGTCTCAAACACTCTGTCAAAAACGCCCACCATCATCTGTTTGTAAAACTGAGGGCTCTGGGCCAGTACAGCCGGTTTGTGGAAATAGCTGAATTTGAAGAGGTTTGCTCCGCCTTCCGCCCCTCGTGCCCCGATTTTCGGCGTATGTATCTCCGTAAACCCCTGGCTGTAGAGATAATCGCGGAATGCGCGCACAATTCCTTCCTGAATCTTAAATTTTGACCGCTCCTGAATATTTCTGAGCGCTATGGGCCTGAAATTCAGCTTTGCCTCCAGAGAAGTATCCAGTTTCCACTTATCGATTGCCAGCGGCATCGGTTCCGCCGGCTGAGAGAGCACCGTGATCTCCCGTATATGAAGTTCTCTTCCGTGCGGCGCGCGTCCCTCTTCACATAAAACTCCTTTTACCCGAAGAGTCATCCCCTCTTTCAGGTCATGAAGAGAAACATTGGCCTTATCGCTCTCATAAACAGTCTGAAAAAGCCCCTCCCGTCTGCGCAAAATAAGAAAAGCCACATCACCCATATTTCGGATACTGTGAACGGCTCCTTCCAGAACAGCTTCCTGATTCAGAAAGGAATTCCCCAGAAGCTCTTCCCACGTATTTTCTTTTTTCTCCCATTTTCCGTCCAAAAATTTCATTTCCTTATCCTCCATATTCTGTCATTTGGCTTTACGATTCATTATTCCTCAAAAAACAGCATCAGAATCATCTGCGCGGTCTCCACCATGTTGGTTCCGGAATCCATGCTGCTTTTTTGAATATAACGGTAGGCCTCCTCCTCGCTCAGATGATTTCTCTGCATAAGAATCATTTTTGCATTTGAAATATAATTCTGCTCCTTCCAGCTCCGGGCCTTCGGCTTCTTTTTTTCACGCCTTCTTCTTCGCTCCTGCTGGGACAGAATCATATGCACGGTATTAATCAGATCGCTTGTCTTCAGCGGCATCCGGAGAGAAAGAATCGAGTCGGGAACCTCGCAGATTACTCTCTCAGACGCCAGAAGCAGCATCTCAAATTCTTTCGGCATACATTCTGATAAATCCAGATAATTCATATCCGGGAGGCGGTAACCGCAGATTAAAACTCCGCTTCCAAGCTCGGAAGCGCTTGCCAGGGCATTGGAGGCAGTAGAGCAGACAGAAGCCACTGAAAAGCCGTGTCTTTCCAGAATCGCACGGATTTTCTTTGCATCTTCAATTTTCGGTAACGCAATGACAATGCTGCTGCTCATAAAGGTGCCTCTCCTCTTTCCCCGTTTCCTCTCTGCCGGCAGAACTTACAGACGATAGAGGTACTCCTGAACCTCCCAGTCTGTTATCTGCCTGGTATATCTTAACCATTCATTTTTCTTCGCCGCTGCATACTGACGGCAGAATTCCTCTCCGAGAACTTTTTTGATCCAGCTGCTGTTCTCAAAGATCTCAATAGCATCCTTCAGCGTTTCCGGAAGGTTTTCCGCCTGCTGCTCCTGTGATTCTGAATTTGCTGATTTTACAGGAGACAGCCTGTTTTTAATTCCGTCCATTCCTGCTGCAAGGCAGACCGCCAGAACAAGGTACGGATTGGCCGCCGCATCCGGACTTCTCAGCTCAATCCTTGTCTCTTCCCCTCTTCCAATGGGAATTCTAACAAGAGAATTCTGGTTGTTTTCCGTCCAGGTAAGCTCTGTGGGAGCCCCGTATCCAGGCACAAGACGTTTGTAGGAATTTACCAGCGGATTAGTAATCAGCGCCATCTCGCGGCTGTGGGCCAGAAGACCGCCTACGAAATAGTAGGCCTCATCGCTGAGTCTGCCCGGCTCATCTGTTTTATCGAAAATATTTTTTCCGTTCCGGAATATGGAAAAGTGCAGGTGCATTCCCGATCCTGCCGTCTCAGATCTCGGCTTCGGCATAAAAGTAGCGTGAAGCCCGTGGCGCTTCGCCACTGTGCGCACCGCCATCCGGAAGGTCATGATACAGTCCGCGATTTTGCGGATTTCCCCGTACCGAAAATCAATTTCATGCTGAGCCGGAGCTTTTTCGTGATGGGAAGATTCCACTTCCATTCCCATATCCTCCAGAGTAAGCACCATATCCCTTCTTGCGTTTTCTCCCAGGTCAAGAGGGCTGATATCCAGATAACCTGCCTGTTCATGGGTCACCGTTGTCGGGATCCCGTTGTCGTCTGTGTGGAACAAAAAGAATTCACATTCCGGATCAATATAGCAGGTATATCCCTCTTTTTCCGCTTTCTCCGCAGTGCGCTCCAGAATATAGCGGGGGCTGTTCCGGTAGGGAGTGCCGTCCGGGCAGAACAGGTCGCAGATCATGCGCGCCACTTTTCCCTGCTGAGGTCTCCACGGAAGGATGGTAAAGGTGTCCGGATCCGGATGAAGATAAAGATCTGTCTCATCTTCCCCCGCCTCTCCCGCGATCAGGGTCCAGTCTACGGTGCATTTGTTGTCCAGCGCTCTGGAAAGCTCTCTGGATGTCACCGCAATATTTTTAATCACGCCGAACATATCGGTAAACTGGAGGCGGATAAACTCAACGTCTTCCTCCTCCACCATCTGAAAAATTTCCTCTCTGGTATAATTCCCCATGTCATTCTCTCCTTAATATTTGTCTGGCAAATCCTTATTTATTCTCTTTTATGTCCTGGAAAATATTTACTGCTCCTTATGCCATAAAACAATTTTTCACAATATCTGTGAAAAAAACAATAAAAAGAAAAAGGCGCACTTTTGACAGTTACCCCGTCAAAAGAACGCCCTTGTTCATGCAGGTATTATAGCAACCGTGTTTCTCTTTGTCAACTGTCTTTTCCGCTGCCGGAACATAAAACTTTCCGTTTTTTAAAGGTTCGTATATCCCATCAGGGATTCATCCACCGCTCTGGCGGCTTCCCTGCCCTCGCGGATGGCCCAGACTACCAGGGACTGTCCTCTTCTCATGTCTCCCGCCGCAAAGACTCTCGGTACCGAAGTCTCATATGCGTCCGGCTTTGTATCCACGTTTGTTCTGGCATTCACCGCCACCTTGAAGGCGTCTGTCACATATTTCTGGCTTCCGAGAAATCCTGCCGCGATCAGCACCAGATCCGCCGGGATCACTTCCTCGCTGCCTTCCACAGGAACCATGACCACACGTCCGGTCTTTTCATCCTTCTGTCCCTGCAGTTTCACAATTTTTGCCTTGCAGACATTTCCTTTTTTATCTGCTATGAATTCCTTCACCGTCGTCTGGTATACACGGGGATCATGGCCGAAAACAGCAATGGCCTCCTCCTGGCCGTAGTCTGTTTTCAGCACTCTCGGCCATTCCGGCCAGGGATTGTTCTCCGCTCTTTCTGCCGGAGGCTTCGGCATCATCTCCAGCTGAGTGACGGATTTTGCGCCCAGGCGGATTACCGTTCCCACACAGTCGTTTCCTGTGTCTCCGCCGCCGATTACCACTACGTTTTTGTCTTTGGCCAGCTCATAGGGCACCTTTTCAAAGCTGCTGTCCAGCAGAGTCTTTGTCACCTTGCCCAGGAAGTCCACCGCAAAGTAAATTCCCTTCGCCTCTCTTCCCGGAACCTGGATATCTCTGGGGTTGGATGCGCCGCAGGCCAGCAGCACGCGGTCATAGTTTTTCAGAAGCTCTTCCGCTGTGATATCCTTGCCTACGTTCGTGTTCAGGACGAATTTCACGCCCTCCTCCTCCATGAGGCGGATTCTTCTGTCAATAACCGATTTTTCCAGCTTCATATTCGGGATTCCGTAGCGGAGAAGCCCGCCCGGGCGGTCGCTTCTCTCATAGACGGTGACACTGTGTCCCCGGCGGTTCAGCTGCTGCGCCGCCGCCAGACCGGAAGGTCCGCTTCCGATTACCGCAATCTTTTTCCCTGTCCGCACCTTCGGTTTCTGGGGCTGTACCCATCCCTCCTCAAAGGCGGTCTCAATAATGGCCCTCTCATTATCCTTTGTAGCCACCGGTTCTCCGTTGAGATTACAGGTGCAGGCGGCTTCGCAGAGAGCGGGGCACACCCGGCTGGTAAACTCCGGAAAGCTGTGGGTCTTGCTCAGGCGCAGAAAAGCCTGTTTCCAGTTTCCTGTATACACCAGATCGTTCGTCTCCGGAACCAGATTGTGAAGGGGGCATCCGGAAGCCATTCCTCCGATCATCATCCCCGACTGGCAGAAGGGAACGCCGCATGCCATGCAGCGGGCCCCCTGCAGCTTCTGTTTTTCCCTGCTCATTGGAGTCCGGAATTCATGAAAATCAGCGATCCGGACTTTGGGAGCAAGCACTTTCGCGGTTTCCCTTTTATATTCTAAAAATCCTGTTGGTTTTCCCATTCCTGTCTTCCTCCTTACTGTTTCGCTCCAATGCTCTCATAAAACGCTTCCATCTGCGCCTGCTGGGTAGTCAGTCCCTTTTCCTCCAGCTTCGCGCTTAATGTCAGCATTCTCTTGTACTCGTAGGGAATCAGTTTCTTAAAATGCGGCAGATAATTTTCAAAGTCAGCCAGTATCTCCGCTCCCAGTCTGGAACCTGTAGCCTCCACATGGGCTTCGATCAGATCCTTCAGTTCTTTTCTGTCGTATTTATTCTCTACTTTTTCAATAGAAATCATTGCTTTATTCAGATTTTTGTACAGGTTGTTGTGAAGATCCAGCACATAAGCGATTCCGCCGCTCATTCCGGCCGCAAAGTTTTTCCCGGTCTTTCCGAGAACAACTACGCGTCCTCCTGTCATGTATTCGCAGCCATGTTCGCCTACGCCCTCCACAACCGCATTGGCGCCGGAGTTGCGGACAGCGAAGCGCTCCCCTGCCACGCCGTTAATAAAGGCGGTTCCGCTGGTAGCTCCATAAAGCGCCACATTTCCGATGATAATATTGTCTTCTGCTTTGAACCGTGATTTTTCCGGAACCTTCACAATCAGTTTTCCTCCGGAAAGTCCTTTTCCGAAATAGTCGTTGCTGTCTCCTGTAAGATTCAGGGTCAGCCCTTTGGGGATAAACGCGCCGAAGCTCTGTCCTCCCGCTCCCTTGCAGTTCACAACAATCGTATCTTCCGGAAGTCCTGTTTTCGTTCTCCGTGTGATTTCCGCTCCCAGAATCGTTCCGAACGTCCTGTCCGTATTCGTCACGTCTACGCTGAGTTCCACATGTTCGCCCCGGGAAAGCGCTTTCTCACATTTCTTTACCAGAACCTTTTCATCCAGAGTTTTTTCCAGGCCGAAATGATATTCCGCTTTCGGATCAAAGGTCACCTTTCTGCCCTCTCCTGCATAGGGATTGTTCAGAATCGCGCTGAGATCCACCTTTCCTTTATGGGGTTCTTCCCGGTCAGAAGCTTTCAGAAGATCTGTACGTCCCACCATTTCGTCCACAGTGCGCACGCCAAGCTTCGCCATATATTCTCTCAGCTCCTGGGCGATGAATTTCATGAAGTTCTCCACATACTCCGGTTTTCCGCGGAAACGCTTCCGAAGCTCCGGATTCTGCGTAGCCACTCCCACCGGACAGGTATCCAGGTTGCAGACACGCATCATCACACAGCCCATAGTTACCAGCGGAGCGGTGGCAAAGCCGAACTCCTCTGCGCCCAGAAGAGCGGCGATGGCCACGTCACGTCCGCTCATCAGTTTTCCGTCCGTCTCAATGCGGACACGGTTTCTCAGACCGTTCATCAGAAGCGTCTGGTGGGTCTCGGAAAGTCCCAGCTCCCAGGGAAGACCTGCATTGTGGATCGAGCTTCTCGGCGCCGCGCCGGTTCCTCCGTCATAGCCGGAGATCAGCACGGTCTGCGCGCCTGCCTTGGCAACGCCGGCCGCAACCGTTCCCACACCTGCCTCAGAGACCAGTTTCACGGAAATGTCCGCGTACTTGTTGGCGTTTTTCAGGTCATAGATCAGCTGGGCCAAATCCTCTATAGAATAAATGTCATGGTGCGGCGGCGGGGAGATCAGGCTGACTCCCGGGGTGGAGTGACGTGTTTTCGCAATCCAGGGATACACTTTTTTCGCCGGAAGGTGTCCTCCCTCTCCTGGCTTCGCTCCCTGAGCCATCTTGATCTGAATCTCTCTTGCAGAAACAAGGTACCGGCTGGTAACGCCGAACCGTCCGCTTGCCACCTGCTTGATGGCGGAACAGCGGTCGTTTTCTGTTCCTGCGGAGTCGATTCTCTCGTCGCTCTCGCCGCCCTCTCCTGTGTTTGACTTGCCGTGAAGGTGATTCATGGCGACCGCCAGGGTCTCGTGAGCCTCCTGGGAGATTGATCCATAGGACATTGCCCCTGTCTTAAATCTTTTTACAATTTCCTCTACGCTTTCCACCTCATCCAGCGGAACCGGCTTTTCCGCGTACCGGAAATCCATCAGGCCTCTCAGGCTTCCTCTGCTCTCCTCGTCCACAAGGCGGGTGTACTCCTTAAACATCTCGTAGCTTCCCTGTTTTGTGGATTCCTGAAGAAGATGAATGGTCTGAGGATTGTATCTGTGTTCCTCGCCCTGGCTTCTCATCTTGTGGGCTCCAACGCTGTCCAGAGTAAGATCTGTGGCCAGTCCCAGAGGATCAAAAGCCTCTGAGTGAAGCTTCTCCACATTTTCCTCAATATCCTCCAGGGTGATTCCGCCTACGCGGCTGACGGTTCCCGTGAAGTATTTGTCGATTACTTCCTGGGAGATCCCGATAGCCTCAAATATCTGTGATCCCTGATAGGACTGAATGGTGGAAATTCCCATTTTTGACGCAATTTTTATAATTCCGCTCAATACCGCGTGGTTGTAGTCCTCCACAGCCGCATAGTAATCTTTATCCAGCATATGGTTGTCGATCAGTTCCCGGATGGTCTCCAGAGCCAGATATGGGTTGATTGCGCTGGCTCCGTATCCCAGAAGGGTGGCGAAGTGATGAACCTCTCTTGGCTCTCCGGACTCCAGAATGATGGCGAGGGAGGTGCTCTTCTTTGTTTTTACAAGGTGCTGGTGCACTGCAGAGACCGCCAGCAGCGATGGAATCGGCATATGGTTTTCATCAACGCCTCTGTCTGAAAGCACCAGAATGTTTGCTCCCTCGCGGAACGCCTTGTCTACCTCCACAAAGAGACGGTCAATGGCGCGCTCCAGCTTTGTGCTCTTATAATAAAGTGTGGAGACTACCGCCACCTGGAAGCCGTCCTGCTTCATATTTTTGATCTTGAGCATATCCGTATTGGTCAGGATCGGATGAACGATTTTCAAGACCTTGCAGTTTTCCGGCTGCTGCACAAGAAGGTTTCCGTCCTTGCCTGCGTAGACGCTGGTGGAGGTGACGATCTCCTCCCTGATAGAGTCGATGGGCGGATTGGTTACCTGGGCAAAAAGCTGTTTAAAGTAGTCGAACAGAGGACGGTGCTGATGGGAAAGCACTGCCAGAGGGGTATCGATACCCATGGCGCCGATGCTCTCGCTTCCGTTCAGAGCCATATTGCGGATGGAAGTGCGGTACTGCTCATAAGTATAGCCGAACGCCTTCTGCAGACGGGCTCTCTGCTCCTCTGTGTATTCTTCCATGCGGATATTCGGAATCTTGATATCCTTCAGACAAACCAGGTTGCTGTTCAGCCATTCGCCATAGGGCTGCATTGTCGCGTATTTTTCCTTCAGTTCATCATCGTCGATTACCCTTCCCTGAACCGTATCCACCAGAAGCATTTTTCCGGGATGAAGACGTTCCTTCAGCACGATTTTTTCTTCCGGAACCGGCAGTACGCCCACCTCGGAGGAAAGAATCACATATCCGTCAGATGTAACGTAATATCTGGAAGGACGAAGTCCGTTTCTGTCCAGAACCGCTCCCATAACGTCTCCGTCGGAAAACAGGATTGACGCCGGGCCGTCCCAGGGTTCCATCATCGTTGCGTAATACTGATAAAAATCTCTCTTTTCCTGGGAGATTGTATCGTTGTTCGCCCAGGGCTCCGGAATGGTGATCATCACAGCCAGAGGAAGATCCATTCCGCTCATCACAAGAAATTCCAGAGTATTGTCAAGCATGGCGGAGTCAGAGCCGCTGCGGTTGACAACAGGAAGCACCTTATGAAGCTGTCCCTTCAGATACGGAGATTCCATGTTTTCTTCCCGGGCCAGCATTTTGTCCGCATTGCCGCGGATAGTATTGATCTCGCCGTTGTGTACGATAAAACGGTTGGGATGGGCTCTTTCCCAGCTGGGGTTGGTGTTGGTGCTGAACCGGGAATGAACCATGGCGATGGCTGATTCGTAGTCCGGATTCTGAAGATCTTCAAAGAAAGTACGGAGCTGTCCCACAAGGAACATTCCTTTGTAGACAATGGTACGGCTGCTCATGGATACCACGTAAGTATTATCGTTGCTCTGCTCGAATTCACGGCGGGCAATATACAGACGTCGGTCAAAGTCAATTCCTTTCTCAACATCCTGGGGTTTTTCGATAAACGCCTGCATAATATACGGCATGCACTCTCTCGCCTTATGTCCCAGCACATCCGGAATCACAGGAACTTTTCTCCATCCCAGAAGCTTCAGGCCTTCCTTCTGGACAATGATCTCGAACATTTTTTTCGCCTGGGCCCGTCTGATCTCATGCTGGGGAAAGAAAAACTGGGCAATGCCGTATTCTCTTTCCTGGCCGATGTCAAAGCCTTCCTTTTTGCAGGCCTTTTTAAAGAATTTGTGGGAGATCTGAAGAAGAATTCCCACACCGTCTCCGGTTTTTCCTTCCGCGTCTTTTCCGGCTCTGTGCTCCAGGTGTTCTACGATTCTCAGCGCATTGGCCACTGTTTCGTGCGTCTTTTTTCCTTTTATGTTCACAACTGCTCCGATACCGCAGTTATCATGTTCAAATTCGGGACGATAAAGACCCTGGGCTTCTCTCCTCACTTCACTCATCCTTTTCATCCTTTCTATGTGAATTCCTTATTTTTCAATTTTCCATTTCCGCATTTTTGGCCCTTCCGTATTCCACTGCCGCTCCGATGAATCCGCGGAACAGCGGGTGCGCGTGGTTGGGCCGGGACTTGAATTCCGGATGTCCCTGCGTTCCCTCAAAGAACGGGTGGTCTTTCAGCTCAATCATCTCTACTATATGGCCGTCCGGAGAAGTTCCCGCCAGAATCATGCCTTTTTCAGACAGCTCGCCCCGAAATGCGTTGTTGACTTCATAGCGGTGTCTGTGGCGTTCCTGAATCTCTTTCATTCCAAAAAGTTCAAATGCCTTTGAATCCTCATTCAGGATACAGGGGTAGCTTCCCAGCCTCAGGGTGCCTCCCAGATCCTCCACGCTCTCCTGATCCGGCATCAGCGCAATCACCGGATGTTTGGTGGACGGATCCAGCTCTATGCTGTTGGCGTCCTCATATCCCAGTACATGACGGGCAAATTCCACAATCGCCATCTGCATTCCCAGGCAGATTCCAAGATATGGAATTTTATGGACTCTGGCATACTGAGCGGCCAGAATCATCCCTTCCGTTCCCCGGTTGCCGAAGCCTCCCGGGACAAGAATGCCGTCCACTGCGTGAAGGATCTGATCCAGGTTTTTCTCATTCAGTTCCTCGGAATCCACCCAGGTGATCTCCACCTTGGCTTTGCAGGAAATGCCTCCGTGTTTCAGGGCTTCCACAACACTCAGATATGCGTCATGAAGCTGTGTGTATTTTCCGACCATGGCGATATTGACAGAGGCTTCCGGATTTCTCAGGTTTTTTACCATCTCCTGCCAGTCGGCAAGGTCCGGTTTTCTGTTCTCCAGGCGAAGAGTTTCCAGAACCACATCCGCCAGCTTCTCTCTCTCCATGGCGAGAGGCGCCTCGTAAAGGTATTCCACATCCAGGTTCTGCAGTACATGAGAAACCGGCACATTGCAGAACAGAGCAATTTTTTTCCGGATCTCCTCCGTCAGCGGATACTCGCTTCTGCAGACCAGAACATTGGGCTGAATTCCCATTCCCTGCAGTTCCTTTACGCTGGCCTGGGTAGGCTTTGTCTTCATCTCCCCCGAGGCCTTCAGATAAGGAATTAATGTCACATGGACCAGAGCCGCATTGTCCGGTCCCACATCATGCTGGAACTGACGGATCGCCTCCAGGAAGGGCTGGCTTTCAATATCTCCCACAGTTCCTCCGACTTCTATAATGGCAATTCTTTCTTCATCCGGCGATTTTGCCCGGTAAAAACGGCTCTTGATCTCATTTGTAATATGCGGAATCACCTGCACGGTTCCTCCCCCGAAGTCTCCGTGGCGCTCCTTCTGAAGAACGGACCAGTAAATTTTTCCGGTGGTCACATTGGAATTTTTGTCCAGGCTTTCATCAATAAAACGCTCATAATGTCCCAGGTCCAGGTCTGTCTCCGTACCGTCATCTGTCACGAAAACTTCTCCGTGCTGTATGGGATTCATTGTTCCCGGATCAATATTGATATAGGGATCAAATTTCTGCATGGTCACCTGATAGCCTCTCGCCTTGAGAAGCCTTCCCAGAGAAGCCGCGGTAATCCCCTTTCCCAGGCCGGATACTACTCCTCCTGTCACAAAAACGTATTTTACTGCCATAATCGATTTCCTCCTTGCAACAAAAAGGCGTCAGAACCCCGGGGAGACTAAGCCCTCCGGACCTCTGACGCCTTTGTCAGTTCAAACACATTTTTCATATGTCCAATACTATAAACTATTTTTTCTGATTTGTAAATATGAATTTTTTCCAATTTTATTTTATATCCATAGGATATTTTCCGTCAAAACACGCCTTGCACAATGGAAGTCCTCCCGCCATTCCTTCCAGATAATCAATCTCCATATATCCAAGGGAATCCGCTCCGATCATCTGGCGTATCTCTTCTGTGGTATGGCTGGATGCAATCAGCTGATCATTCGAGGGAACATCTGTGCCGAAATAGCAGGGATGCAGAAACGGAGGGGAACAGATTCTTACATGAACCTCCAGGGCCCCGGCTTTTTTCAGCATATGAATCAGATTTGCAATAGTCGTTCCCCGGACAATGGAATCGTCCACCAGAACAATCCGTTTCCCTTTTACAACAGAGTCCAGAACGCTCAGTTTCATATGAACGCTGGATTCCCGTTCTTTCTGGGTGGGCTTGATAAAAGTTCTCCCGATATAGCTGTTCTTATAGAAAGCAAGTCCGAAGGGAATGCCGGACGCCTCGGAAAATCCCTTTGCCGCCGGTATGCCGGATTCCGGAACTCCGGTGACAAGATCCGCCTCTACCGGATAGGATTTTGCCAGTGATTTGCCGCCCCTGATCCGGGCGTCATAGATTCCCACCCCGTCCAGAACACTGTCCAGCCGGGCAAAATAAATATATTCAAAAACACAGTGCGCATGCTTTCCTGTACTCAGTTCCCGGTTGGATTCTATTCCGTTCTTTGATATAGTCACCATTTCTCCAGGCTCCACATCACGCACAAATTCTGCTCCGACAGAAGTAAGGGCGCAGCTTTCCGATGCCAGCACATAGGTATTGTCCTTTTTTCCGATGCACAGAGGCTTCAGTCCAAAGGGATCCCGCACGCCGATCAGCTTTCTGGGACTCATAACCACCAGTCCGTATGCTCCTCTCAGCTTCCTGGCTGTTTTCAGAATCGCCTCCTCCACAGATTTCGAATGAACCCGCTCCCGGGCAATGTGAAACGCAATGACTTCTGAATCTGTGGTTGTATGAAAAATTGCTCCGTTTTGAATCAGTTCCCATTTCAGCTCCTGGGTATTGACCAGGTTTCCGTTATGCGCCAGCGCCAGAGTTCCTTTAATATAAGACAGAACCAGCGGCTGAGCGTTCTCCGCCACAGAAGCTCCCGTAGTAGAATACCGCACATGGCCGATGCCGATATCCCCTGACATTTTTTCCAGGGTCTCCTTTCGGAATACTTCACTGACCAGCCCCAGATCCTTGTGGAACTGTATGTTGCCGATTTCCCCGTCTGTCCTTGTCACAGCCAGTCCGCAGGATTCCTGTCCTCTGTGCTGCAGAGCAGTCAGACCATAATAAACAGATGGAACCACATTTCCTCCATCCAGATCATAAATTCCAAATACACCGCAGGCTTCCTTCAAATCCGCCATTCATTATCCTCCTTACCGCCTTAAGTCCGCAAAAAAAGAGACACTTCGAGCATATCCGAAGCGCCGTTGCTTACACTGCCATTATAATAGAAGGAGGAATTTTGTCAACCCCTGTCCACACAGGAAAAATTTCAATTTTTTTTAAAAAAGCCATTGACAACTTCATTTTTTTGTGTATACTACTTCACATAAAGCAAAGGCGCTTTGGAGATGATCCAAGGCGCCTTTTTTATTTTAGAAATGTCATTTTCCATCGGTGAAAATGACCGAGGAGTCGAAAGGAGAACTACTATGGCACAGAACATTCCTGAACTTTACGGCAGTCTTGTTTTCAACGATAAGATCATGCGCAGCAAACTGCCAAAAGACATGTACAAGGCACTGAGAAAAACCATCGAAAACGGTACGCATCTTGAGCTGGACGTAGCCAATTCTGTAGCGGTGGCCATGAAAGAATGGGCCATCGAAAACGGAGCCACACATTATACTCACTGGTTCCAGCCAATGACCAATTTTACAGCGGAGAAACACGACAGCTTTATTTCTCCCACCGGCGACGGACAGATCATTATGGATTTTTCCGGAAAAGAACTTGTAAAAGGAGAGCCTGACGCATCCAGCTTTCCTTCCGGCGGACTTCGGGCTACCTTTGAGGCAAGAGGATATACCGCCTGGGATCCCACTTCTCCGGCATTTATCAAAGATAAGACACTTTATATTCCTACTGCTTTCTGTTCCTACAGCGGAGAGGCTCTGGACAAAAAGACCCCTCTTCTCCGTTCCATGGATACTCTGAACAGGCAGGCGGTAAGAATTCTTCATATTCTTGGAAATAAAGAGGTCAGACATGTAACGACCACCGTTGGTCCGGAACAGGAATACTTCCTGGTAGACAAAGATCTCTATAACAAACGAAAAGACCTGATTTTCTGCGGCCGTACTCTGATCGGCGCGCCGGCGCCCAAGGGCCAGGAAATGGAAGACCACTATTTCGGTACCTTAAAGCCCCGTGTTTCCGCTTATATGCATGATCTGGATGAAGAGCTCTGGAAACTGGGCATCCCTGCAAAGACAAAACACAACGAGGTAGCTCCGGCACAGCACGAGCTTGCTCCTGTCTTCGATACCACCAATGTGGCTGTAGACCATAATCAGCTCACTATGGAAGTTATGAAAAAAGTGGCGGATAAGCACAACATGGTCTGCCTGCTTCACGAGAAACCATTTGAGGGAATCAACGGAAGCGGCAAGCACAACAACTGGTCCATGAGCACCAACACCGGCGTCAATCTTCTGGATCCCGGCAAGACACCGGCTGAAAATACACAGTTCCTTGTCTTCCTAGTAGCTGTCATCAAAGCTGTGGATGATTACGCAGATCTTCTTCGTATCTCTGTAGCTGACGCCGGAAACGACCATCGTCTCGGCGCCAACGAGGCTCCGCCGGCAATCGTATCCATCTTCCTGGGCGATGAGCTAACCGAAGTGCTCAAGGCAATCGAGAATGACCAGTACTTCAGCAGCCATGATGCGGTACAGATGGATATCGGAGCCAAGGTTCTGCCCCACTTCCTCAAAGACAACACGGACAGAAACCGTACCTCACCCTTTGCTTTCACCGGAAATAAATTTGAATTCCGTATGCTCGGCTCCTCCGCATCCGTGGCGAACCCGAATATTATTCTCAACACCGCTGTTGCCGAGGCGCTGCGTCAGTTCTCCGACCAGCTGGAAAACGTTCCTGCAGAGGACATGGAAAAAGCCGTTCACAAACTTCTGAAAGAAACCATTATCGCTCACAAGCGGGTTATCTTTAATGGAAACGGCTACACTGACGAATGGGTAGAGGAAGCGGAAAAACGCGGTCTTTACAATCTGATCTCCACACCGGATGCCCTGCCGTACTATATCTCTGAAAAGAACGAAAAACTTCTTACAGAGCATAAGATTTTTACAAAGGCAGAACTTTACTCACGTTATGAAGTAAAACTGGAGAACTATGTGAAAACCCTCCATATTGAGTCCTGTACTATGGCGGAAATCATTCAGAAGGATCTGCTTCCAAGTGTCACCACATATATGCAGCAGATTGCACAGACAGCAAGTCTGAAAAAGTCCGTTGTTCCGGATATCTCAGTAGACAGCGAAGCCGGTCTTCTGAAGAAGCTCACCTCTCTGGAAGACGCCATGACAAAAGACCTGGAGACCTTAAAAGACGATACGGCAAAGGCCGAAAGCTGCGGCGATCTTCTGGAAAAAGCAAAAGCTTACCAGAAAGTTGTTCTGGCAGATATGGAAAAGCTTCGTGAATCTGCAGATGCGGCTGAAGTGCTCATTCCGGAATCTATTCTTCCATATCCTACATATGGAACTCTGCTGTTCTCTATCTGACAGAAAAATTAAGATACCGGATTTATTCTTTGCAAAAACCTGTCTGTGCCTGCGGGGCACAGACAGCCAATACTGGTAAACACAGGGAATATCTGTATGTAAGACATAAGCTATTCATAAGTTCATTATCGATTTCCTTATCCATGATTTATAAACCCTGATATTCCCTGTTTTACATATATCTGCCTCCTTTCGGGAGGCTTTTTTTATGCTGCGGTTGCAGCATAAAATGTGAAATGATATACTGAAGTTTCAAGAGAAAGGAGAGTTCAGATGCATCCTGATTTTCACCAGCTTGCCCTATTGCCGCTGTTTGCCGGTATAGACGAAGAGGATCTTCCTGCTATGTTGACATGCCTGGGAAGTTTTCAAAAAAAATATAAAAAAAGAGAATTTATCCTTTTAGAGAACAATGAAATTCAAAGTGTCGGCATCATTTTGTCAGGAACCGTGCATATGATAAAAGAAGACGCGGAAGGCTATCAGACGCTTCTTGTCACCATGAAAGAGGGAGAACTTTTTGGCGAATCCTTTGCATGCGGAAGCCGTTTAGATGCCAGCGTAAGCTTTTTTGCCGCGGATCCCTGCACGGTTCTGTTTCTGCCGTTTTATAAAGTAATTCATTCCTGTAAAATGAGCTGTACCTTTCATCACAGGCTGATTGAGAATATGGTACGGCTGATCAGTGATAAGAATGTTCAGCTAATGCATAAAATAGAAGTGATTTCAAAAAAGACTCTCCGTAAAAAAATTATGGCATATCTGCAGCAGCAGTCCAGAGAGCAGAACAGCAGACTTTTTACCATTCCTTTGGGACGTCTGGAGTTGGCGGAATATCTCTGTGCAGATCGAAGTGCTCTGACAAGAGAACTGACATGTATGAAAAAGGAAGGGATAATCCGTTATAAAGAGAACACTTTTGAGCTTTTGTAAATTCTGGCTTTAATTACAGGCGTATGTTGCGTGTGCAACATACGCCTGTTCAGACTGTAGACAAAGTTGGTGCTGGAGCTAAGCTCCAGCACCACTCTTTTTGCCAAAATACAAACTCCCATATTTTTTTATAAAGGATAAAAAAGAATCCTGATTTTTTGTCCTGTCTTTCCCTTGCA
>DWYN01000135.1 GCA_019118645.1 Candidatus Blautia excrementipullorum | reverse complement strand
AGCAATTCCTAAATCTCTTGTATATTTGGGTTCGGTATGGTATAGTATAGCTATGAATTGCGGTGGACGTCTTCGGACAACACCTGAGAAGAGCCTGATGCGTCGGGCTCTTTTCTCTTGTCTAATTTTTTCTATTTAAAAATCAGAGGCCCACAGTGATTATTCCGGGACTCTTTGGTTCTTCCGCATATTTTGGTATAAAGGTATGGATTCTGGACTTCATAACTGATAAAATTAATCAGAATTAATGTATAAAAAATCCTGATCTATCCAAAAATTTTTTTCATAATTGAATGGCTCACCGCTTTCGTCAGCATTAATAAAAATAAAAAGATTTTTATACACTATCGGGATAGTACTTAACAAAATGCTATTACCGGCCGGCAAAAGGTATCTTCGGCATACTGTCGTATGCCAAAGAAGGCATCCGGCTCTGATACCGGACAAAGCGTCCGGTGTACCGTCAACTCTGCCTTAAACTGACCGCTTAAATAAACATCGTGCCCTGTGGGTATAAAAGAAATTCATCCATCATCCCATCACTACCATACATTCTTTCTCCCAAAAGGCGATGCCATACTTAAGGATCTTCTTCGTTCCCCATCGCTTCAGCCCTTGTGCATACTTCTTTTCTTCGATCTGCTCGATCGCTTCACGACACGCCTTCTCCAGATCTCCGTCATCCGCATATTTCAGTTCGATCACAATTCCAACTCTGTCCGGCGTCTGGATAGAAATGTCACTGTATCCTTCCCCGGTCTCTGCATTAGATTTTACCAGCCAGCTGTCCTGGTTCTGCAAAAGCCCCAATAACATGCCATGGTAAAAGTTTTCTTTCATATTCCTGCGCACTACGGTGTCCCGTACGCTGATGGAATCCCACAGGTAATCGTCAAGCATCTCCTGGATTGTATCCGTATCCCCCGTCGGGAACACCGCACAGAATCGGCTGATCCTGGTCGTATCGGAACGTGTCACCTCGCGGAACCAGTCTTCCACCAGTTCACAAAACAGTCTCTGGACCTCTCCATTGGGAATCCACAGCCGGAAAATATCGGCATCCTCCTGCTCCACATACATCCCAGTCAGGTATCCGGTGGCATACAGCACGCTCCACACATTTTCAATACTGTCATCGATCTCACGGTACGTCAACTCCTGCTTGATGCGTTTGGTTATCTGTCCGCCGTTTAGAAGCTCCTCTACTTCGTTTTTCGTCGTCAGGCTTGCATTCTTCAGCATACAGCGGATCAGATCATTGCCGCTGGTATTCGCCCAATAGTTTTTAGGAGGAGTACTCGGCGCTGCCAGCAGCTCATCGCAGTAATTAATCACATCCCAGGGACAATAAACGTCCGTATCTCCAAAACGGTATCCATCGTACCAGTCCTTAATTGTATCTTTGTAAGCTGACAGGCCATAGAATTCCAGCAGTTCATCCACATCCGTATTGGTAAATCCAAAGTACTCATCATAGCGGACATCAGAGATCGTGTGTACTTTCAGATTGTTCAGCCCCGTGAAAATGCTCTCTTTTGAAATCCTCAAACACCCGGTGAGTACCGCAAAGTACAGGCTGTCATTCGTCTTCAGCGCATTGCCCAGCAGGTTGCGGATGAGATTTACCATCTCCTCATAGTATCCAGCCTGGAACGCTTTATCCAGCGGGACGTCATACTCATCTATCAGGAGAATGACCTTCTGGCCGTAATGCTTTTCGAGTAGCAGGGAGAGGGTCTTGAGACTGACAGCTGCCACATTTTCCGTCATGGCATATAAGCCGCCTTCGCCGGATCCGATCTTTATCAGTCGGGCATAAGCCTCTTTTTCTTCTATTGAAAGCTTTTCACTGTCTTTAAGAAAACGAAATCTTCCTGCTTCATTCCCAATAACTGTCTTCAGTGCCGCCAACGCAGAATCATATTGTAACCCACCCACGCTCTTAAGACTGATGGAGATCACAGGGAATTTTCCCATATATTTTTCACACAAGTCCTTTTCCTGTGCTATCTTCAGTTCTTCGAACAGGGCTGGATCTCTTCCTATCTCAAAAAAGCATTTCAACATACTCATGTTGAGGGACTTACCAAACCGCCCGGGGCGGGTAAACAGGTTTACTTCACCCCAGTTTTGTAACAGTTCCTCAATGAACAGCGTTTTATCTACATAGTAAAAATCATTCGTCCTGATTTTTTCAAATCCATCGATTCCAATAGGAAGTTTCTTTCTCATCTTCCCCACACTCCCTTCCATTATCGGTGACATGGAGTAATTCCAAAACTGCATCTTTACACCTGCTATGTATTCATTTTACCGTTAAGCCACAGGGCAGTCAAGTTCGTACATAGAGCGATCTGTAAGCACCATATATTTAGGATTATTAATATTACCATGAACATGAATAATACCTTCCACATCACTTCCTAATGGCAGTGCCGGAGCATTATATACAGCAGAACAGGTCACTGTATCTCATAAATAAATACAATGACCTGTAGCTAAAATCCTCTTCCTATTCCGCCTGTTCTCCCGGATCTTCCGAAGCGATCTCCCGAATCCGCTCCTCTGTCTCATCCAGGACTTCCGCAATCTCTGAGATACTCATTCCTCTGGACAGATTCTTCTGCACCTGCCTGCGCAGCAGCTGCTCTTCACCCTGACGCCGGCCCTTCTCAATCCCTGCCTCGCGTTCCTGCTGCATATGTCTTTCCTGATTATATTCAAATATACTCATCGCTCTCGCCTCCGCTCTATGCTTCATCAGGAATTCTCTCAACACATCTTCCCTGATGCATTCATCCATCGCGCGGTCCACTGCCTCCGGAAGTTCCATTTCTTCCGTATACGCCCGGATCTTATCCGTATATATGGCATACTCTCCCAGCGTCCTGCAGGCTTCTTTCAGCTTCTGATTGTTGCTCCCGGAAATATTGAGGAGCGTGGCTTCCAGTTCCAGCTTCGGCTGCCCATCCTGCACACTGTACATGTCAGACAATTTCAGGATCTGCCGCTCCGGCATCTTTTCCTTCCCGTTATAGAAGATAAGAAACTCCGGCGCCGGGATCTGTACGATCGTCTCTCCGTATAGGTTCTCTTTCACCGTCAGCCTGGAATACAGATGCGAAATGTAGAGTAGAAATCGCAACGGAAGATTCGGGTTCTTCGTGGACTGGTGTTCATACAAAGAAAGCCTGCCGTCAATCAGAAATGATACATCATTCTTCATCGACATGTAGATCGCATTCTCCAGTGTGTTAATCTCAAGCAGTTCCGGATCCGCGTAATGTTTCCCTGTGATGGCATTATACAGTTCCAGCAGGTTCTTCTTGTCCTCAAACAGCATGATAAACAAAGTGGACTTAAATGTCCGGTTGACAGTTAACGCATCACTCGTGTTGGCACTGGTCATAAGTACAGCCTCCTTTTTAAGATGAAATGCAAAGAGACTGCACAGACCCTTCTCCTAGTAAAACTGCATCCGTCAATCTCTCTGCTGTTAATAAGGGAATTAAAAGCATTGAGATTTTCCTGAATGTAATAGAAAAACAGATACAGCTGTTGCTGCGTTAGAATCAGACATGCCGGAAATATAATGCTTTTCCATATGATAGCACAGACGGGGAAAAAAAGCCAGATGAAAAACGAATGTCTTCAAACAGTAATACTCTGCTGTTTACCATAACAATTCATTCAATAATAAAGTATATATTTCAAATCTGCGGAAGCTGATATTTTTACTCATCACTCAAATTATTAAGACTTCTAGAATCTACATAATTCAAAAATGCCCGGCGCATTTTCTTGGGAAAAGTACGAAGGATCTCTTTTTCTGAAATATGATTGTCCAGACAACTATAATACCACGTCAACATCATAATATCCGCCCTATTCTGTAACGAAATCTCTGCTTTCCCCTCCAAAGCAGATACAAGAGCTCCTGCCGCTGTCAAAATCACAGCCAGCATAATCATTATCCAGGAAACTGACAAAACAGGCATCTGTACACCCTCAAAACTGGAATACATCTTCGAAAACTGTTCAACTTCGTTTTGATATGTGAGCATAATCTGACCTACTCTGATCAGAAAAATAACCATACAGATAAGCGCTGTACCAAACAGCAAAAGAACTCTTTTACTTTCCTTCCCTCTGTTCCATCTTTCTACACTGACCAATCTGCTTCTCTTTTGCTGGTTCAAACACAAACGCAGCATAAGCCGCGGTTTCAGGACAAAAGGATACCGGAAAATAATCCTGTAGCATTGGTCATACATTTTTCTGCACTTTGTTATACGTCCAGACTGTCGCACATTTGCCGCAGCTTCTGTAGAGATTAATTCTGCGGTAAGCTTTCTTACAACAAAATCATTTTTCAATTTTATATTATATGAGTTTATTGAGGCAATAGAATCCGCAATCAGCATATCCTGATTGTGTCCACGTATTAGACGCCCTGCAAAGAATTTGGCTACCAACAGATCAAAAAACGATTTATGGGCAAATGCCAACCCGTTATTGGCATTGTCATTCACCAGCACACCGCATGACCTCACATCATTTATGACCGCAAGCAGAGAGTCATCATCTTTTTCAACAAACGCCTTAACTGATTCCCCATTTCTCAGATTCATATTAACTGGATTCCCATAGCTAAGCTGCTCAGGAAACACCTCTGTCAAATCCTGCACGACATCCTGAAATACTTCCATTGATATAACTGTATTTCCCATTTTATACATCCGCACTGCAATTCCGGTCATAAAATACTCTCGCTCCACTGGCGAAAGATAAAAGTATGGTGTCTCACTGCTCTTTTGTGCCTGCCGTTCAAAACAACTCTGAAGGAATTCATTAATAATAGCTGCCGATGTCAAATTCCTATACTTCTTTTCCAACTCTCTCTCGTCCCAGATTAGACTAATTAAAAACAAATGAGATGGTCGGCGAATCAGGTCAGAAAAAGACGCCGACATTTTGTTCTTTAGAATGTGCGAAATACCCTTCTGCACAGTCTCTGGCGCGTTTCGCAACGCTTCCATAATCTGCTTTTCATTGAACAGAAGAAGATGGAGTTCTTCACAGTATGGTAAGAAAGTCTTATCAGCCTGAAAGCTTAGAGCTTTAACCATTTCTTCTCTGCTTAGAAAATAATTGGAGCGGCCAGTGATAAGAATCTTACTTCCAGGACATGCAAGTGTCCATATACTTCTAAAATGCCGCAAGCGTATATCCGAGGTCCCTACCAAATCCATCTCATCAAATCCGTCAAAAACAAGCAACAAACGACCATTTCTGTTCAACAGATCCAACGCCTTGGCATTAATCCCATACTGAACTCCAAAATACGAAAGAATCTCCTCTTTTGTAGAATTTCTGGGCGACTTATTGCGTAAGGAAATTAAAATAGGAACCCGCTGATGTTTCTCCTGAATCATTTCATGGCAAAGCCTTGTGGCAAATACCGTCTTTCCCTGCCCGAAATCCCCCAGCAAGGCAAGATGCCGATTACTCTTTTCCATAAGCCAGTCCATCACATAATCCTTCAGAAGTGTATCTTCTTTCGTCTTTTCCACCCTGCATTTGGGTTCTACATAGATATCTGCAATCCTGGCACTACTTCCGCTCATAACCGGCTGGTTATATAGTTTATTCAACACGCGATAATATTCGGAAAAATCTACTAGATGATCCAGTGCATTCTCTTTAAAGATATACTCCACTTCATACATCCCGAACCATTCTTTAAAGTCTTTCTCCATACCATTTTTCACTGCGACAATAATACGAAAATAATCCGGATTTATCGTATGTATATATTCCAGAAAAGCGATTACTTCTTGCTTTTCCGGTTTCTGATTTGTACAAAAAATCGCAATCTTCTTGGACGCATACTCCGAAACAAAACAGTTATGCATGGAATGCCAGTCCTTCTCAACATCTATATGCGCTTGATTTGACATGAGAGAGTAAATCATAGCAAATTCCATCTTCCACACCGACTCATTCGTTATGGAATTTTCCTCTATCTCCTCATCAGCTATCGAAATATACCTTCTTAGTTCAGGATTCCCCTTCAACATACCACGAATCATACAGTTAATATAATAGAAAAAATCTTTTGACAACTTCCCATTTTCCATCTGTTCCGTGTTCATAGCGTGCTGCCGTCTGCTAACCGGCCCATTCCAGTGCCCATAAGTTTTTGCAACCAATCTGTAGCACAAAACAAAGATAACCACAAGACTAATAATACCCACAATTGGAATCACTTCTGATTCTTCCTTGCGGATGTGAAAGATATCTCCCAGAAAGTCCCAGAACGAGTACTCGTAAAGTGCTCCTATCACCGTCACTATATCCATGGCTAAAAAGAGTAACAGAGCAACACTCTCCGCTGCATATTCTTCCCTGACTTTTTTCTCTTTCCCTTTCTTTATACTTTTTATTCTGCAAAGTAAACGCAGGATACTTAATATTCCAGCCACAACCAGTATAAATATAAATAACCATGCCTTCATCTTATCACTAAATCCTTTCTATCCTGTGTCTGGATATACTCATCATAACGCCCAGAAGCAAATAATCGATTAAAGCTATATGACTTCCCACTCCTCCAAAAGGTAGATGAATACCCACAAACGGAATCAGGTTCAAATTCACCATTACATTACACAAAAGTCTTCCAAGAAAAAACAAAAAAATCAACAGCCCCATATAAAAGCCAATACGATCAGGCGCTTTTGTAATCGATATAATTATTCTCCAGAACAATAATGCAAAAAGGGACAGAAAACATAGCACCCCAACCAATCCCATATCTTGAATCAATTTGGATATAAGATAAAAAGTACCCCCATTTTCCATAACGCCATAGGTACTCCCAATTCCTCGTCCGAACAAACCTCCCGAATGTATCATATACAAATTATTCATTACCTCAAACCCTACCGCACTTTCAGACGGATCCAGAAAAGCCTCAAGACGCCGGGAATATGCCGTCATCTGAGAGCAAACATAACCAATCAAAACTGATATAAAACCAATGAACGCCGGCACCGCCCCAGAAAAGCGGACGGAAATAACCACCCCTGTCATAATAAAATAAAAAAACATATATTTCCATCCTATGCAGAGATAGAGACTGGCAGTAGTCATTATTATATTAATCAAAATACCATTCTGGAGATTGAATATGTCTGTCAATTGCCTCATTTCTCCCACAGCCGCCAAAGAAAAACAGCTTAATGCGATTAATATAAAAGGCAAATATATACTTGCAGACCCCACCATAAACCAACTCGGATAATCAATCGCTAAAACGCCTGCTTTTTCCAGGAAAAACCGTATCAGTAAAAGCAGAAAAAAAGTAGTCGATAAAATTCCGGCCCCCTTTAACCACACACGATATGTTATCCGGGAAACTATCAACATAGTAACGCCCCCGATAAACATAACTAACACGTGCAAATTCCAGTCGATTGGTGCGTCCATTCCAGAATTAGCGGTGCACCTATTCTGAAATAGCGGTGCGCTGATTCCATTCTAAACGGTGCGTTTTCTTTTATAATGAACAATGAAACTCGTTCATTACAA
>DWYN01000134.1 GCA_019118645.1 Candidatus Blautia excrementipullorum | reverse complement strand
CCGGATTCTCTTCAAGAGCTGTATTCAGAGTTCTGTTCCATGCGAAGCCGTCGTTCATAGCTGCTGTATTTGCTGTTCCGGCTTCATCAGAAAGTTCGCCGCCGTCCTGTGGCTGTCCCTTGGAAGCGCCGATCTGCGGGTCTCCTACATAGAGCATTTTTACAGTTTCCGTATCCTTTGTGGAATATTCCACTACTTCACTCTGCTCGCCGTTTCTTTCTACTGTATAATAGTAAGTGGTATTGGGCTGAAGACCTGTAACAGTCACGTAATTATACTCATAAGCGGTATCACCTGTCAGAGACTGGTCTACATCGCCGACTGTGCCTGTGAAAGTTTCCAGAGCATTCTGATCTGTTCCAAAATGTACGACTGGTGTTCCCTCAGCATCTGTCTTTTCGCTGTACCAGGCAAAATTCAGTTCTGTTTCATCTTTTCCGGGAGTAAGGGATACTTTTGTATAATCGGTAGCCAGTGTCTCCCAGTTATCCTTATAAGCCTGCCATTCCTCTGCATCACCGGTTACACTGCTGTCATTGTAATGCTCAGTAGCCGCATAAGCGGTCGGACATACCATAGCTGCTGTTAATAAAGTAAGCATTGCTGCGATAACTTTTCTTTTCATTGTTTCACTCCTCTTCTTCAAAAACAAAAAGTTTTTTCATGTTCCGGAACGAGGTCAGTATAGCACCGGAAAAAAATGGATTCAATAGAAGTCAGAAAGAATTGAGATACATTTAACATGGTATTTACAAAAGAAAATATAATAAAGAAAATGTTAAAAAAGATATGATCATAAAACAGCAGAAAGAAGATGGAAAATCCGCTTGATTATAATACGGATCCGTATTATAATACAGAGCTGAAATACGAATTCGTATTAAATATAGAATAAAGTATCTCAGCACATCAGACAGGAGGATCGAACAGGAAGGGAGTTGGGAAGATCTTGGAAAGCAACCGGGATTATATAGACAGGCTGAATCTCTGCATGAACAGAATAGACGGGCTTTATTATATGGCTGCGAGAAAAATGGGGATTAAGGATAACGCGCTGGCGCTTTTTTATGTACTGAATGATGGAAAACTGCATACGCAGAAAGAGATCTGTGATGAATGGCTGATCCCCAGAACGACCATAAATACCATTGTAAAAGAGTGCGCAGATAAGGGCTATCTTGTTATGGACAGCCATGAGCACACAAAAGAGAAGCAGATCCGCCTCACCGGAGAGGGGAAGGCTTATGTGGACCGGCTCTTTTGTAATCTTTACAAGGCGGAAGAGAATGCTATGGATAAAACTATGAGAGAGTATTCTCCGGAACTGCTTAAAGGCCTGGAGGCTTTTACAAATCATTTAATTGAAGAATTCCAAAAAGAAATTTTTGATAAGGGGGGAAATGAAAAGTGAGAAGACCGGTATCTTCCCGGGAAGGACTCGCTTGAAAGTCCCGCGGCAGCGGGAACGGAAAAAGACTTATGGACTCAAAGACTTTATTTACAAAAACACCGATACTGAAACTATTTTTTATTGCGTCAATACCCGGGACAGTCAGTATGCTGGCTTCTGCGCTGTATCAGCTGATTGACGGAATCCTCGTAGGACAGATTCTCGGAGATACGCCCTTTGCAGCTTTGAATCTTGCAATGCCTTTTGTAATTATCAACTTTTCACTGGCTGATCTGATCGGCGTTGGATCCGCGGTGCCGATTTCCATCAGTCTGGGAAGAAAAGAGGAGAAGGAGGCCAACAATTATTTTACCTGCGCCTGCTTGATGATTGTGGGTGCAGGAGTGGCAATCGGAGGTTTTCTTTTCCTTTTTGCTGTGCCGCTTCTGAAAATAATGGGAGCGGAGGGCGAACTTCTGAAATATGCAGTTCAGTATCTCCGCGTATATGCTTTCTGTGCGCCGTTTACAACTATTATTTTTGCCGTGGACAATTATTTGAGAATCTGCGGAAAAATCAGAGGAAGCATGCTTCTGAATATTTTCATGTCCGTTCTTACAGCGGTTTTGGAATTTACATTTTTGTACGTATTCCGATGGGGAATCTGGGGAGCGGGACTGGCTACCTGTACGGGAATGTTTGTCTGCACAGTGATTGCTTTTTATCCGTTCCTGAGAGGAAAAATGCAGCTTCATTTCTGCAGACCCAGATTTAGCGCGATGATGATCAAAAAAATTGTAAGCTGTGGAAGCCCGAACTTTCTGAATAACATTGCGGGAAGGATTACCTCGATTCTTATGAATTTTCTGCTTCTGCGCGTAGGAGGAGAGCAGGCGGTATCTATTTATGGAATTCTGATGTATGCAGACGGATTTGTACAGCCTCTTCTGTATGGAATGTGCGATTCGCTTCAGCCGGCGGTAAGCTATAATTTGGGAGCAGGAAACCGGAAACGGATTCTGTCCATTGAAAAGTGCTGCTATGCAGCCAGTGCAGTTGTGTCTCTTGCATCAGCGGCGGTTATGCTCCTGTTTCCGGATTTGATTATCCGCCTGTTTGTCAGCAGCCCGGCCGATGGATTTATGAAGATGGCTCATACAGCGGTGCTGCTCTTTGCGCTTACATATATTACAAGATGGTTTTCTTTCGCGACACAGAGCTATATGGTAGCGGTGGAGAAAGCAAAAGAAGCGTCCATTATTTCTTTGTCGACCGCTCTTCTTTTTCCGGTAATCCTGATAGGAGCTCTGTGGCCGTTAAATCTTACAGGCATCTGGCTGAATTTTGCGGGGACATCTCTCCTTGCGGGAATACTCTCGGCAATTATACTGCAAAGATACAGAAAATCTGAAAAACGCAGACAGATAAGATGAAAATCGGCAGTTTACAAATTCGAAATTATGCACTATAATCGAAGCTGCGCAATGAAAACGATTACAGATAAATGGCAGGCATAATCATAGGTGATTGCCTTGGAAATGGAGAAATCAGAATGAACCGAAAAATTATTTTTCTCGATATTGACGGAACTTTTACAGAGCCTGAAAGCAATATTCCTCCGGCCTCCGCGCAGAAAGCGGTAAGGAGAGCGCGGCAGGCAGGAAACTATGTGTTTTTGTGCACCGGCAGAAGCTACGGGATGATGGCGTCCCTTCTCACCTATGGATTCGACGGCGTGGTCGCCAGCGCAGGAGCTTATATCCTTATGGGAGAAAAGGTGATTTATGACAGCCCTCTGACAGAGAGACAGAAGAAAATGGCTATGGATGTCCTGGAGGAAAATGGGATTTTTCGTACAGTAGAGTGCAGAGACGGGGCATATACCGACGAAGGACTTAAGGATTTTCTGCGGCTGCACAGTACAGAAGGCAGAAACAGCGAACTTCTGAGATGGAGAGAGCAGGTGGAAAAATCTATGAATATTTTTCCCATGAGCGAGTATAAGAACCAGCCGGTATATAAGCTGGTGGTGATGTGCCCTTCTGTGGAGGCTCTGGTGAGAGCGGGAGACGAGTTAAAAGAGGACTTCCAGATGTGCATTCAGGATGACGGCAGACGCGGATATGCAAATGGAGAAGTTATTAACAGAAAGATTAATAAAGGAACGGCTGTAAAGTATGTGTGCGATTATCTGCAGGTTCCGATTGAGGACTCCGTTGGGTTCGGAGACAGCATGAATGACAAAGAAATGCTGGAGACGGCCGGATTGAGTATCTGTATGGAAAACGGGAATGAAAAACTCAAAAAAATTGTGGATGATATCTGCCCCTGCGTTGCCGAGGACGGATTATGGAAGGCATTCCAGAAACATCATCTTATGTGAGCAAGGCTGATCACAGAAAATAGCCGGCGGATAGAGGAGCGTAAGTTGCTGATCTGCCGGTCTTTTTTGCTTTCACAGGATTCTCCTGGTCTGAGAGAAAAGAGAGTGTATTTTCCCAGGCAGGAATT
>DWYN01000018.1 GCA_019118645.1 Candidatus Blautia excrementipullorum | reverse complement strand
GCTCTGTTTAAAAAGAATTTTCGAGAATCGTATGTGTCTCACTGTTTAGTTATCAAGGTTCCTGTCTCTCAGACAGCTCATTTACTTTATCACATCTTCCAGATCTTGTCAAGCACTTTTTTAACTTTTTTGAAGAAGTTTTTTCAACGCTTCCTGCAGCTTTTCGCCGCATCCCGGATATCCCTGTCCACTTTCCGATGTTTTGTAATTCATGTCTCTCAGACAGCTCGTTTACTTTATCACAATTTCCTTTTCCTGTCAACAACTTTTTTTAAGTTTTTTAAACTGTTTAAATTGTATATTCAAAATGTACTCTTGCGACAGCTCAGTTATAATACCACAGCTTCCAATACCTGTCAACAGCTTTTTTTCAATTTTTTTATTTTAGGGATAGAACCGAAAAATTCTATCCCTGTAGTGTCTATAAAACCGCCATTGGCTTTATTCTTTCCCTAATCAGATACGGCAGCTCTCCGCCCATTCCTTTAATTCTTTTTCTGACGCATTTGCAGGAAATCTTTTTCCTTGCATTAATACAGCCCCCGGACAGGAAGGCGCAAGTTCCTTGTTTGTGTTTCCCATACCGCTGCTGCCTGATGTAGCGAAAGGAATGATTTTTTTTCCCGTAAGATCATATTGTTCCAGAAAAGTATTTATAATTGTGGGAGCAACATACCACCAGATTGGAAAACCTAAAAATACAGTATCATACTGTTCCATATTTTTTACCCTGCCGACAACTGCCGGGCGAAAAGTTTTGTCATTCATCTCAATACTGCTTCGGCTCTGTTTATCCATCCAGTTTAAATCGGCATCTGTATAAGGAATTTCAGGCTGAATCTCATACAGCTCTCCGCCAACTGCTGCCGCAAGCCGTTCGGCCAGCTTTGCTGTGGTACCGCTGGCACTGAAATAAGCCACCAATGTTTTAGCCATATTACATTACCCTGCCTTTCTTTTCATTGCTGTGTTTCTCACAGATATTTTAGGTTACAGTATATAGTGTAGTTTTATTTTGATAATATGTCAATATTTTCCAAAACATCTGCGCAACAGTTTTTATATCTCTTTAATTTCAGATCTTTTCCATGCTTTTTTCCGGGAATATACCCGCCGGAACCATTTTTCCTTCTCGCCGGAAGCGTCTGTAATCCTTTATCAGACACAATTTTCTACATTATTATTTTGAAAAACAAAAAAATTGAGTTATAATATATGAGAAAATGATTATCAGGAGGTTTACTATGAAAGTCTTAATGTTAAATGGAAGCCCGCGCAAAAACGGAAACACCTCAATCGCGCTGAAGGAAATGGAAAAAGTTTTTAAACAGGAAGGAATAGAAACCGAAATTATACACGTTGGAAATAAAGGCATTCGAAGCTGTATTGCCTGCGGTGCCTGTGCAGAAAAAGGAAAATGTGTGTTTGATGATATTGTAAATGAAATTTCCCCTAAATTTGAGGAGTGCGATGGTCTCGTAGTGGGAAGCCCTGTCTATTATGCGTCCGCAAATGCGACTCTGGTGGCTCTGCTTACCAGATTGTTTTACAGCACCTCTTTTGATAAGACAATGAAAGTCGGAGCAAGTGTGGTCTGTGCAAGAAGAGGCGGCCTTTCCGCGACTTTCGATGAGTTAAACAAATTTTTCACTATCAGCGGCATGCCCATTGCATCCAGCCGCTACTGGAACAGCATACACGGAAGACTGGAAGGAGAAGCTTCCCAGGATGCCGAAGGTCTTTTAACCATGCGCGTACTGGCCCGCAATATGTCTTTCCTTATAAAGAGCATTGCACTTGGAAAAGAAAAATATGGTCTTCCGGAAAAAGAGCCTGTTACCATGACGAACTTCATCCGCTGATATTGCCATTCATGGGTAAAAGTGCGCCGAAAAACGTTTATGTATTTTTCAGACTGCTGCAGACAGAAAATCCTCCGTCTGCAGACAGCCAAATAAATCAAAAGACTGCCTCTATAACAGGACAGTCTTTTTTGATGCTGTTTTTTATGATTGCTGTTCTTACTCAACCGTCACACTTTTTGCCAGGTTTCTTGGTTTATCCACATCCAGGCCTCTGGCAACACTGACGTAATACCCCATCAGCTGGAGGGGAATGACCGCAAGAGAAGTGGCAAAGTGAGGATCGGTTTTGGGAATGTATACTGTAAAGTCGGCAGTATCTTCTATATTATAATTCCCAAAAGTAGTCAGTCCCATAAGATATGCGCCGCGGCTTTTGCACTCCACCATATTGCTGACCGTTTTTTCGTATAATTCCGGCTGTGTCAGCACGCCAATCACCAGAGTGCCGTTTTCCAGCAGAGAAATTGTCCCGTGTTTCAGCTCGCCTGCCGCATACGCCTCCGAATGAATGTAACTGATTTCTTTCATTTTCAGACTGCCTTCCATACAGATCGCATAATCAATTCCTCTTCCGATGAAAAAGATATCTCTGGCATTTGCCTGCTTCGCGGCGAACCACTGCAGTCTTTCTTTGTCTTCAATAATCCTTTCGATTTTTTCCGGGATCTTCAGAAGCTCCTCAATATATCCCTCATACTGCTCTTCTGTAATTTCACCCCTTACCCGGGCAAACTGGACCGCCAGAACATAGGCCGCAATAAGCTGAGTGCTGTAGGCTTTTGTAGTAGCTACGGATATCTCTGGTCCGGCAAGGGTATAAAAAACATTATCTGCTTCTCTGGCTATGGATGAGCCTACTACATTGACGATCCCCAGAGTACGAATATCTCTGTTCTTTGCTTCCCGAAGCGCGGCAAGGCTGTCAGCCGTCTCCCCGGACTGACTGATGATAATTACCAGGCCGTTCTTATCCAGCAGCGGTTTCCTGTAGCGAAACTCCGAGGCAAGTTCCACACGAACCGGAATTTTAGCCATGTCCTCAATTACATACTGGGCAGCCATACCCACATGGTAGGCAGATCCGCAGGCTACAATGTAAATCTGGCTGATTCCAAGAATGTCTTCGTCTATAAGCCCAACCTCGCCCAGATCAATCCTGCCGTCCTTTAAGACAGAGTTCAGTGTATCTGCCACTGCCTTTGGCTGCTCATGAATCTCCTTCATCATAAAATGCTCAAATCCGGCTTTTTCTGCCGCTTCAGCATCCCATTCAATTGTCTTCATTTCTTTCTGGATCACATCGCCGTCAAGATTGTAGAAAACAATTTCTCCTTTTTTGACACAGGCCATTTCCAAATTGCCGATATAGTATACATTTCTTGTATACTTTAAGATAGCCGGAACATCCGAGGCAATATAGGATTCTCCGTTCTCTACCCCGAGGATCATCGGACTGTCCTTTCTTGCCACAAAGATTTCCTCCGGATAATCTTTAAACATCAGGGCCATTGCGTACGATCCGCGGATACGCACCATAGCATGATTGATCGCATCCACCGGCGTACCCTCATATTTTTTATAGTAATAATCCACAAGCTTGACCGCTATCTCTGTATCTGTGGAGGAATAAAACTTATATCCCTTTCGAAGAAGCTTATCCTTCAGTTCCTGATAATTTTCTATAATTCCATTATGAACAGCAACCACATTTCCATCGTCGCTGACATGAGGATGAGCATTAATCTCTGAGGGTTCCCCATGCGTAGCCCAGCGGGTATGGCCAATCCCACAGGTGCCCGGCACTGATTCGCCGTTATTGGTTTTTTCTTTCAAAACTTTAAGGCGTCCCTTCGCCTTAATGACTTCCACCTCGGCATTTCCGTCCCTAACAGCAAGCCCGGCAGAATCATAGCCCCTGTATTCCAGCTTTGACAGTCCGTCCAGCAAAATAGGAGCCGCCTGATGGTTTCCGGTAAATCCAACTATTCCACACATTTTACTCTCCTCTTCCTGTCCCGTTCTTCCATTGCCGCTCAGCTGGCAGCAAACACCTTCTGCATTTCAGGTGCATGATAATATATATATCGAATTACGGGATGAAATAACTATGAATCTCCGGCAGATTTTTGTCTGCTTTCTGCCAGAGATCTGTTCTCTGCAATTGCATAAATATTGTTTATCATAGCACAGAACGTTTTAATATTCAATCAGCCCCGGTACTTTTTTACATTAATTTGCAAAAGTATCTCCCCGGGAACTATAAAGCAGGCCGCAGAACCATCTTTTGGTCCTGCGGCCTCAGACTTAAATAATTCTGAAATCAAAAGCATTTACTCTTCCCGGAACAGAATCGGATTTTGCACTGCGTCCGCCGAATCTCCCAGACGATAGAGACTGTAGCGGTTTACGTTCCCCACTTCCTGATATCCATACGCCTCCAGATCTTTTTTCTGTTCTTCATTTGGCACTTTTACCACCAAATAATTGCAGAAGGTTCTCCGTCCCACTGCTCCGATATTGCGGTAATTCAATACCGGCGCGTTGATCTCAAGGTAAAGTCTTCTTGACCCTGCTCCGTACCCTCCCCGGTTTTCCCGGTTAAACATCATTCGTATAGAAGGGTCGTAAACCCGGACATAAGGTCCGATATAATTGTCCGCCGCAAGCATAAACAGACTTCCGTCCGCATCGCTTTTCACCATCTCGCAGATGCCTGCCACCTCGTCCGGGACTTTCTGATAGTTATGAACAAGATGATAATTGCCGGCCTGATAAATTCCTCTTCCGGTCAGGATGATCAAAGCTGCGCAAACCGCCAGGCCCAGGACTTTCCCTGCTTTTTTTCTCCCTCTGAGGACTTCTGTCATAGTAAAAGCAATCACAGGAGTGGATGGAATCAGCCACAGCACACGCCAGTATACCGTTTCTCCTATGCATGCCTGAATGATTTTGGCCGTAAACGGGCAGAAAAACAAGAAAAGCGATACTGCCAGATAAAGCAGAACATATCTGGTTATGTCCTTTTTTCTTCTGAAAACGAGAAGATAAATCACCGCCGCCAGCAGAAGCCAGGGAACAAAGCTGTCCCCCCAGTAATTATTCCAAAAAGCGATTGTTTCTTTTATGACTTCTTTCATCTTCCCTCTCCTATCCTATACCGATATACAGCAATCCCAAAAGTATCGACGGAAGACAGCACATAAGTCCCTTCAGCACCCGTTTCCACTCCCGTCTCCACACGAAACACACTGCCAGAAAGCAGCCCGTCATCAGCGGAGCCAGCAGAATTCCCATAGAAGACAGCAGGCAGCAGCTGATATTCGCCATCACAAGAAGAAGCCAGGAACAGGTCTGTTTCTTTTCCATCAGAAGAGAGATGCACAGATAAAAAAGATAAGGAAGAAAAACTCCCGCCAGAAGAGCTTTCCCCTGCCAGATTCTCACCATCTGAAAGTTCCCCGCATTATATACAGAGTAACCGGAAAAGCTGCACAAAAGCGCAGCCAGAAAAAGATAAATTCCCCTGGCTTTCCGGTCGCCCCGGAACCATTTTCCCGCTATACAGTACTGCACCATATAAGCTGCCGGCAGAAAAACCAGAGGGAAAAACACATGGGCCATTATTGCCGGATGAAGCCCGCCGCTGAGCTGGCTGACCACCGCCAGAAAAACAGGAAAGGGAGACAGCACATATCTTCTGGGCAGCATGATATATTCCCGTCCTGTATACGGGTTTACTTCAAAAATGGTGTCCGTATACACATCTGTCGTCGCCGCCCCTACATAAAAGCAGTCGTCGGCATCCATATGCGCCAGAAATGTACACATAACTACCTGCAGAATGATTACAAGCACTGCCAGACATAAGTAGAAATTCCAGTGGATTTTCCGCTCCTTCAGCCGATACAGCGGCTTTTGTTTTTTCAGGCAGATTATCCCCCACACGGCAAAAGCGGAAAACACAATTCCGCAGCTGACAGTCAGCACATGCAGCGGCATTTTCAGCCATGTCATCGGCAGCGTCAGTATCTCCATAACAGAGAACAAAGCCAGGTATCCTGTCAAAATCATTTCTGCAATATTCCCAGTTCTTTTTTTCCCAAGAAACGGGACGCCGGCGAAGGCTGGCACTGCCGCCAGCCAGAAGATTGCCAGAATCCCCTTCACGATCATCCCCATGTCAGTTCTCCAGATCTTTTTTCAGCATACCCAGAGCAATTTTTTCCGGCGTAACAGGGAGTTCCCGTACCCTTACCCCTGTGGCGTTATACACCGCCTCTGTTATCGCCGGACAGGGAGTGTCGATAACCAGCTCGCCTACAGATTTGGCTCCAAAAGGTCCGGAAGGTTCGTAGCTTCCCCGGATCTCCACGCGGATATCTCCAATATCCAGACGGGACGGAATTTTGTACTGCATAAAAGAGTTGTTGCGGACAGCGCCTTTTTCACTGTACTGTATATCCTCATAAAGCGCCATGCCGATTCCCTGCGCAATTCCGCCCTCCGTCTGCACCCGGACCAGATTGGGATTGATGGGAGTGCCACAGTCGACTACCGCCACATAATCCACAACCTTTGCACTTCCTGTCTCTTTATCAACCTCCACCTCGGCCATGCCGACCATAAAAGGCGGCGGGGAAATCGACGAAGAAAAGGTCCTGGTGACCTGAAGCTCCTGGCTGTTGCCGCAGGTGCCCTTAACGGCAATTTCTCTCAGGGACACTTTTTTCTCTCCGCTGTACACAAATTCGCCGTCAAAATCTGTCTCTTCCGGATCCGTATCCAGCATCCGGGCCCCCAGAGCGCAGATCTTTTTCCTGAGCTCCCTGCATGCATGAACCACCGCCATTCCTGTGGTATAGGTAGTTGCAGAGGCATAAGATCCGGAATCGTAGGGAGAAATGTCTGTGTCCACGCCGAACACAACAATATTCTCCATGGGAGTTTCCATACAGTCGGCTGCCATCTGGGCCAGAATCGTATCACATCCGGTTCCCATATCCGCGCATCCGAGTCCAAGGGTATAAGAGCCGTCCTCATTCAGTTTCATATCAGCTCCTCCTACGTCAACGCCTGCAATTGAGGAGCCCTGCATAGCCATTGCCACTCCTACTCCGCGGACTTTTCCGTTTCCCAGATCCACGCAGGGATATTTTTCGTCCCAGTGCATCATTTCTTTTGCACGCGCCATACACTGATCCATAGTACAGCTCTCGGCCGTATCGCAGTCGCCATACCCCGGAAGAGGGCCGCCCTGAACCGGCATATTCAATTCTCTTATTTTCACCGGATCCATTCCCATCTTGTGGGCAAGCTCATTTACCGCAGATTCCACTGCATAAATCCCCTGAGTTGCCCCGTAGCCCCGGTAGGCCCCTGCAGCCTGCAGGTTCGTGTAAACCACATCATAGGCAAAACGGTACGCTTCTGTATGGCGGTAAAGAGCAATGGACTTATGCCCGCTTAAGCCTACTGTCGTCGGACTGTGCTCCCCATAAGCTCCCGCATTGGAAAGAGTATAAACGTCGATCGCCCGGACAATGCCTTTTTCGTCTGCGCCTGCACGGACACGAATCTCCATCTCGTGGCGGGGCGATGAGCAGATCTGGGACTCATAGCGGCTGTATAAAATCTTTGAAGGGCGGCCTGTTTTCCATGTAACAAAAGCCGGATATATCTCGCTGACGGACGTCTGTTTTGCCCCGAAGCCTCCGCCGATTCTGGGCTTGATTACTCTTACTTTCGATGAAGGAATCGCAAGGGCATTCCCTACAATTCTTCTCACATGAAAAGGAATCTGGGTGGAAGACACTACGTTCAGTCTTCCGAAATAATCCATATAGCAGTAAGTGCGGAATGTCTCCATCATAGCCTGCTGGTTTGCCTTCGTGTGATAGGTATGATCCACCGTATATCTGCACTCTGCGAGAACTTTATCCACATCTCCGGACTCTTCTGATGCTGAGGCACAGAGATTTCTTTTGTTATCCGCGCCTACAGGCACCTTCGCTTCCCAGTCATCCTCGGGGTGAACAAGAATCTTCCCGTCCTTTGCCTTGTGCATATCAAGAACAGGCTCTTCCACTCTGTATTTTACTTTAATTCTCTTCAGCGCCTTATCCACAGCGGCTTCAGATTCTCCCGCCACAATGGCCACTGCGTCTCCCACAAAGCGCAGATGGCGGTCCAGGATCAGACGGTCATAGGGGCTCAGCTCCGGATACGTCTGGCCTGCCAGAGTAAAACGCTTCTGAGGCACATCTTTATAAGTGTATACCGCCTCAATTCCGCTGATCTGACGGGCAGTTCCTGTTTTGATCTCTTCAATCCAGGCATTAGCATGCGGACTGCGGAGGATTTTTACGATCAGACAGTCCTTCGGCGCAAGATCATTGGTATATACCGGCTTCCCTGTCACCAGCGCCATAGCGTCTGTTTTTCTTACCGGTCTGCTTACATATTTCACGCCTCCGCCTCCTCTCTCTTCTGCGCTTTCTTATATTCCAGATATTTTTTTATGCTCCTTGTCTGTCCTGTGAAGCCGGAGCACCTGCAGAGATTTCCTGCCAGATATTCCTTAATTTCCTCTTCGGAGGGATCCGCAAGCTCACGTTCCATGGCAAAAATATTCATAATAAATCCAGGATTGCAGAATCCGCACTGCTCTGCACCCTCATCCGCCAGAAAACTTCCAAATTCCTCTGCTTCTTTCTGCATTCCTTCCATGGTTACGATTTTTTTGCCCTCTGCGCGGAGAGCAAGCACACTGCAGGACAAAACAGGCTTCCCGTCCATCAGCACTGTACAGAGTCCGCAGTTCGATGTCTCGCATCCACATTTTACACTGTAACAGCCTTTTTCGCGGAGGAAATCCAAAAGCATCCTGTCCGGCTCCACTTCCTCATGACGATATTCCCCATTCAGCCAAAAACTAAGGTTCATTTTCCAATCCCTCCCAGTGATTCCCATGCTCTTCTTGTCAGTACTTCCGCCAGAAGTTTCCGATATTCCAAAGATGCACGCATATTGCTGCCCAGCGGCACATTCCCGGCTGCGAACTTTGAAAATTCTCCCGCCGCTTCCGCTTTCTCCCTCCGGGACATTTCGCCGAATCCCTGGAGAATCCCTCTTGTATCCTCCACAATCATTGCCCTTCCAGGCCGCGCGCCGATCACCGTTTTGGCCCTGTCTCCCGACAAAGAAGCGGCACAGGTCAAAACCGGAAAATCCGTCTCTGAATTTCTCTGGCTGAGATAAACAGCCTTCAGCGGATTCTTTTTCACAATAACCGCTTCCAGAATATCTCTGTCTTTTTTCTGTCCCGCAAATTCCGCAAGAGGAATCCTTCCGGCCTCATGGAGTTCCACCCAGGTATCCATAGCCAGAAACATCGTAAGCACATCCGAAAATCCATATCTTCCGAAAACACTTCCTCCTACCGTAGCGCAGTTGCGGAACTGTACGCCTACAATATGCCGGAGGCTCTCCCGGATCGCCCCCTGGGTATACTCCTGGAGCGCGGCGTTTGTCTCCAGATCTCTCAGGGAGGTCATACACCCGATATAGAATTCTTCTTCTCTCTCCTGAATCGTATCCAGACCGAGACCGGACAAATCAATTGCCGTGGAAACATTTCTGTTTCCCATTTTCAGCCAGATCATTCCCCCCAGAACACACGCTGATTTTTTCTGGTTCAGTTCATAGGCTTCTGCAATGCTTTTTACCTTCACATAGCTTTTAATCTTCAGCATTTGGAATATCCTTTCCTTTATTCTGTTCTTTTCTATGAACATGTATTCTCCGCAGTTTCCCGCTTTATCCCGCAAAACACAGGATAAAGCACTGCATTATTTTTAGTTTAACAGGTATTCTGCAAAAAATCCACCGTAAAGTGAAAACCCGCCCTACAAAACCGACAAAACCGGAAAGAATTCTGTGTCAGAGATTCCTTCCGGTTTTCCGCCGTTTCTATTTATTATGTTTTCAGATCCTGTTATTAATAGCCGTTACGAGAGCGTCAATGGACGCGCGGATAATATCCGGATCCACGCCTGCTCCCCAGGAAAGATTTCCGTTGGGGCTTTCAATCCCCACATAAGCGATGGCTTTTGAGCTGGAGCTTTTCTCAAGAGCATGCTCCTGATAGGTGACAAGATTATATTTCAGATCATATGCCTTCTTCAGCGCGTTGCTCACCGCATTCAGGCGTCCATTTCCTTTCGCCTCTGTTGTGACTGTCTTACCGTTAAAGGAGGATGTCACCTGTGTCACAATGCCGCCGTCCTTCTGCTGGAAATGAACCTCGTTGATGCTGAACGGCTCCACAACATTTTCGAAGGTCTTCTTGAACAGGCTGAAGATCTCGTCCGGAAGAAGCTCCTTATGTTTATGATCAGAAACAGCTTTGGCAGTATATCCCATTGCCTCCCGCATTTTCGCCGGAAGATTCAGACCGTATTTTGTCTCCAGAATATATCCTACGCCGCCCTTTCCGGACTGACTGTTGATACGGATCACGTCCGCGTCATAGTTGCGTCCTACATCAGTCGGATCGATAGGAAGATACGGCACCGTCCAGCGGCTTGGATCTTTTTCGTCTCTCCAGTGCATGCCTTTGGCGATGGCATCCTGGTGAGAACCGGAAAAGGCCGCAAATACAAGGGAACCGCTGTATGGACTTCTATCGTCGACTTTCATTCCTGTGCATTCCTCATAGACCTCGCAGATATGCGGCATATTGGAAAAATCGAGCCCGGGATCCACTCCCTGGGAGTACATATTCATGGCCAGAGTTATAATGTCCACATTTCCCGTACGCTCGCCATTTCCAAAAAGAGTTCCCTCAATTCTGTCCGCTCCTGCAAGAAGACCCATTTCCGAATCCGCCACGCCGCATCCCCGGTCATTATGCGGATGCTGAGAAAGAATCACATTTTCACGATACTTCATATTCTCGCTCATATACTCAATCTGACTTGCGTATACATGGGGCATGGACAGCTGAACCGTCACAGGAAGGTTGATAATGCACTTGTTTTCCGGCGTCGGCTGCCACACATCCAGAACCGCGTTGCAGACTTCCAGAGCGTACTCTGGTTCTGTCCCGGTAAAACTTTCCGGACTGTATTCAAACTGGAAATTTCCCTCGGTCTCTTCTGCCAATTCTTTCAGCAGCTTTGCCCCGTCAACGGCAATTTGTTTAATCTCTTCTTTTGATTTTTTGAACACCTGCTCTCTCTGGGCCACAGATGTGGAATTATATACATGAATGATCGCCTTTGGAGCGCCCTTAACCGCCTCAAAAGTTCTGCGGATAATATGTTCTCTGGCCTGAGTAAGAACCTGAATAGTTACATCCTCCGGAATCAGGTTCTGTTCAATCAAAGTTCTCAGGAATGTATACTCCGTCTCAGAAGCAGCCGGAAAGCCCACTTCTATTTCTTTAAATCCGATTTCCACCAGAAGCTTAAAAAATTCTACTTTCTGTTCCAGGCTCATGGGAATAACCAGGGCCTGGTTCCCATCGCGGAGATCCACGCTGCACCAGATAGGAGCCTTATCCACATACTCTTTTTCTGCCCATTTCATGCATTTTACCGGCGGCATGTAATACTGTCTCTGATACTTCTTTGCATTCATCATTATCTTTTCCCTCCATTTTCCCGAAATGCTAAAAAAAAATCTTCCATCTCTACAGACTGCTGCAAGAGACGAAAGACTGCTTCCTTCGCGGTACCACTCTTATTTATGAACGGTTTCATACACTCAGGGATACGGAATTCTGTTCGAATCCTTATATCCTCTCCATATAACGGTGGATACCGTCTGCGCCTACTTTCCTTTCCGGAGTTCGGACAGCTACTCCGAGGCGAGTTCCATGATTCCCTTCCGCTGCCTCGCACCATCCGGCAGCTCTCTGCGCTCCAGTCCACATGTACTATTCCTCATCAACGCATTTCAAATATGTTTTTGTTATGGATATAGGCTAACATGATAAACCCGCATTTGTCAAGAGTAATTTTAGCTCTCCCTTATATAAAGAGATCCCTGTACACCGCGGCTTCCCTCTCCCGGAAATAGAGACTCCCTCTTATGCTAATGAAGAACATTTTCCCCAGGACAGAAACACACACTTCAGCCTTCCCGAACCGATCCAGCTTTTTATTATACACAAATATTTTTGTATTATTCTCATCTTTTTCTGAAAATATTATAAAAAGACTCTTAAAATCGTAAAATATCCATATAAAAAACTCTTGCAAAACCCGACATGTCTTGCTATAATATTTTTCACCGGGGTATGGCGTAGCTTGGTAGCGCGCACGGCTGGGGGCCGTGAGGTCGCAGGTTCAAATCCTGTTGCCCCGATCTCAGAGCAGTTGATTATTTTAATCAACTGTTTTTTCATTTCAGCGTTTCCTATTTCCCTGTACAAAGAACAATACGCTCTAAGTCGCGTCATTTCTGTTTTATGTACCTCCAAAATGCCAGTTACTCAGTAAAAGTATATTTATATGTAATGCTGCCCTTGTCCAGGGTGTACTGAATATCTCCTGACGGCAGAATTTCTTTCTTTACCAGTTCCCAGTCCCGTCCATGTTTCATTCTCACATAGTCATCGGTGTTTTCCAGTTCCGCCTCTTCAATAAAGGTCTGGGGTCTCTCGCTTCCTGCACATGCATTGCATATTTCAGCTACCACTTCATATTCCTTCTTCATGTAAAAAATCCTCCTATCTCACTTATGATATATTTCTTATGATTTATTTCTCATAAATATTTTAGCACTTTTCTTTTTTTCACGTAAGTAAATATTAATAATATTTTTTATCTCTTCTCCCCACAACAGAGTCGCCTCCCACCTGTAAAGTAAAAAAAGAACCGCGGCATACAGACTTTTCCTTCTGCATGCCGCGACTCCTTTCTTATTCTATATCTCTGTATCAATTTTCAGAGGTTTCAAATTCTCAACCAGCATCTGCTAAAACTGAATAATTTTTTCTTTTCCCTCATAAACAAAATTCTCTTCTCTTCCAGTTCCTTCCAGGACAACACGGCAGGTTCTTCCTTTCAGGCCCTGGGCAAAATTCTTTTCAGCACTTCCAATGGCAAACAACTTCTCCTTGTCTTTCCATTCAAGCCGGATACGGTTATAGCCGCCTTCCTCATAGGTATAGCCGTCGCCTTCGTCTTCATAAAGCAGGAAGAACGCATCTGTTCCCGGATAAATATGAATCTCAAAAGGCGTATCCACACGTTCATCCGCATAGGTCATTCTTTGCTCCATAGGAAGAATCGAACCAGCTTTTACAAACACAGGGATTCTGTCTATAGGCGCTTCTGCAGCAATCTCTCTTCCTCCCTGATATTTTTTCCCGCTAAAGAAATCATACCACTCTGCTCCGGCCGGAAGATAACACTTCCATATTTTCTCTCGCTCCAGCACCCGGCTTTCTTTTTCATAGTACATAGGCTCTGTTACCGGACAGATCAGCAGGCTGTCGCCGAACATAAATTCATTTCCCAGTTCAGCCGCTCTCTTATCCTCTGCAAAGTCGAAGAGAAGGCTTCTGAGCATTGTATAATCCTCCGCCCATACTCTCGCCGCATTGGAATATATATAAGGCATCATCTGGTATCTGAGCTCAATTGTTTTTACAAGGGCATCGTAGAAGGGTTCGCCTTTTTTGCCAAAATTCCATACCTCTCTCGGGGTGTCTGTTCCATGAGAACGAAACATCGGCAGAAACGCCCCGTATTCAAACCAGCGTACATACAGTTCACGATATCCGTAATCGTCCACTCCGTTCTCATAGTCCCCTTTCCAGAACCACTTTGGCGTGGGATCCTCATTACAAAAGCAGCCTCTGTGCTGCCAGTTTTCATTTACCGTGAAAAAGCCTCCAATATCCAGAGTCCAGTACGGCATACCGCTCATACACATATTCAGACCTTCATGAATCTGCTTTCTTAATGTATCCCAGGAAGCATAGATATCTCCCGACCAGAGCACTGTGCCGTATTTCTGGCTGGAAGCATAGCCGGAACGTGTCAGATTCAGCACACGTTTGTCAGGCGCCGCCTTTCTCTGGTTTTCATAGATACCTTTGGCATGAACGGCAGCGTAAAGGTTCGCTCGGCCCGCTCCCAGGAATTTCCGGTGTTCATTGCCCACCAGGCTGAAGCGCTCCCAGGGTTCTCTTTTGAACTCTCCATTCCAGTCCGGGCCCGAAAAAGGCTCTGTGGAATCACACCACCAGGAATCAAATCCTCCGGAAAACAGCTCCCTCTCTGCCTGTTTCCAGTAAATTTCACGCCCTTTCTCAGAAAATGCGTCATAGGTGGCGTAATCGTTCAGAAGCAGTCCTGCTTCCTTCATTTCTTCATAATCCTCTGTCCCTGCATTCATATTAGGCCAAACGGAGACCATGGTATGAATATGCATATCATGAAGTTTTTTATTCATGGCAGAAAGATCCGGATATCTTCCTTTATCAACTCTTTTATTCCCCCATTTTCCCGCTTCCCAGGTATTCCAGTCCTGTACCAGACAGTCAATGGGAATATCCAGCTCACGATATTTTTCTGCCGTCTCCTCCATCTCCTTCTGAGTAAGATAGGCCTCCTTTGACTGGACATAACCAAAAGCCCATTTCGGCAGCATTACCGCCCTGCCTGTCAGCAGACGGTAGCCCGCAATGATCTCATCCAGCGAATCTCCTTTAATAAAATAGTAATCCAGCTGCTCTACCATATCCAGATACAGCCAGGATCCACGGCAGTCATCATTAAAGGTCATCAGGGATCCACAGTCCACCAGTACGCCGTATCCTCTGTCTGATACAAAAAAAGGCACAGGAATTCTCATATTATGCTGATAAAGGTACTGCACATTTCCTCTGTAATCGTAAATTCCTTCCTCTCCCTGGCCCAGTCCGTGAATATGTTCATCCGCATCCCACTGAAAGCACAGCTTCGCATGGTATGCCTTATGATCTTCCACTGCCCGAAGATTCTTTACAAAGTTTCTCTCCCCGTCTACAGTCTGCACTCTGTGTATAACAGGCTTCTCTCCTCCTGTAGTGTATACCATATAAGGGGCTTCCGTTAATTCCTTTCTTCCCTCTTTAAGAAGTACCCGGCCGTCAGAAGCATCCTTCCAGCAAAAACTTCCGTCGGCAGGATCCGCCTCCAGAGAGATCCTCTCCGTTTTAAATTTCATTATGCGGTCTTCTTCCACGGTAAAGCAGCTTTCTGCCGGCACTTCGATACCTATGGGAGATTCTTCTTCCCATTTTTCCTTTTTTGTAAAAGTACATCTAATAATGTTTTCGCGGATTGCCTGAAGTCTGCAGTATCCGTCCTTCAAGCGAAATTTCTGCTCTTCTTTTTTTGTAATACTCATGCTGAATACTCCTTGTATGCAATTTTTCTTTTTTAAAAAAGCGGACGTATGAGATTCTTCACTGGCACACGTCCGCTGTATCCTAAATAATACGGTATATGTAAAATATCAGCCTTTTACCGCACCTGCCGTCTGTCCCCCAACAATATGCTTCTGGCAAAGCAGGTACATTATAATTACCGGCAGACAGGTCAGAAGGATGTCTGCGCATATCAGGTTCCAGCTCTTGGAATACTGTCCGAAGAAGTTGTATACTGCAAGAGTCATCGGCCATTTTTCGGAGGAGTTCAGGAAATACAGAGGCATCACAAACTCATTCCAGGTATTCAGGAAACAGAGTACGGCCGCCGTTACCATACTGGATTTCATCATTGGCATGACGATGCTGAAAAAGAGTTTCCAGGGACCGCATCCATCCAGCACCGCCGCCTCGTCCAGATCCACAGGAACCTTTGAAACGAATCCGTACAGCAGAAAAACAGAAAACGGAAGCTGCATCGCTACATAGAGAAGGATAATTCCAAGTCTCGTATTGTTTAACTGCGTTACCTGCATAACTTTCATCAGAGATACATAGTTTACCGGAATTACAATGCCAAGCACCATGTACATGTAAAGGGCATTATCCTTTTTCCCGCGTCTTCTTGCAAGCACATAAGCTGCCATTGAGGCCAGAATGACGGTGATGATCGTAGCGCAGCCCGCATACAGAAGACTGTTTAAAAAGCTGACCGCCAGCTTTCCTTTTTCAATAACAACTGCGAAGTTGCTGAACTCCCAGACTTCCGGAAGCTTCAGAGAAAGAGTCAGCGCTTCAGAATCCGGCTTAAATGCATTGATTACGATCAGCAGAAGAGGAATCAGCATAATCAGAGAAATAATCCATGCCAGAACATTTTTCAATATCGTCAGCACCAGTTTCTTCGTCTTTGCATTCATTACTCTATCACCTCGTCTTTCGTCAGAATCTTAATCATAAAGAAGCCTACAATTACCATAAAGATAAACATAACAGAACTGATCGTTGTGCCTGCCGCGTACAGTCCCTGAGAGAACTGCTTAAATACGGCTGTATACATAACCTCGGTACGGTGTCCAGGTCCGCCGTTGGTAAGAGCGTACACCATATCGAACACTTTTAATCCATAAAGTACGTTCAAAACAATCGTTACTGCCAGAGTCTGTTTTAACATAGGCAGAGTTACATATCTGAATTTATGGAAGCCGTTTGCGCCGTCGATTCCGGCAGCTTCATAGTAAACATTTGGAATGGCCAGAATACCTACGATCAGGATCGTCATTATGTAGCCGGTGCCCCTCCAGATATCTACTCCCATAACTGACCAGAATGCAATATGCGGGTCTGTCAGCCACTTCTGTGTAAGAGAGTCCAGTCCGATCAGACGGAGGCCTTCATTCAGAAGACCGTTCTTGGGATTCAGAATCGAAGTAAATACAAGACCGATGATCAGAATAGACAGTACAGAAGGCATGTACATTACGCCTCGGTGGAAATTCTTAGCCTTGATGTTCCGGCTGAGTGCCAGAGCGAATAAAAGACCCAGTCCTGTTTTCGCCACAGTAGTTACTACTGTAAACAGCAGCGTATTCAGGATATACTGCAGATAGTCCTGGTCTCCGCTGAATACGTCTATAAAGTTTTTCAGCCCCACAAAGTGCAGTTCGTCAGAATACGCGGACCAGTCCGTAAAGGAATAGCCGATACCTATGATCCCGGGAATTACCGACAGCGCAGTGTAGATCAAAAGCGCGCCCGCCGCGAAATACCAGGGATAAATTTTAGATTTTTTCACGAAATCCTCCTCCATTCTTTTTCGTTTTTCTTTATTTTAGGCTAATATGACGGATTTTCACATGCACTCCCCTGTCACATTTATGTATTTTTTTAACCATTTCGGGATTTTTTATGTAAGATGTGTTATACTGTGAGGCACGGAGGTTACAGTTATGTTTCACAGACATGGGCAAAAAAGTTTACAGACAATTCTGTTTTATCGTTTTCTTACCATTGCGGCAGTTCTGCTGATAGTCATTTCAGCTATTGTTTATATGATACAATATTCAGAACTGTATAAAAACATGGAGAATGACGTTCTCAGGACAAGCTCCTCCATAGGGAATTCGATTGATCTGCAGATCAGCCAGATGGACACGGTCTGTCTGAATGTAATCAACTCCACTTCCATCAAAAATACTTTTTCCCTGTGGAGCCAGAGCCGGAACAGTTCTTCTTATGATCGCGCAAGATACCAGAATGAGCTCGGCAATGCGCTGATTTCTATCCGCGGAGTAGATTCTTCTATCCGGCAGGTTAACATTTATCCGATGGAAGGCATCGGTTTCGGTGTCGGTAATTATTACGGGAAGTTTTCTGTTCCGGCAGAAGACCTTTCCTGGTATAAAGCTGTAAAAGATAAGAACGGCTATCGTTACATACAGGCTGCCCCGCAGCCAATACTTTCCAAAAATGCAGGCACCCGTTCTGACCGGCTTTATGTCTCCCTGTACCGCATGTATTTCGACAATTACCACAATCCTATAGGCTTTGTGGAGGTCCTCAAATATTTTGATGATCTCTTTGCGGATGCTATCATGCCCAAAACAGAAACTCCGGTGAATGTCGTTGTATACAACAGTGACGGGCAGCAGATCTACCCCTATAAAGATGAAAGCAGCTCTGACAGCTTTGATTACTATAATGTTCTGACAGAAGAAACTTCTTCAGACGGCAGCATCCGTCTCTATAACAATAAAGAAAAGCAGAAGGAATATGTTGCTTTTTCACGCCTGGATTACTGCAATTTTACAGTAGTCTGTACTATCCCAAGCACGGATTTTTTCCTTCCGATATTAAGAAGCCTTATGTGGATTCCGATCCTGGCCTTCAGTCTGTTTGTTATTTGTTATTTTGTTGCGAGATTTCTCAGCAGACGGCTGGCGAAGCCTCTCACTGAAATGCACCAGTTTCTCTCTGACACGGACTCCAGCGAGCAGTTTCGGCTGATTCATCTGGATGATTCCGGAATCGTGGAAATTGACCGTCTCCGCGATTCACTGAACGCCTCTATCAGAGCAAAAGAAGCTGCCACAGAATCTCTTCTGGTAATGAAAGAGCAGGAGATACAGGCACAGATGCTGGCTCTTCAGGCTCAGATGAACCCTCATTTTCTTTACAATTCGCTGAATACCATCAGCGCTATGGCGGAAGAAGGAATGACAGAGGAAGTCAGCGGCATGTGCCAGGATATTACTTCCATTCTTCGTTACATTTCTTCTGACAAAGAATCTGTTTCTACAGTGGAAGAAGAACTGGAGCACTGTGATCTCTACCTGAAGTGTATGAAAAAGCGGTTTAAAGACTCTTTTACATACGAATTTGACATTGCCGATGATTTGCTGGATATGAAAATCCCCAAGCTGTGCATTCAGCTGCTTATCGAAAATTCTGTCAAATTTACATCCAGGACAGCTCCGCCATGGCATATCCGTGTGGAGGGTTATATTGACGATGGCCAGTGGCTGATTTCCGTTAAGGATAACGGTCCCGGCTTTGATCCGGAAGTGGACAAACATCTCCGCTCCCAGATGGATGAAATTCTCAAGTACAGTGTACTGCCCAGCCTGGAGCTGGACGGAATGGGAATTCTGAATATTTTTATACGTTTTTATCTTCTTTTTGGAAAGGCTTTTCTGTTTCAGTTCGGAAACCTTCCGGAAAGAGGTTCATTTGTAATTGTAGGAGGACGTTTTCATGAAGAAGATTAAGCATTACAACATTATGCTGGTGGAGGACGAAGTACTTCTCCGCCAGTCGCTGGCACGCCATATCGATGCCCTTGAACTGGGTTATAAGGTAGTCTGTCAGATGCCGGACGGTCAGGCTGCCCTGGACGCTCTGGCATCTTCAGACATTCATCTGATCATTACCGATATCCGTATGCCGGTCATGGACGGTCTTGTACTGGCCAAAAAGGTACACGACCGTTATCCTCATATTCTCACCATTGTCCTTTCAGGCTATGCGGATTTTGAGTATGCCCAGGAAGCCCTGCGGCAGGGAGTATTTGACTATCTTCTGAAACCTGTTTCCAGGGAAAAGCTGGAAAGCGCTCTCGGAAAAGCCAGCCTTGTTCTGGAAAAACATTTTCAGCTTGAAGAAGATACATCTCTTACAGGAAAAGATTCCCGGGAAATTGTGGATTATGTGCTGCTTTATCTTCGTAATCATTATATGGATGAAGTGGATTTTTCAGAGCTTTCCTCTCGTCTGGGCTTCAGTTCCGCTTATCTGACAAAGCTTTTTAACAAATATGTGGGACACACCCCTTTAAAATATCTGACAGACATACGCATCCATGAGGCAAAGCATCTTCTGCTGAATACTACGCTTCCTATCCGTGAAGTAGGTGAAAAAGTAGGTTATCCGGATCAGTTTCATTTCAGCAAAACCTTCCGGAAACTGACAGGGGTCAATCCTACCGCATACCGGCAGAATCCTCCCTCGGAAAATGACCATCCGCCTCTTACCGATAACTGATATGAACCGTCTTTTTACGTACGATCTCTGATAGGCTTATCTTTCAAAGCTCTTTAGCAAAAAATAGAAAATATCCCCGGCAGGTCAGGAAATCTGGCGTCTTACCAGTCTTCTTGTCCCGCCGGGGATATTTTCATTTGTTATTGTAGGAATTTATTATGGAATACTTCTTTACTGCCAGTTTTCATCCCCAACAGCCTCTGCCTGTGTTGCTCTTCTCTCATCGATGGCATTCAGAACATCTTCCGATGTCATATCTCCAATGAACATAGATACGATATCCTGAGTCAGCTCCGTCCACTGGGGGTTCAGATATTTGATGCTGTCCTGGAATACAGTGCCTTCTTTTTCAGCTGCATCAAGGAATGCCTGAGTCTCTTCTGTGTAGCTCGGCGTCTGTCCTACGTCAAAAGGAAGATTCTCAATCTTGTCGCAATTGTCAATCATATACTGTACGCTGTCAGCAGATGCGATGTACTCCAGATACTGTTTTGCTTCTTCCTGATGCTCAGATCCGGAATAAATAAATCTGGACGGTCCGCAGGGATGCTGTGGATATACTTCATTGTCCAGCAGCGGAATAACAAACATGCCAAAGTCTTCCGCTGTATATTTTCCGTCAGAAGCTTCTGCAATAGCTGAGATCTGGCCTGGTTTCTCAAGAGCCATCGCATATTCTCCGCTTCCAAGATTCATCAGAAGGTCTGTGTACTCATCAGACAGGTAGTTATCTCCGAAATAGCCTTTCTGCGCCATATCGTTCAGCTGATCAAGGGCTTCTTTCAGTTCCGGAACATCCGCAAATTTAATTTTATTGTTATTCAGGTCATCCACAATACCCGGAACAAGCTCTTCATATTTTCCGCCGATTTCTGTAAACCACATTGTCTGATGCCATCCGTCCGCACAGGGCTCATAAATCGGAACAATGTCGTTGTCCAGAAGTGTCTGGCAGACTTCTTCAAATTCAGCGTATGTAGTCGGAACTTCCAGTCCGTTCTCCTCAAAAATCTTCTTGTTATAAACTACATAATAGTCAGTAGATACATCATAATATGTCATTCCATATACTTTATCGCCAACAGAAGTCTGTTCTTTCGCAAATTCATCATAGGTTTCCACCCATGGCTGATCGGAAAGATCCACTGCGTTTTTCTCCACATTATACTGAGAAACAATATCAAAACTTCCTGACTGTCCTCCGAAGATATCAGGGCCCTCTCCGCTGTTCAGCTTCGTCATCAAGTTGTTGTAATACTGGTCAGCCGGAACAATCTGATAGTCTACCTTAATACCGGTTTCTTCTTCAAACTTTTTGCCCAGTTCCATTTCTGCATCATACACCCAGTCCTGGCTTGCCATAACTGTAATTGTGGTGTCTGCAGCCTGAACATGAACTGTCGTCATAGTACTTGCTACCATTACTCCGCACAACAGTGCAGCCACTGCTCTTTTCTTCATATTTAAAAAACCCTCCTTTTTTTGATATTTTTATCTTATCAACGCTTTTAACAATATAACATGGAAATAGCGCTGCAGTTTTTGTCAATTTTTAACTTCCCGATGGTTATTTATCTTGATTTTAAATTATACATATAATTTCAGCAGGAAAGTAGAGGATAATTCAGGCAATTATTTCGATACAACCAGATATAATCGGAATATTTCTCCAAAAAAAGACATGCACGGGGATTCATCGTGCATGTCTTTTTTTACCTTACCGCTATATCCGGACACCGCAGGAGGTGCAGCGCTCCGGATACCGCATTTATTTGGTTATCTTCCGAGAGACTCGCAGAAAGTTCCCTTTACATCACTCCAGTTCTTTTCTGCATAGTCCAGAAGGTATACCGCCTGTTCCATAGACATTTCCGGGAAGAGAAGGAAGAGACTGTGAGAGCCATATTTCTTAACGATTCGATCCACATTTCTGATCCAGTCTTCAAATTCTCCGGAATATACTTTTACCCAGATGGATTTTCCTGCGGCGATGGCTTTGTCATAAATCACATCCCAGTCCGGAAGAGTTCCGTCAGGGCCCGCATCTCCGCTTGTCCACTGAAGAGCGTCAATTCCGTCAATTTCCATCAAAGCATCCATATGTTTAATTGCTGCCGGTCCGTCCAGATGGTAGAGCACATGATCCGCTTTTTCAGACTGCGCACGCAAAGACGGCTGAATATAGGTGCGGAAATCATCCGGCGCCATCATAGCAGAGAAGTCGCACTGCAGTTTTACAGTTTTTCCGGGTCCCCAGATCTGGAATACCGTATAAGCGTTGCCTCCCTCTTCGTCTTTGATCACATCATAAAAACGATTGTAATAATCATAGTAACAATTTGTCACTTCCTGTATTCTCTGGCCTACCTTTTCAGGCTCGTCCAGAAGATCCATAAGCACATCCTGGGCTCCGCGGAGAGAAGCAAGTACATCAATGTTCTCCATCAGATCCGGCATATCAACATAGAAATCTTTGCCGGCAAGCTCACGGCAGTCCTTTGCAAGCTGAATATGCTTTTTAAACCATTTATTTTCCGGATTGAACTGCAGCTTCGGAACACCGTCCCAGCTGTCCAGACACTTTTTAAACCAGACAGTGTCTTCCTTAAATCCAATGTCAGAACCCAGGTACGCCGCCAGAGAGCCTGGTCCGAAATCAATATTCAGGTTCGGAAAGCTTTCGCCAAGGAACGCATGGGTCTCGCAGAAATAGCGATAGCGGGCAACAATTCTTTCTGCGTTCTGATACTTATCCTCCATGTCCCTCCATTTAAGTTCTTCCGGCATATTATAATATTTTCCCTGGCAGATCTGATCCAGATAGCCGCCCTCAACAGGAGTACCGTCAGAATACTGCTCCACTTCCGGTCTTCTGGCAATGACGCACATCAGAGGTCTTCCTGTATTTTTATGCTCCCAGTAATTTCTGAATTTTTCTTTTGTTTTGTCCCAGTCAAGCTTATAGCCCTCTCCCGGTCCAGGCAGACGTACAGAGCTGATATCTACGGCACTCTTATCGAAATGTACCTTCACCTGGGTCTCTGGTGCAGCTGCCCCTGCTTTCTTTTCCTCTTTTACAGCATTTTCTGCCTTTTCCGCTTTCTTTGCCTCAAGAGCGGCAATTTCTTCTGCTGAAAGGTCAAACTCTCCTGCCGCAGCTCTTGCACAGAAACCTGAGTCAGAATATTCCTTTGCCTTCTCTGCTGCAGATGCCGCATCCTCTGTATAAGCATCGGCGCCGATTTCATCTGCGAATTCCTGGGAAATCGGAGCTCCCCCTACCATAATTTTAATACGCGGACGGAAAGGCTGTTCCAGAAGAGCCGCCACCGTATCGCGGAGAGACGGCATCGTTGTAGTCAAAAGAGCGGAGAGAGCTACGATGGTTGCGTCTTTATTCTCATTGACTGTGTCGATGAAAGTCTGAATCGGCACATCCACACCAAGATCAATCACCTCAAAGCCTGCGCTTTCAAACATCATGCCTACCAGGTTTTTTCCGATATCATGAAGATCGCCCGCAACAGTTCCCAGAATAATCTTTCCGGCGCTTCCCGCCTCGCCTGTTGCCAGATACGGCTTCAGCACTTCTACTCCCGCTTTCATGGCACGGGCCGCCGCCAGCATCTGCGGTACAAAAATAATTTCTTTCTTAAAGTTTTCTCCTACTACAGCCATGGCGCCGATCATTCCGTCATTCAGAATTGCCGTCGGATCGCATCCTGCGTCAAGGGCTTCCTGCACACACTGGCCGATCTCCTTATTTTTGCCGTTCTCGGTCGCTTTAAATACAGCCCGCATTTTTTCATCCATTGCGTTCTGAGGTTTCTCCTCTTCAGATGCTTCCTCAGTGCGGCCGCCGAACTTGGCAATATAGTTCAGGCAGTAGTCATCCTTTTCCAGAAGGGCATTCGTAGCGTAAATCATGCCGATCATGTTTTTGTTGGTAGGATCCACAATCGCACTGTCCATTCCCGCATTCATGGCGAGCACCATAAAGGCCTGGTTGATGTTCTTTCTTACAGGCAGGCCGTAGGAAATATTGGAAAGTCCGCTTGTAATATGGATATCCGGGTATTCTGCCTTTATCTGCCGGCAGCACTCTGCAAATACGGTCAGTGCTGTCTGGTCTGTGGACAGAGTAACTACAAGCGGGTCAATATGAAGACGGCTTGGCGCAATCTTATATTCTTTTGCCTTCTCCATAATTCCGTGGAATACTTTCATACGTTTCTCCACAGAGTCCGGAATACCGTCATTGTCACAGAGAAGCGCCACACATTCCCACTCTGTATCTGCGATTACGGGGAAAATAGTGTCTATCTTGTTTCCCTCCAGAGACACAGAGTTTACAAGCCCCGGCCGTCTGCAGAGCTTAATTCCTTCTGCACAGGTTTTTGCGCTGGGACTGTCCACACAAATCCGTGTGTCTGTGACTTCCTGCACAAGATCGATCATCCATTTCAGTGTTTCTACTTCCACATCCTCTTCTACAGAAGCACACACATCCAGAAAATCAGCTCCTGCTTCTGCCTGCATTCTGGCTCTTTCACGGATAAGGTCCGCATCTCTTTCCGCGATTGCTTTTGCCACTGAGGGAATGGAGCCGTTCAGTTTTTCTCCAATAATAATCATCGTTTCGTCTCCTCCGCATTTTTGATATGCTTCAATTTTAGCGAAGTTTTTCTGTTGCTGCGTCCACTATTTTTTGCAGGTTGTATACTATTTTTTGATTTTTCACCAGGAGATTCTATACTATTTTTACAAAAATGTGATATAATTCTCTGGCTATCGATACAATTATTGGTTTTAAATTCACCAGGAAAGGATCTTTTTATGAAATTAGAGCGTGATAATATCCCTTTAAATAAAGATTTTCCTTTTCAGATCTCCAAGGTGATTCTCAATTCCGAAAACAGCCGTCCTGACACCTGGCACTGGCACAGTTATTTCGAAATCACCTGTGTGCAGAGAGGCCGGGGCAGCTATTTTGTCAACGGGCAGGAGTACACCATGGACAAAGGAGATATTATTATCTTCAATAATGTGGAACCCCACGGCTGGAAGCTGCTGGATGAAGATATGGAGCTGCTGGTTATGATCTTCTCTCCTGAATTCGTGGCGGAAAAACTGAGTTTTTTTGACTCCGAATATCTGAAGCCCTTTGTGGAAAGGGGCAGCAATTTTAAAAATCGAATTGGGAGCGAGGAACCCGCCAGTCACGAGATACGCAAAAGCATCCGTGAAATCTACCAGGAATGGGAAAATAAAAAAGACGGCTATCATCTCATGATAAAGGCGAATATTCTGCGGATTCTCACAGTGCTGATCCGGGCTTATCAGGATAAAAGCAAGTCTGATGAAATGCTGAAGGAAAAGAAAAACTCCATGAAACGGCTGGAGAAGGCATTTCAGTACATAAACAGCCATTACTGCGGAAAAATCACCCTTGACGAGGCAGCCGGGGCAGCTTTTATGAGTCCCAGTTATTTTTCCACCTATTTTCGCAAAGTTACCAGTATAAGCTTCAGCGAATATGTTACTCGCCTCAGGATTTCTCACGCAAGGGAGCTCTTAAAAAATACGGATCAAAGTGTTACGGATGTTGCTCTGGAATGCGGATTCAATAATATTTCCAATTTCTACCGTCTGTACAAACGCCATACCGGCAAACCGCCCAGAGAGGATTCCTGAGATTTCACAGAACCCGGGAATTTCTCCCGGATTCTGTTCTTTTCTAAGAGATAACAGAAATTTTATTTCTTACCGTATCCGTATGGCTGTAGCGGCCATAACTTGTTTTTACATTGTAAAAGGTAAGAGCCGCCTCAGGATTTGTCATCTCAAGAGAAATCCGTCCTGTCTCTCCATAAACAGAGACATTTGGCGTATCCGCGGAAATCTTTTCCAGCCGGTATCTGAGGGTATCCAGCTCACTGACCGTATAGGTTCCAAGAGGAATATTTTCAAACACACAGGTTAACATCCCGTATCCATTTTCCACCGTATAGTTTCCTTTCCGAAATTCCACAAAATCTTCGTAAGTATGTTCTATTCCTTTTAAATCGGTTCCTTCAATTCTAAACCGGAACACCGGATTTCCATGTGCCCAGGTTATATCCTCCTCCCTGATTCGTTTTACGACAGTAATCTCTCCTGCAGGCGGTATAACCGGAGTATTAAGGGCTGTAATCTCAGTCTTCTGCACATCCTGTCCGGACGGATCAAAAGAAATCTTCTTTTCAAAGGTGCCTTCATAGCCTGTAGGATTTCTGATCTCCGCAAGGAAAAACTTTCCCTGGTTCTCCTCCGTAATCGGGATTTTTTCTGACAGATAAGCTTCCTGTCCCGAATGGAATTTTATTTCCGGCGTTTCCAGGGTATCCTCATAGCTTCCCGTCTCTTTATTCCATTGATATATTTTGAACAATCCATCTTTTTCTTTTATCTCTTCTCCCGTAAAACTGTCTTTCTTTATCAGGGATATCTGTCCGTATTTTATCCGAACCTTTGCATTCGGCGCTTCATACACAGCATTACTTCCCAGATCGGTTACGTTAAAGTCTTTCTGCCAGCCGCCCTCATACCCCTTCGGAGCTTCCGTTTCCACAATCCGGAATTTTCCCTGGTTCTCTTCCGTATAAGACAAACTCCCGGATTCGTATACGCTGCTTCCAGCATTGTAGGACATATCTTTCAAAAACAGATACTGATTCCGGCCTCTGCTCCATTGATACAGGCCGAACTTCGCTCCGGAGAGAATTCTGGAAGAATCCTCTACGTCTACTTTTCTTACGGAGCAGCTTCCTGTGATGGCGCCTTTCACATATGTCACGTTGGTTGACTGTGTATCGTTCAGTATACTGGAAACAATCTGCCTTTTCGCACTGTTTTTTATATAATAGACAGATTCTTTGTAATGGTTGTGGGCCGCTATTGTCTTACTGTCCTTTGCCGCGGCCTGAATACGGAAATAGTAAGTGACATCGTTCATCGCTTCATCTGTTTTCAGGAACCCCGGCTGCGCCGAAAAACGTATCGTATTTCCTGACTGGGACACTGTAAAATACTTGGTCACATCCTGTCCGCCGGCAGTCTGCACTTTCGATGATTTATATGTCAAACAGCTGTCCAGGGTATCTGTCACTTCAAATTTGCTGTAATTCCCGGGGAGAAGTCGCTGCGAAATCACATATTCAAAAGTTTGTCCAGGCACAATCCCGTAAGCATTCGTCTCCGAACTGCACTGCCCCATTTTTTCAAAGGAGGCTCCCGACGCCCCCACTCGCTTCTCCGGGGCAGGATTCGGTTCATATGTCCCCACTGACTGTGAAGTTGAAATGAAAAAAGCATTCATCGGTCCGCGGCTTGTATTCCAGGACTTCTGTGCAAGCCAGTTGACGGTAAAGCTTCCGTTAAAATCTACCTGGCACCAGCCCTTGGGGTCAGAATTTGTGGTAGCGACGCCATCTTCGCCTCTGAGTTCCAGATAAGCGCTTCCGCCGGCGGAACTCCCTGCAGAAGCTTTTAAATGATCGTACCCGTTCCGGATATACAGTCCGTCTACGCCCCAGTTGTCATAAATCCGAAAACCCTGGCCTCCGTCCAGATCAGCCATTGTCACATGTCCTTTGGGGCTGATTTTTATCTCTGTGTTATGCCTGTAAAATTCAAACTGAAATCGTACGGTTCCCACTGAGATTGTATTGAAGGCAATTCGGTCTTTATAAAAAAGAATGCAGGGATAAATGGGGGTTCCGTCCAGACCTACATGTTCATTATTTACTGTTCCCCATGATGCCGCCGTAACCTTCAGATCCACAATCTGTCCCTGGTACTCCCCTACATTGCTGTACAGAACCGAAATCGGAGAGGAATATGTGGAATCATTAATCAGCGCGCCGTAAAATGTGCTGCAGTATGCTGAAGTAAATCCGTTTTCATCGCCAAACCACCCATGAAGCCGGGTATTCAGAGTTCCATTATAGCGGCTGATGGATTTAAGAGTTGTCACTCCCTCACGGAAGGCATATGTAAAAGCATAATCCTGCTTCATTTTTGTATCTGCATTTACCTTCTGTACAGCAATCCCGCTTCTGGGAGCAGCAGCCATAAGAGAAATCCCCTGACTGCTCTTCATATTCTTCTCCTCTGTATTTTTGTCTTTCTTTTCCGCATATATTTCGATGGAAACGTCTGACTGCGGCATGGGAAATTCATAGATTCCGGAAGCAGTCTCCTCCAATACTGTTGCGCTGTTTTCTCCCTGTACGGTTACTTTTTCCACTTCATACCCGTCTGAGGGGATTACATAAAATTTCACCTCTGCTCCCTCCGGATACTCATGAGGCTGTTCTCTGAGCACATCCAGGGTTTCCTCTGTCAGCAGAGGGGAAATATCCTCCGGAAGAACTTTTTTCGCAATTTCCAGGTCTGTCAAAGACGTCTGATCCGGTTCTTGCCTTTCTTCATCTTCTGAAGTTTCTTCCGTCAGAAGTCCTGCTTCCTGATCCGTCCAGCAGTCTATGGTCCGTCCGTAAGTTATCTCTTCCGAACAGCCTTGTTCCATGCCCAAATCCAAATTCTGCATTTCCGGCATGGAAAATTCTGTTACAGATATTCCATCTCTTGTTTCTGTTTTCTGAGAATTTTCGTCTTTTAATGATCCATTTTTCAGTTTTTCCAAATCCTCTAAGAAAATTACGGCTGTATGGTCAGTATCATCTCCAGGTATCCATATCCTGAACAGTTCTTCCTCCTCCCATATCCCGTCTGAAGCCGGATCCGATATTTCTACATCCGGGAGTGTTTCCATTATTTCCTCTGTCTGGAGATTTCCATAATCTTCTTCGTATTCCGGCATTTCTGGTTCCGGATTCTCCTGTTCCGCAGCCTCCTCACCTGGCTGTACTGTTTCTTCAGAATCCGCCGGAGATTCCTTTGGTTCTTCCAAAACAGGCTCCGTTATTTCATCTCCGGCAGAATCATCCTTTCCTCCGGCTTCTTCAGATGCAGCGCTTTCTGAGCCGGCGTCCTCATTTATCTCCTCTTCGGACATTGCAAGATCCTGCATCTTTGGCTCCGCCGTATCTATTTCAGGATTTTCCGCCCGGAATTCTTCGGACTGCGCTTCTCTTTTTTCTGTCTCTGCGGAATATGCAAAAGACGGCGCACCGGCAGATAAAGCGATTATCGCCGCGAGAACAGCAGGAATCATTCTTTTTCTCATAATCTCCGCCTCCTTTTTCTACGAATCACCACCGCCAGAATCAGAATTCCTGAACCCAGAAGGATCAGAAGATACCATTCTGTACCGGTCTGGTCGCCGGTCTTTACCGAAGAAGCTTCCCTTCCGCCTGTATCTTTTGCCATCGCTTCTGAAGATCGTGCATCTGTCCCCTGCCTGTTTTCCGTATTTTCTTTCTCCTCTGTCTCGCTCACCGAAAAAATCCAATGTACCGCTGCCTTTTGCAGAGCATAGGTATTGTCCCATTTTTCAGGAATCTCAAGCACAAACTTCAGGTTTCCTTTCTGGTTCGCCTGATAAACGCCAAGAGAATGATTCTTCTCCAGTCCCGGAGAGTCCAGTGTTCCCCGGTACACCCGTTCTTCGTTCAGATAAACAGTAAGACGTATTCCTTTCAAAAGGCTGATCTGTCTGTCCGTCTGCCCTTCTACCGAGGTACGGAAAAAAATCTCGGCTTCATTTTTTGTAGTGTTGGAAACTGCCACTGTGTCCTCAAAAATATCCCCGGGCATTGCGGTTCCCATATTGGAAAAAAAGTCCCCAGGCACCGCCATTAATTTATGAGCCTCACCGCTAAATTCTACAGACAGCTTCGTTTTTTCCGGTTTACAAACTGATGTGCCATCCTGTTCATGCACACATTTCTGAATTTTCTGATTTCCCCACGGGGACATTGCAGAAAAATCCGGCTGAAAGTTTGATGCCTGTATTGCTTCTGCCTGTACAGTAATTCCAAGGCGCTGATCTGTATGGGTTTCCGTCCATGACGCCGGAATTGTTACAGTCTGAAAAAAATCCACAGACTCTCTCTTTTTCAGAATTTGGGTGTAGTAGTAATATTCTCCCCGTTTCACCCAGTTCTTTGTAAATCCGGAAATCATGGCCTCATCCAGTCCTTCTGACTCTGGACTGTTATTTTCAAATAGAATTCTCGCTCTTATCCAGCAGGGCATGGCATAGTTTGTGATGCGGGGAATTTTAGAAAGAACCGCTCCCGGAAGTATGGTTTTCGGATTCTCGTAAGCAACTTCTGTCCCGCCCTTTTTTTCATATTCCTGCAGTCCGATATTGACGTCTCCCAGAGCAATATGATTGGTAACTTTCAGCGTATCCGAAAAATATCCATAGGTCCCCGCTATTCCCAAAAGTGCCGCCGCAAAGATAATTGCCGTTCTTTTTATCCCTCTGCTCATATTCTCACCTGCTTTCAGACAGAGACTTGATACGCTGCCCAGGCCTGTTTATAATCTGCAAACCCTTCCGCCTGTACTGATTCTTCATAAATCTGAATTTCAAATTCCGGAATCAGTTCCAAATATGCTTTATTCACTTTTGAAGAGTCAACCCAAAAACCGGTAAACAAAGGTGTGGTGGATTCCCCTTCCTTCAGCGGTTTTATAAAATAGTAATATCCGTCTTCCGCAAGAACCCAGTTTTCTGTGTCCTGTCCCTTCAGCACAACTCCCCTGGAAATATCACTGTGAGAATAGCCCACAGACATCCGCACATAACATTCCACCTGGGATCCGTTTTTTCCTTCCGCTGTGTTTACCGCCAGAACTTTTTTGCGGTATTCCGGATTTTCTTCTATCGGCACCGGCGTCGGATCCGGAAATTCTTCTACTATTCTGGTTGTGTTCTGTCCCACTGCAATCCGATTTTCCGTTCTGTCCGAAGATGTCAGGAACGCTGCCGTTCCTCCCGTTGCAAGCAGGACGGCCAGGCATCCTGCACAGAGTATCGTTACCGATGTTTGTTTTTTATTTTCTGTCATTATGTATGCCTGATTCCTTTCTCATCCTTTCGTCATGCTGTCACCTGGCCTTCCTGGTTCTTATTCTGATTTACATATTTTTCATAAGCCGCTTTTGCTTTTTCCTGAACAGTGCCCCCGTCATTTCCGGTATAGGCAGTCTGAATCGCATATGCACGTACAGGGATTGTCAGCTGCTGCATATCGAGCTGTCCTTCGATAATATTCAGAAAATTCATGGTTTCAAAGAGAGGCTCTGTAGTCTCCTCAGGTTCAAGGATTTCATTATATGCATAGACGTATACCATGCTGCCTTCCACAGGCTCTGCCGTAAGATTTGTCCAGCTTTCTCCGGCCTGATAAGAAAAAAGCTCCTGCATCTTCTGTCCCAGACGGTTTCCTTCCTGATCCGCAGCTGTTACGTCAGCCATAGGTACAGAAATCTCCAGGTAGACAAACGCATCATTCACTCCTGTATTTTTTATCTGGGGATCTTTTTGAATTTCTTTTCCTGGTTCAATTTTTGTATATTCTTCCGGATCCCATCCTGGTTCCTGAAGTTCAATTTCCACTTTTCCTACAGTAAACTGGTTATCTTCCATATCATAGTCTGTCAGATATGCCATAACCCCTCCCGCTGCCGCCAGACACAAAACTCCTGTCAGCAAAGCAGCTTTCTTTATATTTTTAATCATTCCGTTTTTCCGCGCTCTGTTCTCTGCGCTCTCCTTTCCATTGAATTATCAAAAAAAATATTTCCTGAAAAATCACCAGCAGAATCAGACTGAATACCGCTCTGCTCTGTATAAAAACAGCTGCATATCCCAGCAGAGGAATAGAAAACAGAACGGTTCCTACAATCTGTGTCTCTTTCACCAACGCCTCATCTGAGCCTTCATTGGCGTCTCCCTTTGTAACAAATCCCCCGTCTTCTTTTCCGATCACCCGATGCGTCACATAAATATCTTCCAGGCGGTAAGTCACAATGTCTCCCGCCTCCGGCTCCCTTTTCTTTGTGTCTGTAAAAACAAGGCTTCCCGTTTTCAAAGCCGGTTCCATCGACCCTGAAAGAACCGCGTCCGCCCGGATTCCCCATGCAGGAATCAGCAGAATAAAAGCGCCTGCCGCAGCTATTGCTGTAATTAAAAATCTTACTGCCCGTTCTGCTGTTCTCATATGTTTCTCTCTCTTTCTTTTTCCGGCGGGGCTCTGCCCCGCAAATAATTTTTCATAGACCACGCCCGCTTTCTCCTGTATTTACCCAGGATTTGACAGATAAAAATGATAAAGTAAAAATAGATATGCAGAATGACACCATGTGAAAAAAGACGAGTGTTTATGTACTCAACAGACTCCTGCAGCAGCGCAGGAAAAAGCGGCGTATTCTTTTATATAGACCAAAGAGCAAAATTTCTCTTTAATCTTCTTGTCTGCATAGCAGAATCTCCGTATTAAATTCCATACAGATCTTTCTGCCGGCAAATCACTCGATTACTCTAAAAATGTAATGTGGAAATTCCCCGATCCCTTCAGAAGAAGGTGGTGCAGGCGGATGTTCCTGCGTCTTAAGATGGTTTCATCTTACCCCTTTAGGGGTCCAAAGTCAACGAAATTCGTTCGCCAAATTGTGACGGAACGATGTGACAAATTCTCTGTTTTTTATCCGGCAGTCCAGCTTGTTAAAAATTTGTTAATTCGGCATATTTTCCGGTTGATTTTATGGTTCAATTATGTATAATATTAAGAAGATGGTTTTCGTTCCGTGCCTTTTTTCAGAAGGCTGCCGGAACGCCTGCCCTTGCAGCAGGTTATCTATATACTATTAAAGAAAAGAGGTAGATGTGAAATGGCAGAAATCAATTTAAGTAAGTATGGCATCACTGGAACTACAGAAATCGTGTACAATCCTTCTTACGAGATGCTTTTTGAAGAAGAGACAAAACCTGATCTGGAAGGTTTCGAAAAAGGTCAGGAGACGGAACTCGGTGCAGTCAACGTTATGACTGGTATCTATACAGGCCGTTCACCAAAAGACAAATTCATCGTCATGGATGAAAATTCCAAAGATACAGTATGGTGGACTTCCGATGAATACAAGAACGACAATCATCCGGCATCTGTTGAAACCTGGAATGCTGTAAAAGATATCGCGTTAAAAGAACTGTCCAACAAGAGACTGTTTGTAGTAGATGCTTTCTGCGGCGCAAATGCAGATACCCGTATGGCAATCCGTTTCATTATGGAAGTTGCATGGCAGGCTCATTTCGTTAAAAACATGTTCATCATCCCTACAGAGGAAGAGCTGAAAAATTTTGAGCCGGATTTCGTTGTCTACAATGCTTCCAAAGCAAAAGTGGAAAACTACAAAGAGCTGGGTCTGAATTCTGAAACAGCTGTTGTATTCAACATTACAAGCCGTGAGCAGGTTATCTTGAATACCTGGTACGGCGGAGAAATGAAGAAAGGTATGTTCTCCATGATGAACTATTATCTGCCGCTGAAGGGCATCGCTTCCATGCACTGCTCCGCAAACACAGATATGAATGGAGAAAACACCGCAATCTTCTTCGGTCTTTCCGGCACAGGCAAGACAACCCTTTCCACAGACCCGAAACGTCTTCTGATCGGTGACGATGAGCACGGCTGGGACGATAACGGTATCTTCAACTTTGAGGGCGGATGCTATGCGAAGGTTATCAATCTGGACAAAGAATCCGAGCCGGATATCTACAATGCAATCAAACGCAACGCTCTTCTTGAGAATGTTACTGTTGATGCTGACGGCAAGATTGATTTCGATGATAAGAGCGTAACAGAAAACACTCGTGTATCTTATCCGATCGATCATATTGAGAAGATTGTGCGTCCTGTTTCCGCTGCTCCGGCTGCAAAAGAAGTCATCTTCCTTTCCGCTGACGCATTCGGCGTACTTCCGCCGGTATCCATTCTGACTCCGGAACAGACTCAGTATTACTTCCTGTCCGGCTTCACAGCAAAACTTGCCGGTACAGAGCGCGGCATTACCGAGCCTACACCTACCTTCTCCGCATGCTTCGGACAGGCATTCCTGGAACTGCATCCGACAAAATACGCTGAAGAGCTGGTTAAGAGAATGGAAGCGAACGGCGCGAAGGCATATCTGGTAAATACCGGATGGAACGGCACAGGCAAACGTATCTCCATCAAAGATACCCGCGGTATCATTGACGCTATTCTGAACGGAGATATCCTGAACGCACCGACAAAGAAGATTCCATATTTCAACTTCGAAGTTCCTACAGAACTTCCGGGCGTAGACACCAATATTCTGGATCCGCGCAACACTTATGCCGACGCTTCCGAATGGGATGCGAAAGCAAAAGATCTTGCTGAAAGATTCGTTAAGAACTTCGCAAAATATGAAGGAAACGAGGCAGGCAAAGCGCTTGTTGCTGCTGGTCCGCAGTTATAATCACTGGAGTCAGAAGTTCCTTTCATTAACCATCACAAGGTAATTCAAAAAAACCGGCAGGATGACCTGCCGGTTTTTTTGAACTCTATTATAAGAAACACATCAGTTGCCTGCGCAGCCGTGTTTGTCTTCTCCACAGTGATGCTCTCCGCAGGAATGTTCATGTTCATGATGAGAACAGTGAACATCCGGATTGTAGTCCAGCTTTCCTTCCAGATAGGCGGCTACCGCTTCGTCTGCGGAACCGGAAACACCGCCGTAAAGCTTAATTCCCATCTGAGCCAGAGCAGTCTGAGCTCCTCCTCCGATTCCTCCGCAGATCAGCGCGTCTACCTTCGCTTCTGTAAGAAAACCGGCCAGAGCGCCATGTCCCTGTCCATTCGTACTCACAACCTGGCTGCCTGTGATCTTACCGTCCTCAATATCATACAGTTTGAACTCCTCTGTGTGTCCAAAATGCTGGAAAATCTGTCCATTCTCATAAGTTACTGCGATTCTCATTATTTTTTCCCCTTTCATTTTTACTGGTGTTTTTTCTGCACCGCCGTCTGCTCTTCTGCAGTTTCTGCCGCAGCAAAATCCCGCTGTCCCGTCGCAGAACCGATAATGTCCTCCGGATATGAAAAGAGCTTTTCCGTTTACGATGCAGTCCGCAATTTTGTATCTTGCCGACTCATACAGTTCCGTTACTGTTGTCCTGGAGATATCCATCTGCTTTGCGCACTGAGCATGAGTATATTTTTCAAAATCTATCAGGCGTATCGCCTCATACTCATCCAGTGTCAGAGTCACCTGCTCTCCTGCCCCGATCCCTTCCGGCACAAAACAGTCGTAGGCTGGCTCTGTACAGATTCGCCTGCATCTTACTGGTCTTGCCACAATCTCACCTCCGCTTTATTATCGACATATGTCGATAATATTATATCGCTGTTTTCGGATTGTTACAAGGGGTTTTCTCTATTTTTTCTCATTTTTATATTGAACTTTTGAACTATGCGTGATATACTTACAAACATGTAGTTGAACTTTTTTGAACGCATTAAGATTTTTTGTTCATTATGCATTACATAAATTGAACTTTTTATCAAATTTTTTTAATGCGGGCAGCTTAAATTCACAGATTTTGGAGGTAGCATCAATGTCGAAAGAGTTATTTGCCGCCAGACTGAAAGCCGCTATGGAAAAACAGCAGATGAAACAAATCGATCTTGTCCGCGCCGCCGCCGGAAAGGGGATCAAGCTTGGAAAAAGCCATGTCAGTCAGTATGTCAGCGGAAAAACATTACCGCGTGCAGATATCCTGCGTTTTCTGGCCGATACCCTTCACACGGATCCCGGCTGGCTGGCAGGAAAGGAAGACGCGCCTCTTTTGCCGGCCTCAGAGCAGACCTCTGAAGAGACGGATGAAGATCACACAGAAAATGCCGTAATAAATACTCAAAAAAACAAAGATTCCGGAGGAAAGATCATGCGTACATTTAAGAAATCATCAAAGCTTGACAATGTTTTATATGACGTAAGAGGTCCTGTTGTCGAAGAAGCCAACCGCATGGAGGAGGAAGGCACCAATGTCCTGAAGCTGAACATCGGCAATCCTGCGCCTTTTGGCTTCCGTACTCCTGACGAGGTTATCTACGATATGCGTCAGCAGCTTACGGAATGCGAGGGATATTCCGCGGCAAAGGGTCTTTTCGCAGCCAGAAAAGCCATCATGCAGTACGCGCAGTTAAAAAACATCCCCAATGTTGCCATCAATGACATTTACACTGGAAACGGCGTCAGTGAGCTGATCAATCTCTGCATGTCCGCTCTGCTTGACACCGGAGATGAAATTCTCATTCCATCGCCTGACTATCCTCTGTGGACTGCCTGCGCTACTCTGGCAGGAGGTACTGCTGTTCATTATATCTGTGACGAACAGTCTGAATGGTATCCGGATATTGAGGATATCAAAAAGAAAATCACAGACAAGACAAAGGCTATTGTTATCATCAATCCGAATAATCCTACAGGAGCACTTTATCCGAAGGAGGTTCTTCAGCAGATCGTAAATGTTGCCAGAGAACATCAGCTTATTATCTTTTCTGACGAGATCTACGACCGCCTTGTAATGGACGGGGAAGAGCACGTTTCCATCGCTTCGCTGGCCCCGGATCTTTTCTGCGTTACCTTCAGCGGTCTGTCCAAATCTCACATGATCGCAGGCTTCCGCATCGGATGGATGATCTTAAGCGGAAACAAAAAGTATGTACAGGATTATATTGAAGGTCTGAACATGCTTTCCAATATGCGCCTTTGCTCCAACGTTCCGGCTCAGTCTATTGTACAGACTGCCCTCGGCGGACATCAGAGCGTAAATGACTACATTGTTCCAGGCGGCCGCATTTATGAACAAAGAGAATTTATTTATAAAGCTCTTACGGATATTCCAGGCGTTACAGCAGTTAAGCCAAAGGCAGCTTTCTACATCTTCCCGAAGCTGGATACGAAAAAGTTCAATATTGTGGACGATGAACGTTTCGCATTGGATCTTCTGCGTGAAAAGAAAATCCTTATCATCCACGGCGGCGGTTTCAACTGGAAGCATCCTGATCATTTCCGCGTCGTATACCTGCCCCGTGTGGAAGTCCTGGAAAAGGCAGCCAGAAAGATCGGTGAATTCTTAAGCACCTATCAGCAGCAGAACTGAAATAAGATCATGTAAGAGAAAAGACTGATAAACTGGGGCTGAGCCGTAAAAGCTTCTGTTTATCAGTCTTTTAATATTCTGATCTTGCGGGAAACTGTACGCTGATCCGCAAGACAGAATCCTTTAAAAGCGCCGCCTTAATTTCTCCTTTATGGGCTTTCACAATCGCCTCCGCAATGGACAGACCTATCCCATAGCCTCCTTTGCCGGAATTTCTGGATGCATCTTCCCGGTAAAAACGTTCAAAAAGATGGCTGACTGTCTCTGCCGACATATTCCGGACGGTATTTTCCACCGCCAGTCTGATCGTTTTTCCGCTTTTCTCCAAAGTAAGAAGGATCGATCCGTTTTCACTGGAATGCTTGACTGCATTGTCAAGAAGAATGGAAACAAGCTTTCTTAAAGCCTGTTCCTCCCCTCTGATGATCACCATTTCCTGGATATTTACCTGAAAAATTTTATTTTCCATGATAGCCAATGCCTGAAAGGACTGCGCCGTCTCCTCTACCAGATCGGAAAACGGAAGAGCGATCAGCGGTATCTTGCTTCCGCCCTCCTCCATCTTGGCAAGATAGATCAGCTCATTGGTAAGTACCGCAAGACGTTTTGTCTGCCTGCGTATATCCTCCAGCCACTCGTTTTCTCCGATCTCAAGCTCCAGTACGTCCAGGTCCGCTCCGATCGTTGTAAGCGGCGTTTTGATCTCATGGCCTGCGTCTGTAATAAAACGCTTCTGCTTTTCATAGCTTTCATACACCGGTTTCATCACAATTCCGGAAAAAACATAGATCAGCGCAAATACCAGAAAAAGCGCTACTATGGAAACTCCTGCGCTTGTCAGAAGAACGCTTTTCGCATTGTCAATCTCCCGGCTGCAGTCCAGAAAGACAATCAGAAATCCCTCCTCTGATGCCGCTCTCCGGTAACGGTAATTCCCGGCAAATCCTGTCTGTTTTCCCTTTTTCCAGGCTCCAAGAGCATATTTTTCTGCCGTTTCATCATCCATTGCGGCAGTATTTTCGGTATCTACCGCCAGGATTTTTCCGCTTTCATCCATCTTCACAGAGAAAAACCGTGTTGCGTAGGGTGTTTCCGGAGGCATGATCCTGCCGCTGTTTTCCACCAGAAGATCCAGGAGATTATCCGCTCCCTCCATCATTTTCCGGTAATTCAGGAAATTCCTTTGTAGAAAACGGCTTCGTCAGATAATCGTTCGCTCCGAGATCCAGACCATTTACCTTATCCTCCACCTCTGATTTTGCCGTCAGCATCAGCACAGGGATTCCGTTTCCCGTTTTTCTTATATTTTTCAGAACTGTGATCCCATCCATTACCGGCATCATAATATCCAGAATCACGCCGTCATAAAGCCCTGTCTTTACAAAATCCAGAGCTTCCTGTCCATTCACAACCGCATCCACGGAATAACCGTTTTTTTCCAGGATCTTTACAAGTGCTCTGGACAGAGAAAGCTCATCTTCCGCAAGCAGAAGCCTCATACACATCACCTGCCTCTTTCCATTTTATCTTAATATATCTTCGTTTTCATGGAGTTCCCCGTCAATGATCCTCACAATTCTCCCGGCATTCTGCGCCACATTCAGATCATGGGTGATCATTACGATCGTATTGCCGATCTCATTCAGCCTGTGAAACAGCTTCAGTACCTCTTTACCGCTGTTCTGATCCAGTGCGCCTGTAGGTTCGTCAGCCAGCAGGATTGCCGGTTCTCCAACCAGAGCCCTTGCTATTGCGACACGCTGCTGCTGTCCTCCGGAAAGTTCTCTTGGTTTATGCCGGATCCTTTCGGCAAGTCCAAGCATTTGAATCACATCCCTGCTTGCTTCCTCCGCTTCTTTCATAGCCATACCCCTGACCAGCAGGGGCATAACAATATTTTGCAACACATTATATGTGGGAATCAAGTGATATTTCTGAAAAATAAATCCGATTTTTTCGTTTCGTATCTGCGTAATCTGTTTTTCTTTTGCCTCATGGATCGGAATCCCGTCCAGAAAATAAGTGCCGCTGTCAGCTTTGTCCATACATCCGATGACGTTCATCAATGTACTTTTTCCGGATCCCGAGGGACCCAGAATAGCAAGAAATTCCCCTTTTTCTACAGACAGACTGACATTCTTCAAGGCATGAAGCTTTGAATTTCCAATTACATAATATTTATTCACGCCTTTCATTTGGATGGTTTCGCTCACTTTGAATCCCCTCCCTGCATCCAGATTTCTATAATGACCTCCTCGCCCTCCTCATTTTCCTCAAATAACACTTCCAGCTCATCTCCAGCTTCCAGGATACTAAAGGTACGGATATCCCCGGTGTCAGTATGTACTTTCACCGCCACCGGCAGATAAACTGTTGTAAAATCCACCCCATTTTCAGCGCCGGCGGAAGAAGCGGCTTTGCTTTTCTTCTGCTCAGAATCAAATTCACTGTCTCCTGCCTGCTCAGAATCAGACCCCATATCTCCCATCTGGCTGGGATCAAACTTTCCGGATGCAGGATCACTCTTCATAGACTCTGCTTCACCTTCGGATTCATTTTCTGACTCTTCCTTCGCAGCGCTGTCTGTTTCACCCTCCTGTTCTTCCTTTGCAGCACTGTCTGTTTCATTCTCCGGCTCTTCCTCTTCGGTGCTGTCTGTCTCTGTTTCCTCTTCGAAATAAGTCATCTCATTACCGACAATCGAAACTACCTGGATGTTCGCTTTCCTCTGATTCTCCTTTAAGTTTTCGCCGGCGCCGTCCTCTGCCAATACATTTTTCCACGGAGAAAACACAAGAATGCCTGCCGCAAGAAGAACCCCTGTTTTCTTTATAATCCTTACCATAATTAACCTCTTTTCCCAATTACTCATTCTGCATTCAACGCTTCTACAGGCTCCAGCCGTGACGCTTTCCATGCCGGATAAATACCAAAAAGCGTTCCTGTCAATACGGCAAAACAAAGTGCGGCTGCACAGGCAAAAAAACTTGTTTCAACACGCACATCAAAATGTCGAACGATCGGGAGTACTCCAAAGCTTAACATTACCCCCAATACACCTCCGATACAGCTGATCGCCGCAGACTCCAGCAGAAATTCAGTAAGAATACTGCTCCGGGAAGTACCAATTGCCTTCAGGATCCCGATTTCATTGGTTCGTTCCTTAACAGCTACAAACAGTACGTTCATAATTCCGATACCGCCCACCAGGAATACAATAACTGCCATTGCCGATAAAAGCAGTGTCAATGTTTCGTTGGAAGACTGCGCCGCTTCCATTTTGCTTCCCGAATCCTCAAAGGTAAATTCCGCATCCGGATAATTTTCCTCAAGCACTGTTCTTACAGATTCGATCACTTTTGACAGACTGTTCACATCCGAAGCCAGTACGGTAAGCACCGGATCGATTTCTTCGCCGGTCACATATTTGATCCCCGTTTCATAAGCAATAAAAATGGATGTATCCGGACTGATTCCTGAGGAAACCGCTGAGGTCTGTTCCAAAACGCCAGACACCGTATACGCTCTGTCATCAATGTAAATTGTGCTTCCTGTGATCTCCTCCGATTTTCCAAAAAGCTCCTCTGCTACTGTAGATCCCAGCACGCATACCCTGTTTCTTGTATCGTCATCCGCCCCGGTAATAAAGGAACCCTCTGCCATTTTAAGTTTACTGACTGTTTCATAGCTTTCCTTTACGCCTGCCACCGTATAGGTTTTGGCTGATGTCAGGCTGGCTCCTTCGATGGAAGCCTGCGTACTGTAGGAAATTGTCGCTCCCTCAATATCTGTCACAAAACGCTGGATATCTTCTACATCGTTTTGAGAAAGAATGATCTTCTCCTGGTTCAGACGTTCGTCCATTACACTGCTTTCCGCATCGTCTTCCGTATTCTCAGTTTCCTTATCCTCTTCTCCCTGGTCTTTTTCACTTTCCTCCTGAGACTCCCCGCCCATTTCTTCATCATCCGGCATCTCACCTGGAGTAAACTCTCCTTCAGCAAAATCTCCCTCCGGCATTTCTCCCGGAGTAAAATCTCCTCCGGCAAAATTCCCCTCCGGCATTTCTCCCGGGGTAAAGTCTCCTCCGGCAAAGTCTCCTTCCGGCATTTCTCCCGGAAATGATCCCGAAGCAGAAGATGAGCCGCCAAAAGGCGCTTCGCCTGAGAACTCTTCTGCGCCCCCGCCTCCTCCGCCGCTTTCTTCCTCACCTTTATATTCGTAGCTGATATCGATAGCACCTGCATTCAGATTTGCAAACTGCTCCGCCACATCTGCCTGACCGCCTTTTCCAATACCGATTACCAGAACGATTGTTGCTGCCCCGACTACAATACCGATCGATGTCATGACAGACTTGAATTTGTTCTGATTAATATTCAGCGCAACCAGCCTTAAAAGCTCTATACATCTCATTCTGTCACCTGGCTTTCTATGAGAACTGTATCTCCTTCCTCAAGGCCCGACAATACTGCCACTATATTCTCGTTTGAGAATCCAGTCTCAATATCTGTCTCCACAATGGATCCGTCCTCCTTAAGCACCTTCACAAAAGAACGTGTCCCGTCCATATGAACCGCCTGATTTGAAATATAGAGCGTATCCTCCTCACTTTTGCCGGCAATATTTACCTCTCCGGTCATTCCCGAATAAATTTTACTGCTGTCTCCGGTAATGCGCGCCGTCACATCATAGCTGACTATAGAAGAACCGGAATTCGAAGAAGTTGCCACCTCCGTGATAGTCGCCTCAAAGGGTTCCCCTTCATATGCAGTCAGGTATACCGTTGCCGCATCCCCTACCGCCACGTTGGAAATGTCATCCTGCGAAACGGAAACCGTCATACTTACATCATCCTGATTCATATAAGTCACAATCGCGGCATCGTTGGTGATCGTATCTCCCTCCGTATAGGAAACTCCCATGACAGAGCCGGAATATTCAGCATACACGATGCCGTCTCCGATCTGACTTTCAAATTCCTCAAGATTTTCCTCGCACTCTTCCAGAGTCTCTCTCGCGTCATTCAGATCATCCTCCAGGCCGTCCGTATCAATCTGGTAGAGCTGATCCGCATATTTATAATTGGTCATTGCATTCTCATAAATCTGCTGCGCCTCGATCGTTCCTGTGGTAAGATTGTTTTTCGCAATCTTCAGCTCTGCCTCCAGTTCTTCCAGTTCATCTTCATCATCTGTCTCCTCGATCTCCTCTTCCAGATCCGCAACATTTTCCTCAAGTGTCTTTATAGTAGCGTTGTACGTTTCCTCCGCCGTTTCTCCTTCTGCAAGATACATCTGATACGTATAATCTGCTTCTGCCTTTTTACTTTCCACGTTGATCTCTTCCTTGGAAACCAGAAGCTTTGCGGATGCAACGGCATTCTCCATCTCTTCTCTGTAATCTGCAATGCTTTCGTCCGTGATCTTCAGGATGGGATCGCCTTCATTTACCGTCTGTCCGGCAGCGACATAAACTTCTTCTACTTCCAGAGAGGTGGCTTCTCCGCTTTCAGAACTGTCCGTCCCAGGAGATGATGACATTTCCATCCCGGCTCCTGCCGCCGAGAAGGAATCTCCTGACATAGCGTCTGTCTGGCCCCCTGCTTCTCCCTGTATGGAGATACTGCTTCCTGTTGTTCCGGAAGAGGAAGCCGCTAATATAGAATCCGTCTGGTTATCTGCTTCCCCCTGTGCAAAACTGCTGTTTCCTGATGTTTCAGAAGAAGAATCCGACGAAGAAACCGATACTTCTGTTACCTCGGCCATGGAGAAAACCTGTTCCGTTGTTCCATATGCGATCGTTCCACTTTCATTAATTCCGGCAGATACAGATCCCCGGCGCACTGTTTCTTCCTTATAATTACTGGATGCCGCCGTTTCCTGTTCTTCTCCCAGAGAGCGGTAGATTGTATAGCCGCCGCCTAAGATCACAGCAGCAGGCAGACACAAAATCAGGATTTTTCTTCCTTTTCTCCTGATACTTATTTTACTCATTTTTGCTGTCCTCCTCCAATGCTTCCATTTCTTTGCTGCTTGTTTCTGCCGTCACGCTGGCTGAAGATCCGGCGGATAGTCTTCCGTCTTCATTTTCCACAGTGACCGTCACTTCATAATTTACAGTTGTTCTGGAATTTCCTTCCTGCTCTTCCATGGCTTTTTCTGTAATTTTACCGGACAGCTCCTGTCTTCCTCCAACGCTTACCTCAACTGTGCCGCCAACCTGCATCAGAGCAATATCTTCCTGCGGCACCGATATGGTGATAAATACCTGTTCCGTGTCATAAAAACTCAAAAGCGGCACTGTATTGTCCAGCACATCGTCCTCTTCATAATTGACAGCGGAAATTGTCCCTTCGGTGTCCGCAGTAATAATGCCGTCTGTCATTTGATCGAGAATTGCCTTTTTCTCCTCCATCTCTTCCTTGGCATTTTTCGTTTCCGCAAGAGACTCTTCCCATTGTGCAAGCTCCTGTTCATAGGTGATTTCCGCAAGTTCTCCGTTCAGAACAGAGGTCTCATAAGTATACTGGATCCCAAACTCTGTGGCTTTCTGCTCTCTCGTCAGCTCCTCATACTGGCTGCTTACTGTCTTCTTTGCCTCCTCAAGTTGATCCAGCAGATTTTCCGCACTTTCACTGTCTGCCGGTTCCTGATCCAGCAGGCTTTCCACCTGGGACAGATCATAAGTGTTTCCAAATAAGCTGATATCCTCCTCTGTAAGATTGAGATCTTCCATAGTCAGCGTTTCGTCTCCTTTGCCGTCTATAGATATTCCGGAAGAAACATCTCCCAACGTTTCACCGCCCATACTGCCCATAGATCCGCCTGCAAATGCACCTGTGCCTGCATTTTCATCTGAAAGAGCGGAACCTGACATTGTAAATTCCCCGTCACCGGATTCTTTTTCTCCATCTGTTCCGTCAGTGAAGCTTTCTGATCCCGGCTGATTTTGCTGTTGTTCTTCCTCCCATCCTTCCTGCTGTTCTTCTTCCTGTCCTTCCTGTTGTTCTTCCTGCTGCTTTTTCAGATCATCAATCTGCTTCTGAAGTTCTTTAATCTCTTCTTCCTGCTTTGAAATCTGTCCTTCCTGAAGCGCCGATAGCTGAGAATACAGGTCGGTGGTGCTTTCCCATGCATTTCCAAGCTCTTCCAGCAGGCTTTTGACTGTCTCTGTATCTATGGTCTCGCTATTATTGTCATTTTCCTCCAGCGCTGCCAGAACATTTTTCTGCAGAGTAAGCCCTGATTCCATCTGTGCAATACATTCGTCGAGAAGCGCAATATAGGATTCATATTCTATACCGGCAAGCTCAAGGGCTTCTGTGACTGCATCCGGAATATTGTTCGCCATCTCTCTTACATTTTTCATATGCTGGCTGATCGTACTGTCCACTTCGATAGATGTACGGAGAGAGGACGCCAGTTCATTTTCTCCCGCGCCGCCTGTCTCCCCGTTTTCTGAGGAATCCGCCTCTCCTTCCATATTCAGGAATGTCTCGATCTGTTCCAAGATTTCCTGATAATTTCCGGCGCTGGATGCAATCTGTTCTTTCAGGCTTTCCGCCTGCTGCTGGAACTCTTCTGTGTCATCCTGGGCTTCATTTCCTGACGATCCATTTTCGTCTGTTCCTGTCTCCGGCTTTTCCGTCTCCGGTGTTTCTGTCTCCGGTGTTTCCGTTTCGTCCGCTCCTGCCTCCGGCGCTTCCGTCTCCGGCTGCTCTGTTTCATCTGTTCCGGGTTCTGTCTCCGGCTTCTCCGTCTCTTCTATTTCTTTTTCCGGTGCTTCGCCTTCAGTTCCGCTGTTCTTTTCAGTTTCCGGTTTCTCAAATGAATCCATGGAACTGCCAGTTCCGCCTCCGCTGCCTCCTCCGAAAGAGCCGCCTCCAGAGCTTGCCTGTAAACTGTAGCTTCCATTATCGATTCCATTTTGAACTTCTGAAATCTTCTCTTCAATCTCCGGCTGTATTTCCTCATAAGCCGCAATGGTGTCTGAAAGTTCCTGCTCCTGATATTCCCGGACAAACTCAGCCTGCTCCGCCTCAGTCTTTGTCATTTCGTATTCGGATTTGGCTTCCAGAATTCCCTGTTCGTACTCCCGCTGCGCGTCAGTCAGTGTATTTTCCGCCCGAAGTACGGCCGCCTCATAATAATTCAATGCTTCCTGGTAGCTTTCTTCGGTCAGTTTTAAAATCTGATCGCCTTCCTTTACCTGTTCTCCCGCTTCCACATAAACTTTCTCCACTACAAGTTCTGCTGCGAAACCATCTAATTCCAGGTTATAATCTACTGTGGACATCTCGGTTGTCCCCTCATATTTAAGTTCTTTTCCATAAATCGTCACAGTCCATACAGATTGGTTTAAGACAATCGCAAATGCCGAAAGGAATGCTGTCTTTTTCACGCTCCCGTTCTTGAGTCTTTTCATGTGCAACGCTCCTTTTCCTTTTTACTCTATTCCTACCATATAGAACCAACCTAAAATATAGTTAAAATATTCTTTAAAGAAACTGTGAACGCCTTTCTTTTAAAAAAAGAAATCCCTACAGTCTTAAAAGACATTCGGGATTTCTTCTTTTTATTTTCTTACATCAGTTTCAGACTTTACAATATATAGTTATATCTTAATTCAAAACTCTTCCACCGTTTTTGCAACTGTGCTCACGCCGTCATCGTCATAGAGCTCATACTCGCCTTCCTGGTATCCGATCATTTCCATGCTTTCCATCTGAATATCGTCCACGCACTCTGCCGGCTCTACCACCGGAATTTTCTTTCCTTTCCGAATAAAGAGCGGCACCTCGTTCAGCGCAATGTTCACATAATGATGGCCTCTTTCCAGGGTTCCCTGCAGAATGCTTCCATCCGGCAGAAACTTTACGAATTTCATTTCCTCCGGCAGATACACGTAGCGTCCTTTTGCGTTCTGCGTATAAACCGGGGCAATCATAATCTCCTTTCCCAGGAAGAGCTGATCTTCCACCTGGGCTGCCATGGGATCCTCCGGAAAATCAAAAGCCAGGGGCCTGAAAAGCATATCATCTCTCAGGGCCGCCTTCATATACTCACTGTAGAGATAAGGAAGAAGACGATAACGCACTCCTATCACATGGCGGAAATCCTCCACATTCGAAAAACGATAGCACTCCTGGTCTCTTGTTCCAAGTGCAGCATGGTCTCTCATCAGAGGCGTAAACACGCCAAGGGCAAGCCATCGGAGAAGAAGATCTCTGGAAGTATCTGCATTAAAGCCTCCCAGATCTGCCCCTGTATATAAGAATCCGCACATATTTAAAGAGGGCAGCATTTTCAGGTTGAGAAGGATATGAGACCACCAGGAATGATTGTCTCCCATCCATACGCCTCCATAGCGATGCATACCTATATAGGAGGCACGGGAAAACATCAGAATTCTTTTTCCGGGAGCCAGCTCCCGGAAGGCTTCTCCTGCCGCCCGCGTCATATTAAACCCATAGAGATTATGTACTTTGTCATGACGTACTGCCTTTCCGTCCACCTGATGATAAAAGCTTCTGTAGTCTTCCGCGTTATTGGCCAGAGATCTTACTTCGTCCCCCAGGCGGAAGCCCGGAGCTTCCTTTTCTTCTTCCAGAAACTCTTTGAGATAATTTTTCAGACGGGCAACTCCCTCCGGTGTGGAAAACATTGCCGGCTCGTTCATATCGTTCCAGAAACCGTCAATCCCCTTGGAAATCAACCGGCCATATTTTTCCCCAAACCATTTTCTTGCTTCAGGATTCAGCATGTCCGGAAAATGAGTCCAGCCAGGCCATACTTCTGCAACAAAATCGCTTCCGTCTTCTCGCTTGCAAAAATAGCCCTTTTCTTTTCCTTCCTCGCAGATATCATATCCATCCTCTATTTTTACGCCTGCATCTATAATAGGAATAAGATGAATTTTCTGCTCCTTCATCTCATCCACAAATGCTTTAAAATCCGGAAATTCTTCCTCATTTACAGTGAAATCTTTGTAGTGGTCCATGTAATCGATATCCATATAGAGCATGTCCATTGGAATGTGATTTTCCCTGTACCCTCTTACTACATTTCTGAAGTCTTCTGCGGTACGGTATCCCCAGCGGCTCTGCCCGAAACCGAATGCAAACTTCGGAGGAATATAACTGGTACCGATGATTTTTCTGAACTGCTTCACAATATCGTAAGGGCTTTTTCCTTCTATCACATAAAAATCCAGGTCCGCATCATCACACTGAATCTGAAGAAGATTCTGTTCCGTATACCCAATATCAAATTTCATTGTCCCGGGATAATCAAGGAAAAGTCCGAAGGTCTGTTTTCCCGATACCACAAGGAAATTATGCGCGCCATACAGAGAATGCTTATTTTCCGTATGGTTGGGCTCGTCCGTACAGTTGCTGATATAGAGATATCCCCGTTTGTTGATTCCTCTGTTCGCCTCTCCCAGTCCATATACAATATCTTCTTCATTCATCTCATAAGCAAAGGAAAAGCCATTGTCCAGCACAATTTTTCCATAAGCCGGCATTCCCTCCGAAGGGGAAATCTTTTCCACTACTGCATCTGTTTCAAAGGGATGTCCAAATACATATTTCTGAATCATGACAAAACCTCCTGAAAATTTGTCTTCTTGTTTTATAACACTCTATTGGCATTATACAAAAAAATCATTGTCTGTTCTTGCATTATCTATTAAAATAATAACATAATATTGAGGAGATTTGAAATGAACGAAAAACAATCCCTGAAAGAGAACGTCCGTCACGGGACAAGCGGCCAGCCTCTGACCTCTATCCATTTTATCTCAGGCCCGGGGACTTTTTATCCGGACCATTTTTTTGTGCAAAGGCACTGGCATTATCCTGTTGAAATATTGAAAATCAGAAAAGGGACTTTCCATGTAGAAGTGAATCTGGAGAGCTATACCCTTCATCCCGGTGATATTTGCTTTATTAACAGCGAGGAGCTCCACTACCTGGAGGGCAATCAGAGCGAAACGGTACATGACGCTGTAATTTTTCATCCCCATATCCTGGAATTCACCTATCCTGATGAATTCCAGGAACAGTTTGCTGCGCCTTTTCTCTCCCACGCAACCTCCCTTCCCCGTCTTCTGACGCCGGAAGATCCTCTCTACAGCATAATTTCCGGACTTTTCGACCGGGCCGCCAAAATCGCCCAAGCAGAGACAGAGGGATGGTATTTCCGGGCAAAGCTTCTTATTTTGGAAATATTTTATGAATTATGTATCCATAAAAAAATGCCCGCTGCAGAAGATCTTTTAAGTGCAGCAGGCAAGGAACGGACAAACCGTTACAAAAAAATTGTTTCTTACATAGAAAAAAATTATATGAACAAAATTACACTTGAAGAGCTGGCCGCTGAAGTACAGGTAAATTCACAGTATCTCTGTCACTTTTTCAGAGAAGCGGCCGGAATCTCTCCGATCCAGTATCTGATCCGTTTTCGGATTGAAAAAGCGTGTGAGACGCTGCGGGACACCACCCGTCCCATCCTGGAAATCAGTCTGGACTGTGGTTTTGAAAATGTCAGCTATTTTATCCGCCAGTTCCGCAAATTTACCGGACAGACTCCCCGGCAGTACCGTCAGTCCCTGCAGGATTTTTCTTCCGGCGGACAAAAGCTCCTGTCTGTTGTTCCATCGGGCAATGCTGAGATTCCTCATCACTAATCCCGGTTCTCAGCCCACGCCGAAATCTGTAATCTCGTACAGAACTTCCACTTCCGGATCGTCCAGGAGCCAGCGGTATTCTTCCATGAACCAGCGCACCAGATCTTCATCCCTTTTAATTGGAGTGCTGTTGTTGTTGTATATATTGACTGTTCCATGCTTAAAATATTTTTTTAAAGCAGAAATATCATTTTGAATCATCTCTTTTGTCTGCCCCTGAATTCCCACCATCAGGCAGATCGAATCAAACAGGGCCGCCACTTCCTGAGGCGTTTTAAAATCCGCATGTTTGTTGAGAACATTTTCACGAAAATCATTATCAAACGTCTCCACCCCGATTTTGTAGGTTACAGGAACGCCGAAGTAGTCCCTCATCTCCTGCAGCCGTTTCCGGTATATCCAGTGACTCTCAAAAATCAGTCTGCCGATGTTCTTTTCTCTCACAATTTCTTTGATATCCGCCAGAGTCTCCCTTGGAAGTTCAAAGCAGCTTCCGGAATTAATTGCCTCAAGGACTCCAAATTCTCCGGTAATCTGCGAGAAAATCTCCCGGTTCTGTCGCACCATTTCCTCTTCGTTTCTCCCGTTATCGGCAATATAGTCGCAAAAGGTACACTTTCCCCAGGCACAGGGAAAGGCCCGAAGAAGCACGATCTCTCTTTTGTTTTTTCCTTCAATTCTGCTATACCGTTCCATTATTGTGTATCCTTCCTGAAATTTTCCCCCGCAGTTCTCCTCCCAGCGCCGCGACACATACGCTGACAAGAAAGACAGAAATACATCTGTCCAGATAATCTGTAATAAACTGCACCGCAAAAATACTTCCTGTCAGCCCAAGCGGCGTCTTCGCCAGAAGCTGTACCAAAATTGAGGAGCCCGAGGAAGTGACCCCTCCAAACAGCAGCGCGTTTATAACGGAACTTACAATAGTGCCTGGTATGGTGATTCCGGCGGCAGCCAGCAGAATTTTTGCTTTTTTTACCGATACCTTCCGGAAAATAAGACCGCTGAACAGGCCGGTAATCATTCCTACCGGCGCAAAATAAAGAGAATAAATATCTACTGTCATTCCCATAAATATTCCGCTTATAAAATTGGGCACCATCCCCAGCCAGGGACCAAGAAGGGCTCCTGTCAGAATCGTACCAATGCTGTCTAGGTATACAGGAAGTTTTAAAAACAGGGCAATCTGTCCCCCCACAATATTAATTCCAACCGCCAGAGCTACCAGACAGATCTGATAAGTATTGATCTTTCTTTTTTCCGTAATCATTTCAACCTCCATTGAAAAGCTTTTTCCTGTTTCTGCGTACAGAGGGCTTCTGTACCTTTAAATCGTATCCAGAAGTGAAAGCTCTTCTTCCAGCCATCTGCTTCCATCCTGCTTTTTCATCACTCTTGCCAGGAAAAACTTCATAAATCTCCTGCTGTCCGTTTCTATAAGGATATGGCTGTTTGGTTTCCTTCTCCAGAAATTCATAGAATCCACTACCGTCTGTCCCCTGCAGATTCCCTCTGTTTCCACCTCTGTGTAGCTGTCAAAGCCTCTGCAAAGAGAACGGTCAATAAAATAAGCCACTGCCAGAGGATCATTGATCACACATCCTATGATCTTTTCATACTCCCAGTGAAAGTCCATATAGAAATCTGTAAGTCTGCGGATAAATTCCCCTGTTTCAGGATCCAGGCGGCAGATATATTCCCGTATATTCGGAGTGAGCACGATTTTTCTGGTAACATCCAGGCCAATCATCTCGATCTTTTTTCCCGCATCTGCAAAAAGCTTATAGCAGACGGCGGCCGCATCCGGATCGCACCAGTAATTGTATTCTGCAACCGGAGAACAATTCCCGTGGCTTCTGAAACTACCGCCCATGGATATCAGATCCTTTACCTGCCCGATGAGATCCGGTCTCTTCGAAAAAACCCTGGCAAGATTTGTCATTGGCCCCAGAGCAATGACAGATACTTGTTCTTTTTCCAGCGTCTTCTCCAGAAATTCCACTGCATCTGCTGAAGGAAATGTACCTGGTGCATCCGGCAGAAAACTCTCCCCCATTCCATCCTTTCCGTGAGTATCCATCGCATCCGTATATTCATATCTGAGAGGAACTGCCTCACCGATATAAACAGGGATATCCAGTCTGTTCATCTGCTGCAGTACTTTTCGGGCATTTTTCGCCCCCATCTCTGCCGGAACATTACCGGACACGGTTGTAATCCCAAGTACCTCAAGTTCCGGGGATGACAGCGCCAGCATCAGAGCCAGAGAATCGTCAATTCCCGGATCGCAGTCAATTATCACTCTGTCCATAAAAAAACCTCCTAATCTCTTTTGCCTTTTCCGCAAAAATCCTCCGCAGAAAAAGGCATCATCGATCAGAAGATACCTGTATAGCCTAGTTTTTTATACTGGGAGGATCACGAACCAGTTTCGCGGCGGCGCGCTTTTGGGCCGCCGCTTCCATCTTCAGTTTTCCATAAGTGCAGGACTCAATTATTAAAATTCCTGCGCACTGCCGCAAGTATAACAAATTTTTCTGTCCTCTGCAACTGCAAATTTCTGCGCGCATCCACTGCAGAGACCAAATCTCCTCAAATAGGCAGACTGACAGGCAATAAAAGCGTCAGTCCAAAAGCTCTCTCACCATCTTCCCATCAAATACAACCCTCTGCACATGGCTGACTTCTATCTGATAAAGAGCATTTGCCGCAATATGTTCCGCCGCCTGCTCAAGATCCCGGATTCCGGTAGTGTCCGCATATTTCTCAATCACGGCGTCCAGCGCCTCCTCACTGACAATGCATTCGCTTTCCTTCAGGCTCATTCTCTTCAGCACTTTCGGAAGAGAAAATTTTGAGAAAATAACTTTTTTCTCTTCCGGCGTATAATCAGGAATATCCACAACTGCAAAACGGGACATCAGAGGAGCACTGATCTGGCTCTTATCGTTTGCTGTGGCAATCGGATAGACGCCTACTGTTGGAACCATACATTCCATATAATTGTCCGTAAATCCCAGATTGTCCAGCAGCGTCAAAAGCACGTCCGCAGGATTCCCGTTTCCTTTCCCCGCAGAAGCCTTATCAAGCTCATTGATAATGAAAACCAGATTGGACTCTCCCGCCATGGAAAAAGCTTCCATAATGATACCTGGCTTTGCGTTTGCATAAACCCTGGAACTTCCGGTAAGCTGTTCCGGATCATTAATAGAGCTCATATCCAGAGTCGTCCACGGAAGGCGGAGAATCCGTGCTACCGCATAAGCGATTTGTGATTTTCCTGTTCCGGCCGGTCCCACCAAAAGAAGCCCGTAAGCCGGAAGGGTATGGGTTCTGTTGATCTGGATAATCGTCTCAATAATTCTCTGTTTCACCCTCTCCATACCATAAAGTTCTTCGTCAAGGATTCTTCTGGCTTCTTCAGGGTCTATGGATTCAAAATAATTATTTTTCCACTGAATATTCATCATAATAGACAGCGCCCGCTGAGCATGGCGCCGCTCTTCCTGGGATACCTCATGGGACCGGGCTACCGCCAGATTTCTTCTGGCCCAAAGACGGATATTATCCGGCAGAGTCCTGCCTGCGCAGGTCATAAAATCAGTAATGCTCTGAATGCTGGTCAGCTTCATCTCATCCCCTGCCTCATCTTCGTCTTCCTCCCCGTTCACCTCTTCCGGGGCATTGCTGGAAAGCAGTCTTTCAATCATAAACTGAAGAAAGCCATCCTCGGCAGAAAGCTTTGTTCCTCCTCCGAATGCAGTCTCGCGAATCTTATATACTGCATATCCCTGTTCCTGGTTTTCTCCGGAAAGCCGCACGCTGATCCTGTTTTCCCCCAGCCAGCGAATCAGACTGACAAACCTGGCGTCAATTTTCAGAATATCCGCACTCACCACTCCCTGCTGTTCTTCTTTAAATTCAAAAGAAGTTCTGTGTATCGGGTTTGTGAAAACTCCGCAGGAGTGGTGCTTCCACCGGCGTTTCGTATTGTCCAGATACAGGATCGGCTTCTCCGGCGAAGCTTCCCCCTCATTAGAACAGAATGTCGTATAAGTGCACTCCGGGGTTTTGTTTTTTTCCGGCGTACTGTTAAAATCAAAAACTGGCATAATGTAAACTCCTTTGCAGCCGAATACTTTTATTGCACTAGTTTATCATGAATAGAGATTTCCAACAACCTGTGATCAGGATTTTTCTTAGATTCCGAAATATTCCGCAATCTCTTTCATGCGCCCCATCTGATCTGCCTTAAACGGACATCGTTTGTTGCAGTGACCGCACTGAATGCAGTCCTCGGCATGACGCTCCAGTTTTCGGTAATGATCTTTCGCCAGCTCATCCCCTGCCTTTGCCAGATCATAATATTTATTAATCATAGCAATGTCCAGGCCTTTGGGACAAGGATGGCAATGACTGCAGTAAACACATCTGCCTTCCGCCTCCGCCGGAGCGAAACTTCCAATCACGGAATAATCTCTTTCCTCCTCAGAAGCATCCAAAAATCCCAGAACATCCATAAGATCTTCCCTGTTTCTGTACCCCGGAAGTACGTTTAGTACACCCGGCTTATCCAAAGCATACTGGATGCACTGATATCTGGTAAGACTTCTGCCGAAAGGAGACAGCTTCGCATCAAGAAGGCGTCCGCCGCCAAAAGGCTTCATCACAGTAATTCCAACCTTCTCTTTCTCACAGCGCCGATAAAGCTCCATCCGTTCATCCACACTTCCGTTTGCATACTCTCCATGCCGGTAATCATACGCCGGATTAATACTGAACATTACCACATCAAGAATTCCTTTATCTAAAAACATATTTACAATGGACGGTGTATGAGATGACAGACCGATTCTGTGCACCACTCCCTGTTTTTTCAGATCGAGAATATGATCCAGTACACCGCCGGAAATATATTTTTCCATATCTGACTCATGAATGCTGGAGCCGCCAAACCCCAAAATACTGATTTCTTCCTGTCCTTTCGGCAATTTACGGTATTTCATCTTTATCCCTCCTGTTTTTTGCAATCTGGAAGATAGTTTACATCATAAACTCGGGTTCAGGTCAAGAGCTTTTCAATCAGCTGTAAACAACGCCCTGTTTCCCGGCAGCTTATCACTCAAAAAATCTCAGCGGCGGACTTTTTTTCTGCAGATTTCCGCTGCAAGCCCCGCCATAATGCCTGCCCCTGTAGGCAGCAGCCATCCAAACCCGGCACTATACCCCGGAATTTTCTGTAAAACCAAAGTAATCCCCGGAATTAAAATTCCATACTGACTCATCACTGTCAGTATGCTGCTGATGCCGCAGAAAACAGCCGCCCATGGATAAATCCTCTGAAATCCGTCCAGCCACCGATGGATACACGATAAAAAAATCAAGAGTATCGCCATAGGATATATTGCACTCAGTACAGGTACCGAAAATTTCAGAATCGTGTCCAAGCCTACATTTGCAATCACCATAGAGATAAAGGCAAAAATAAATACCCAGCTCCTGTAGCTTAATTTGGGAAATACATCTGCAAAGTATTTTCCGCAGCAGCTGAACAGCCCGACGCAGGTATTAAAACAGGCAATTACAAAAATCAGGGCCAGTATCACCATTCCCGCTTTTCCAAAAAGGAAATCCGCCATACTGACCAAAACTTCTGTCCCGTTGTTTTTCCCGAAGAAAATCTGTCCGGAAATCATTCCCACGTAGGTCAGCATTGCATATACTGCGAGAAGAAGAATTCCCGCAATCCATCCGGCGGAAATTGTCTCTTTCATAACCGCCTTTTTCTTCCGGATTCCGCGTGCCTGTATATTTAAAGCAACTATCATTCCAAAATTCAGCGCAGCCAGCGTATCCATTGTCTGATAGCCATCGAGAAATCCCTGAACGGCTGCACCTTTTTCATAAAGCTCCGCAGGATGTGCCGGATCTCCCACCGGATTAATAACCGCAGCGGCAAAAAGAACTGCAATCAGTACCAGAAGAATCGGAGTCAGCTTCTTTCCCAGATATTCTGTAAGCTTTTCCGGGTGGAGGGCAACCAGAGAGGCTGCCGCGAAAAAAATCACCGAATAAAGGAACTGTACCAGCCCCACAGACGCCCCGGAAGGCAGAAAGGGAATTACCGCCATAGAAAATGAGGTGCTGGCAGTTCTGGGGATTGCCAGGCAAGGCCCAATTGCCAGATATAAAATTAAAATATAGACAAAAGCGAATCCCGGATGCACTCTTGAAGCAAGCTGGTTCAGGCCTCCTGCAAGAGTTACCGCCACCACTCCCAGAACCGGCAGTCCCACCGCACTTAGGGCAAACCCAATAAACGCAGGAACTGCCCTTGTACCAGCCTGGGCACCAAGAAACGGTGGAAAAATCAGATTTCCCGCTCCGAAAAACATCGAAAACAAAGTAATTCCTATTAATATTTTGTTTTTTAAGTCAAATTTGTCCATTATTTTTCACTCTTATCGGCATCCTTTCACACAGTTTCCTCAAGAAATTTTTTTGTCTGTTCCATAATTTTCTGCAGATTTTCTATGTCCCTGAGAACATCTCCTGTCTCCAGAGAGTGGTTTCCTCCGGCAATTGTATAAAGAGGGAGAGCACGCCTGCGGCATCCGGCCTCCACATCTGCTGTATCCGCCCAGGGATCGCTCGTTCCGTGAAAAACAATTCCCCTCTGCTCCTCCCAGCTCTTTATAAACAAAAAAGAATCTTTCACCGGTGTATAATAAACATGTTCCGCCTGAATATGATGATCAGAAGCATAAGAAGACGCTACGGCCGTTCCTACACTTTTTGAAATAAAGACAATCCTGCCGTACTGCCCAAAATTCACCCCTCTCAGCAATTCTTCCGCCTGGGTTCGTGCGCTGAGAAAAGCTTCCTTCATCTTTTCTGCAGATCCTTTTATATTTTTTTGGAAATTCCCATAAGGTACCTCCACAGTCTCATAGCCCAGCTGCCCTGCTGCTTTCTTTCCATAATACAGCAGCGGTTTGTCTGTATGATAGCCAACTCCCGGGAAAAACACTGCTAAGTTCATCTTCTCTCCTCCTGACTTTTTTTATTATCATAGCACAGGGACGGTGAAATAGCTATCTTCAAATCCGTCTTCATCTGTTCTATGCCAGACGGCAGAAATAGTCTTTTCCTTCTGCAAATGCGGCAAGACTCTCAATGCCGCATTTCACCATACTGTCCACAGCCTGACGTGTATAAAAAGCCATATGCTGCGTCATGATAACGTTGGGAAACTGGCGGAGATACGCCATTTCTCTGTTCTTAATAATATCTGTTCTCCTGTCGTGATGATAAATTCCATTCTCATTTTCAAATACATCCAGAGCAACCGCTCCTATTTTTTCATTTTCGACGCCCTGAATTACTGCCTCAATATCCATTAATTCTCCTCTTGCACAGTTTACAAGAATCACATGATCCTTCATCTTCTTGATTGAGTCTGCATTGATCATATGATAAGTGGAATCCATCAATGGGGTATGAAGGGAAATAATATCACACTCCTGGTAAATTGCATCCAGGTCCCGATAAGCCGCATACTTCTTTACCTCATCTTTTTCATAAATGTCGTAAGCGAAAATACGGCATCCGAATCCCGACAAGTTCCGTATCACTGTCTCTCCTATTTTCCCGGTACCGATAATTCCCACCGTCATGTCGCACAGCTCACCGCCGACAAGCCCGTCCAGAGAATAGTCATTTACATTGATCCGGTAAAGGGCCGGTTTATATTTTCTGAGACTCATTAAAATCATCATCACTGTATACTCGGAAACTCCATGCGGGGAATAAGAGGCGTTGCTGACCCGTATTCCATATTTTTCTGCCGCCTTCAGATTCACATGATTATACCCCACAGATCTTGTGGAATATCCTTTAACTCCCATCTCATGGAGCCTCCGGCAGATTTCCTCGCTGATGACGCTTTGTCCCAGTGTCGTTATCCCTGCCGCCCCTTCGGCCAGATCGAGCGATTTTTCCGTAAGAGGCTCTTCCGTCATTACCAGTTCATCCACTCCGTATTTCTCTGCATATTTTTTCATTCTTTCCTCTTCGTCTTTTCTTACTTCATAAGCTGTCAGTTTCATTTTATTTCCTCCTCTTCGCCGCTTTATTGCATAAAAGAAGGAGCCGCATTTCTGCTGCTCCTTCTGATTATTGCCGAATTTTCTGTTTGATATATCGCTCTGAAAAACAGTGCTCCGTTTTCCCGGTGCTTTTTCCATGCTTCCATATTTTTCCTCTCTCTGCTTCAGTAATATTCCCTTCTGGAATATGAAGAGAAAAATCATTTCACAAAATATATTATATCGAAAAACGGCCACTGATACAAGGCAATTTTTGTATTTCCGCGCCTCTTCTATGAGTGCTCTTCCATATTCCTTTCCCAGAAACTCACTGCATGGTTAATCCAGCCTTCAGCTGCAGTTCCTTCTCCCAGTCCAAATCCATGGCGCAGTCCGTCAAACACTTCAATCTCAGCGTCTGTTCCGTTATTCTGTATACGACTGATATAATCTTCCATAGACCGATAAGAAGCAATTCCATCACTGGTGCCTACACAGGCATAGGTAGGCGGCTCATTTCCTGTCACCTCAGACAGTCCGGTATACTGCATGATGACTACCGCCGGAGAAGGACAGTCCTCCTCCCCGAATGCTGTTGTCCCATAAGAACCCAGCCATGCCGCCATTCTGGCGCCTGCGGATCCTCCCCACAGAGAATAGTCGGTCATATCAATCTGAAGTTCTTCTGCATTTTCGTGGAGAAATGCAATTGCTCTGGCCAGATCTTCACAGGCCGTTTCGGCCCCGGGACGATAAATTAAGGCAAACGCGTTATATCCTTTTTTAGACAGTTCCAGTGCATGAGGAAAGCTGTCATGCATAGCCGCCACATATACAAAGCCGCCGCCTGCATTTACGACAGCAGTTTTTGCTCCCGGGTCTCCCCGGAAGAAAAAGAGTCCTGTATCTTCTTTTTCGGGATCCTCTGCCTTTTCCTCATCAGTATATATGTCATAAAATATCTGTTGTCCAGCCTCTGCCTGGTCTTTCAGATAATTCACAATTTCCACAGTCCGGTCCGGATTCACATTGTTATACCATATCAGAATATCTCCCACGTCCTGCAGTTCCAGATCCTCATCTATAGGGCGGTCCACCGGAAAAATAAGTTTTCCGTACCCTTCAAAAACCGGATCATTTATTACATCAGCAACTTTTGTTTCCAGAGTATACTCGTCTGTTTGAGAAGATGCTTCTGCCAGACTGTATCCCGAAAAAAGCAGATAGAGAAACAAACCCGGAAGCACAGCATCTGTCACTGTCTGTATCTCCATCTCCTCCTTTTCCATTTCCGCTGCGTCTTCTGCCCCTGCGCTTCGGGCACTTCCCAGCGCCATGATAAACGCCAGCATAATGGCCTTTATCCGTCTTCTTTTTGTCAAAATATCCCCTCCTCACACAAAATTTTCCAGATTTTATTTTTCTCCGTTTTTTACCTTTGAACCTCCAAATACTTCTGACATAGGCACTGTATCCAGCATATGATCAATGGACTCCACTTCTTCCTTTGTCAGCTCTACGTCTGCTGCCTGTCCGTTTTCAATCAAGCGTCCATACTTTCTTGTTCCTGGAATCGGAACAATCCATGGCTTCTTCGCCAGCATCCATGCCAGAGAAATCTGCGCCGGCGTGGCGTCTTTGCTGTCTGCAATTTTCATCAGGTACTGAACCAGCTCCTCATTTTTGGCAAACGCCTCCGCGGTAAACTGGGGCATGGAGCTTCGATAGTCCGTTTTTGTATCGAATTTAGAATCCTTATTATATTTTGCTGTCAAAAAACCATTTGCCAGGGGAGAAAATGCAACAAATCCAATATGCAGTTCCTCCAGCACCGGGAACAGTCTTTCATAGTCCCGATACATCATGGAATAACGGTTCTGGACTGCGGTTACCGGGCATACTGCATTGGCTCGTCTCAGGCTTTCCTCATCTGCCTCTGAGATTCCCCAGTGTGTGATTTTTCCCTCCTGTATCAGTTCCGCCATGGCTCCCGCAGTCTCCTCGATGGGAACTGTATGGTCAATCCGGTGAATATAATATAAATCCAGATGATCTGTCTGAAGGCGCTTCAGGGATCCTTATGCCGAAGCCTTGACTGTCTCCGGCCTTCCATCCGGAATCAAAGGCTTGTTTACTGCTTCAGAAGTCTCATCAAACCGAATTCCGCCTTTGGATGCAAGGACAATGTTTCTGCGGTAAGGTTTCAGGGCCTCTCCCAGCAGTTCCTCATTGTCATGAGGATTCTCAGGAGTCCCATAAACTTCTGCTGTGTCAAAAAATGTGTATCCTCTGTCCACTGCCTTAGCAAGCAGCTCGCACATTTCTTTTTTATCTGCCGCCGGGCCGTATGCGTGGCTCATCCCCATGCATCCCAGCCCTATTGCAGATACTTCCAGATCTTTTCCCAAAATACGTTTTTTCATTCTTTCGTCACCTTTCTCCTCTATTATTATTGAAACAGCTGCAAAGAAAATGTTCTGGTTTTATTATAAAAAAAGAGACCTCCTGCAGAAGTCTCCATTAGTTTTTCAGTTATTACCCTTCGCTTTATACTGCCTTTTTTATCGCCTTTAAAAAGCGTTTCACCAAGTTCGATGGTTCTGTGGCATAAAGAACTCCGTAAGGAATGGTATATTTCCATTCCACCGGGATAATCTTCAGAAGAGGATGAACCCCTTTCCAGTTTTCCACTGCCATCAGGATCGCATTGCTGTTCTCGCACTGATTAAAAATTTCCATACTATAAATGTCAAAGTCCACCACCTGGATCTGAGGATGGTTCTTCCAGATATCATCCCTGAGCTCATCTACATAATTGCTCCATCCCCGATGCATCATGAGAAATTTTTCTCCGTACAGATCCTGGAATGTAAGAATCTCTTTTTTAGCCAAACGGTGATTGGCAGATACCGTGCAGCAGATCCTCTGCCTTGAAAGCTCCATTCCCCGGCACTGTCTCAGCTTCAGCATTGTCTCATCAAAAATTCCTCCTACTACATCAATATTCGTACCCAGATTTTTCAGAATCTCCCTGGCACTCTCCTGGCTGTTCATATATGGAACCATCTGCAGACGGATGTCCGGACAGTCCTTCTGTACTTTTGACCAGACTTCAACCAACGGCGCCGCCGGAGTCATCGGCGATGTACCGATCCGAATAATATTATCCTTTTCCTGCATGGCCTTTTTGGCGCGCTCGACAGAGTCTTTGCAGTACTGGATAATATATTTTGCGTCCTTATACAAAGACTTCCCCGCCTCTGTCAAAGCAATTCCTCTGTGGGTTCTGACAAATAATTGAAGGCCCAAATCTTTTTCAAGGAGGTTGATCTGTTTCGTAACAGCAGGAGGGGTAATATAAAGTGCCTCTGCCGCTTTATTAAAGCTTCCTAGGTCTGCTACAACAATAAAGGTCTCAAGCTGCAAGTTATACATATGGGCTCCTCCTTATATTTATGTCATTTATTTAAACTATAATTCAGGTTTCCGCAAGTGTCAATAATATAAGTCCATATGCTCTGTCTATTGTCCTTTATGATCTGTGAAACAGCCATCCCATGATTGCATCGTCCTCGGCGAACAATCCTCCCCCTCCGTGCTGGCTGTCTGCTCCGCGACTTTCAAAATAAGAAGCATCCTTTATATCCAATACGAGAAGTTCATTGATTTCTTCTTCTGAAAAGCCCTCCTGTCTGTATAAATCATACAGCTCACTGTATGCCTCTTTGGATGGCTCTGATCCGTAATATTCGTCGCTTTCTCCAATTACAAGATATACCGGTGTTCTGCTCTCCACTACCGGCTCGTATGCTCCGTCCCACTGAGAACTGCACTGCAGATATGCGGTAAAAAGGTCCGGCCGTTTTCCCATCACCTGTGACATGGTCTCGCCGCCCCCGGAATATCCCTCGCCAAATACCCGGGTCTTGTCGATATTATAATGATCAAAAAAATATTCCACAAGAGCGATTGTCTGGTCTGCCAACGTCTCGCCCCAGTCGGACAGCTGCGGCGCCACAATAATCATATCCCTGATATAGTTCTGAGCCTCGAATCCAAAATTTTCACTGTACAGATTTTCTCCCACTCCCTGGAAATACAGCCCTTCATATCCGGGCAGAGTAAAAAACAAAGCATAAGGCCGGCTTCCGTCATAGCTTTCCGGAACATAAAGATTATAATGAATATCTCCGTTTTGTTCTGTATGCAGCACGTTGTCTAAAATAAAACCGCGGTACTCCTCCGTCCCCTCTGTCACAAACTCGGCAGTATCCATATTCTCCTCATTCTTCTCCGCAGCGAAAACGCGGTTTTCACTCAAGCCGAAGCTGCATCCCAAAACCATCAGGCAGATTCCTGCCAACAGAGCACTTTTTCTTTTCTGCTGCATTTTAAATCCCCTTTCTTTTTCGTTGAATATTTCGAAAAGAGGCGGCTGAATCCTCAGAAACCTAAGACAGCCGCCTCTGTGTATATATAGAAAAAATCGCAGCAGTGTTTTTATACAATTGTGCAATAATATACATAGTTTAGCTAAGGAGTTAAGTACGTATAAGACTGCTGCAACTTTTTCTCCATAGAATTTACGGCAGAATTTTACATACACTCCATCAGAATTTCATAAATTTCATCACGGCTCAGCTCTCTGGGGCCACACTTAATTACATTGCATGTATCTGCCACTTTTCTTAAAATCTCCGGGGTAATTTCTGTTTTCGACTTCAGGTCTCCCATTTTTACCGGCAGTCCGCATGACTTAATAAAATCAGCCAGTGCATCAACCCCCTTTTCCGCACTGTCCGCGCCAAAAACCACCTCTGCAAATCTTGCGAATTTTTCTTCGGCGTCCTTGGCAATATGACGGTGGTACGCCGGGTGTATCACTGCCAGCCCCTGTCCGTGGTTGCAGTCTGTATAAGCGCCAAGCTGATGTTCTATCTGATGGGCCTGAAAATCGGTTGCTCTGCCGACTTTTAAAATGCCGTTCTCGGCCATGGCGGAATCCCACATCAGATTTCCTCTGGCCTGCATGTCGTTCACATCAGCTATCAGCCGTCTCATATTTACAACCGTATTTTTCATAATCGCCAGAGCCACATCATCCGATACATTGTCCTGATCCGAATTTCCAAAATAAGTTTCCATCGCATGACTCAATGTATCAAACGCGCCTGAAATCACCTGCATTTTCGGGACAGACGCCGTATATGCCGGATCAAGAATTGCAAATCTTGGAGCTGCTGCCGCCATTCCCGCCTTAATAACTTTCTCTTCATTTGTAATTACTGCCCCGCCGTTCATCTCAGCTCCTGTTCCGGAAACTGTCACAACAGCCCCTATTGGAAGCATATCCGTTGGAAACTGGTGATCCGTCATCTCCATCTCCCACAGATCCTTATCTGTCCTGGCCTGGGCCGCCACAATTTTACAGCAGTCGACAACAGAACCTCCGCCTACAGCGAGAATAAAATCAATGTTTTCTTTCTTTGCAAGTTCGGCTCCTTCCTGTACTTTCGCATAAGTCGGATTTGACATGATACCGTTAAAATCTGTAACATTTTTTCCCGCGTCCTCAAGGATTTTCTTTACTTCATCATAGATTCCATTCTTTTTTACAGAACCGCCCCCATAAGCAAGCATTACATTCTTCCCATATTCTGAGACGGCCGCCGAAAGATGCTCCCTCACCGCTCCCTCGCCAAAATAGACTTTTGTTGCATACTCATAAACAAACTTCTGCATTATAGGCCACTCCTTTCTTATACTTAAAATTATAAAACTATCGGAGTGTTTATTGAAGAAACAATAAGTTCCCTTGCTTATACCTTTAGGTTTTTGCTTATATATGCGCTTTCGTATACTAAGTAATTCAAAAAATCCGGACACCAAAAAATTCGGTATCCGGATTTACGGTCATATTATTTATTTACATCATCGGTTCCAGAGCGAGAGCCGGATGATTCTTCTCTGTTAAGAATGCAACCAGAGTCTCCGGATCTGTCGCGATGGTTTCATCTCCGATCATATCTGTGAAGTTGTCGATTCCGTACAGCTCTTTTGCGGTCTTGTTCAGACGTTCCGCCACGAATTCCTTCAGCTCCTTCGGCATCCATACAATACGCTCGATTCCGCCCTCTGCCTTCATGAATTTCTTGGAGGAGATGAAATGTTTTCCATGTCCCATGAAGCCCGGCGTCTGCACACCGCCTCCGGTCATGGACGCCATCTCAGGGAAGGTCATTCCAAGCGGTGTCATTCCCGCATATTCACGGTTGGCGATTACCACTCCGTTGGAGAACGGCTCGATTCCGCAGATGCACTCGAAACATCCGCAGGAGGTCATCGGATCCTGCATGATGGAGTACAGCGTTACATGCTCCAGCGCGCCCTGGGAAAGCTTCTTCACCGCCTCGTCCACATCTTCGTAGGAACCAAGGTTCTCGTCGATGGGGCGCTCTTTGGTGATTACCTGGCAGGGGCCGTTGGGATCCAGCTCGTTTGTCGCTTTTGCATCCAGCCAGGATACCGCTCCGCACAGTCCCAGCCTCTCCGGGGTTACCACGCATACATGGCTCGGGGAAAATGCCTGGCACAGGATACAGCTGTAATATACGTCTACGGACTCATCTGTCAGATTGTCCAGTCTCTCGTCACGTTTTTCAAAGGTCGGGATCGCGATCTCATGGCGTACTCTCTTACATTCCGCCGGATCTGTGTAGATCACAACCTCGCATTTGTCCACTACTGCATCGAATTCGTTCTTTACCTGCGCGTAAAGAACTTCGCCGATATGTTTGATCCGGAATCCTGCGTTGAACGCGTCAATGCTGATACGGATACGCTGCATGTCTCTCTGGCCGGTGTGGTACACTCCCTCTATGCAGTTGATGTAGTTGTGGAATTTACGCTCAATAACCGGCTCAAAGTCCGCCTGCATATTCTTTCCTGCAACCTTTACGCTATAGGCGATGCAGTTCTTGCTTCCCAGTTCCATCTCGTCCGCTTCCGGTCCGATCACTGTGATCTTGTGGTCTTCCACCTCGCTGGCGTCGCAGGTCTGCACCAGCTCCGCGCAGTCCACACGGGAACCGTCGAATTCCACCTGCATGTCTTTGCGGCGGATGATCTCGCCCTCAAATGCAGATGCGAAGGCTACCGGAATGTCAATGTTTGTGATCTTGATCTTAATGTCACGGGCTTCCAGGGAAGTCGCGTTCCACTTGGAAATATCCGGCTGGCAGATCAGGCTCTTCGGCACTCTCGCCACGTCTTCCTGGTTGGTGATTACCGGGAAGCCCAGGGCGATTGCTCCTGCTCCGCAGGCTACGATCACGTCGTTCAGAGGCGCGAAGGCGTTTACAAATGCCGGCACGCGGTCTTTCGTGTAGGTCATCAGCGCCGCTGCGTCTCCCGGTTTTACATTGCCGAAGATCAGGGCTGCGCGGATTGCCACAGACACCACATGGATCACAGAGGTAACGTCCTTGCCCAGGGGGATTACACGGACATTGGCTCCTGTCTTATAGTTGATTTCTCCAAGCTGGTCAATAATGTCGCCCACCAGTGTTACCAGGATTCCCTGTGCCTGGAAGGATTTTACAAGGGCAGCCGCCTCTTCTGCGGAAGGAGCTTTTCCAAGGATAACGGCTACGCCCGGGATATCTCCTGTTACCAGCGGCACGCCCAGCTCACGGATCACCGCGTCTGCCAGATGGCCGTAGCAGGGCTCTTCATAGGGAAACGCCCCGTCAATATATTTCAGGACCTCAATAAACTCGGCGCAGAGCGCTGTGGCAACACCGGACATAAATGCGTCATGGGTTCTGTTTTCCCTTGTCATAAGAGTCTTTACAACACCCAGGGCATCCTTCAGTTCTCCGAGAGTGCCTACCTTTGTTCCTGTCACTGCATAATAGCAGGGAAGGGAATAAGCGGTGTTCGGGAAGCTGACCGCCTTGTCAGCGCCGTATGTTTCAATAGCCTGGCTGATGGCTCCTTCTGTGAGGCCATAAACCGCATCGTTTCCTGCGAAAACACTTTCAAATAAAGTCACTGTTCTTCCCCTCCTTAAATTCCAAGAGCCGAGCGCTTCTCTTCAATGCGGGCAATCATCTTGTCGCCCAATTTATCAATATCTGTCTCAACGAAGTAAGAAGCTTCCACCCAGTCACGTATTCCTTCTGTCAGCCACCATACGACTTCGCTGGAACCGGTCACCTGAGGTTCTACTCCAAGGAAGGTATCAATGCCTGTTGCCACGACATAGTTTCCTATTGAAACCGCTTTTTCAGACATCCACTCAGGAGCGCAGCCTACAATCGGAAGCTGAGAAATATTCAGCCCGGAATCCTTGGCAAGCTGAGAAGCCAAAACCACCATTCGGCTGATGTCCACACAGGAACCCATATGAAGTACGGGCGGAATATCAGCAAGCTCACAGACACGTTTCAGCCCGTCTCCGCAAAGATCCTTCGCACGTTTGTCCATCAGGCCCGCCCTTGCGGCAGCCTGGGCTGAACATCCGGAAAGAATCACAATAATATCATTTGCAATCAGTTTTCTCATTAATCCGATGTGGGCGGAATCCGGACGCACTCTCGGATTGTTGCACCCTACCATTGCCACAGCTCCCCGGATAACTCCTGAGGTAATACACTCGATCAGCGGTTTCGTAGTGCCTGTTTCATCCACCTGAGAATTTGTAACACTATCCAGTGTTTTGGTAATTGCTTCCACAGAGTAGCCCACAGTTGCCTTTTGTTTCAGCTGAGGAATATGTACAAGCTCCGGCTTTCTGTTGACGAAGTTCTCCACCGCCATGCGGACAATCTTCTTTGCCTTTTCCCCGGCAGATTCAGCCTCAAAAAGAATAAACTCGGAATCCGGCATCTGTGCAATTTTTGATGTGGTAATAAACTTTGTATGGAAGCATTTGCTCAGAGGACCAAGCGCCGGAAAAATACACTGCACATCCACGACAATCGCTTCACAGGCTCCAGTCAGAACTACATTCTCCTGCTGCAGGAAGTTACCCGCCATAGGAACGCCCCGGCGCATGGCAACTTCGTTGGATGTGCAGCATACGCCCGCCACGTTAATTCCCTTAGCTCCCACAGATTTTGCCAGGGCCAGCATCTCCGGATCATCTGCATATTCACAGATCATTTCAGAAAGGCTGGGATCATGTCCATGTACAATAATATTTACTTCGTCCTCTTTCATAACCCCCAGGTTAGCCTCAGTGTCTACTGGTTTCGGCGTGCCGAACATAATATCAGAAAACTCTGTTCCCGCCATGGAGCCTCCCCATCCGTCGGACATTCCGGACCGCAGGGACTGACGGATCAGCGCTTCCGCCTTGCTGGAATTGCCCATATGAGTCATATGCATTGCCGTAGCCACTTCCCGGTCAATAGCACGGGGCTCAATCTCAGCGTCGTGCCAAAGCTTCTGTGTATGTTCCGGAGCACGGGACAGCCATCTCTGTACGCCATATGGTTTTCCATACTCCATCAGAGCAAGATCTGCCATCTCGTGGGCAAGGTCGTAAATATCTCTTCCCTCAGTCTCCACTCCCCACTCTTTTGCGATACGAATCAGTTTTTCCGGATCTTTTACTTTGTAGTCTCCGTCCGGAGCCACATGGGTGAAGGTATGGCAGATTTCCCGTCCATGATCTGAATGTGTGGCTGCGCCGCCGGCTACAAAACGCAGGAAATTTCTTCCGGCGATTCCATGGGCATCGCATCCGCAGATTCCTCTTGGAGCCTTCGACGTAATTCTGCAGGGTCCCATGGAGCAGATGCGGCAGCAGATTCCTTTTTCTCCGAATTTGCAGTGAGGAGTCTGATTTTTTACGCGAAGCTGCCAGGAATCGGCGCCTACTTTTGCTCCCGTCTCCAAAAGACGCTGTGTGGCTTTCTCAAACTCTTCCACCGATGAAAGTTTAAATTCACTCATTGTTTTCCTCCTGTAATTCTTCCGCATACTTCTATGCATCTGGTCATAATCTATATTTTTATTTTACCAGTGCTGTCTTTCCCTGCCTATCAACTGTATTTTTCCGCACATAAACCAATTATTGATTCCAGCTCTGCAAAAGAAAAAGGGAGCTATTGTCCATGAATCCATGACAATCCTCTCCCTTTTTGCTATAATATAATAAGTGAATTCATCAATTATCATAACATAAAATAAAATTTTTGAATATCAACCATCTGGTGACAAGCATCAACTAACAGAAAAGAGGTTTTTCTATGACGATTAAGGATCTGGAAAATTTTCGAACTGTCTGCCGTGAACAGAGCATTACAAAAGCTGCCCGTCTGCTCTATATCACTCCCCAGGGCTTAAGCAAATCAATCAAAAATCTGGAATCCGAACTGAATACCCAGCTTCTGAACCGCAGCTCCTATGGGATTACTCTCACAGAAACAGGGCAGTATCTTTACGAACATCTGTCAGATCTTCTGGATTCCTATTATAACATTTACAGTGGAATCCAGAAAATTCAGCAGACAAAAAATCACGAAATTGATCTTTTGTCTGCCTACGGAATTCTTCGTCTTGTCACGCCGGAATGCATCCACGAATTCCGAAAAAAATATCCGGAAATTACAGTTCACTACCGGGAATATCCTGACCGGCAGGTAGAACGCCTCTTCCACCAGAAAGAAGGTAATGTGGCTTTTACAATCAACCCTGCAGATTCCCCGGAATTTCAGGCACACCTTTTGGAGAGTTTTCCTGTTAAACTGCTGGTAAATCGCCGGAACCCGTTAAGCCGGAAGTCCTCCGTTACCATTATGGATCTGAAAGACCAGCCCCTTTATCTGGAAAGCAGTGAATTTTACATTCATCATCTTATCCTTAAGCGCTGTCAGGAAGCAGGATTTACGCCGGATATTGTTTTCGAGACAAGCGGCTTCAGTCTCTGCCACAAAATGGTACGAAAAAATCTGGGCATTTCTGTGGTAGTAGATTTTGTTTTTGACGATATGGGGGATGACAGCATGGTTCTGATTCCTTTTTCTGACGGAAATTATCAGTGGTCCACCTATATGCTCACCAGAAAGGATCAGGATATCAGTCCTGATATTCTCCTTTTTCAGAAACATGTGCTGAAGTGGATGAATGACATAAAAAACGGCGCCGTTTTACGGTAGGCGCCGTTTTTTATATTCTTATATGCTGTTTCCATTTACGGATCTGTATTATTTCTTAATGATCCAGCTTAATCCCTGCCAGAGCCTGTGCAAAAGCATTATTCACCGGCTCTTTTGCCTCCTTCTGCTGCTGTTTCATATATTTCTGGACATCTCTCTTCGTAACGCCCGCGCCTTCCTTTTCTCTTCTCGCCTGAAAAGCAGACAGTCTTTCTTTATAACCGCAGGCACACACAAAAGTCTCTTCTTTTCCCTTCACCAGAAGTTCCATCCTCTTATGACATTTCGGGCAGCGGGCATTTGTAGTGCGGGCAATTGTCTCCCTGTATCCGCATTCCCTGTCCTGGCAGACAAGCATTCTGCTGTTTTTTCCATTAACAGCCAGAAGACGCTTTCCGCAATTGGGACAGATCTTATTTGTCAGGTTATCATGGCGGAAAGTCCCCTGCCCTGTTTTAATTTCATCTACAATTTCACAGGTATATCTGCGTATCCCTTCCAGGAATTCTTCCTGGCGCAGACTTCCTTTGGAAATATCAGAGAGTTTTTTCTCCCAGTCCGCAGTGAGATCCGGTTTCTTCAGATCCTCCGGTACAAGCTCCAGAAGCTGTTTGGCTTTAGACGTAAGATGAATTTCATTTCCCTTCTTTTCCATCAGGAAAGTATGAAAAAGTTTTTCAATAATATCCGCCCTGGTGGCTACTGTTCCAAGCCCCCCTGTCTCTCCGAGAGTTTTTACCGCCTGCTGATTCTTTACAGACAGATATTTTACAGGATTCTCCATCGCTGCCAGCAGAGTGGCCTCCGTAAATCTTGCCGGAGGCTTTGTTTTTCCCTGGGTAAGCTGTATTTTCTCTATCTGCAGCCGGCTGCCTTTATGGAAAACAGGAAGTATCTGATCTTTCATTTCCTGCTCTTCCGCGTCTTCAATGTCATCCTGAAAACCGTCCTCATAGACAGCCTTCCATCCAAGCTCTTTCACAGACTTCCCCTTTGCCGCAAATTTATATCCGGCCGCTGTTCCCTCTACAGAAGTCTGCTCATATACAAAGGGCGGATAAAGTACGCTCAGGAACCTTCGGACAACCATATCATAAATCTTCCGCTCTTCATTTGTCATGTGGTCCAGCTGTACAAACTGCTCCGTGGGAATAATCGCGTGATGATCGCTGACTTTTTTATCATCCACAAAGCTTCCGTTTGTCTGGACAGGCTTTGAAAGAATCGCCCCTGCCAGTTTCCTGTATGGACCGGTCCCGCATGCCTTCAGCCGTTCTTTGATAGTGGGCACCACATCTTTTCCGATATAGCGGGAATCTGTTCTCGGATAGGTCAGAACTTTATGAGTTTCATAAAGTCTCTGCATAATATTCAGTGTCTCTTTTGCGGAAAATCCATACTTCTGATTTGCCTCTCTCTGAAGAGTGGTCAGATCATACAGACCAGGTGCGTAAGTTTTTTTCGGTTTTTTCTCAACGGAAGTGATTTCCAAAGCGGAATGTCCCGCTTTTTCACGGATTTCTTCTGCCTTTTCCTTATGAAAAGTGCGGGTACTTCCGTTCTTTCCGTCCTTCCAAATCCACTGTATCTCTCCTGCCTGCAGCGTAATTCCGAAATATTCCTTCGGCTTAAAATTCCGGATCTCCTCCTCCCGCATGGCAATCATGGCCAGCGTAGGAGTCTGCACTCTTCCGCAGGAAAGCTGTGCGTTATATTTACAGGTCAGAGCTCTTGTTCCGTTAATCCCTACCAGCCAGTCGGCTTCTGCCCTTGCAGACGCCGCCCGGTAAAGATTATTGTATTCTTTTCCGTCCCGCAGATTATGAAATCCATCCCTGATCGCCTTATCTGTAACAGAAGATATCCATAAACGCCGGATCGGCTTACGGCAGCCGGATTTTTCCAAAATCCAGCGTGCTACCAGTTCCCCTTCTCTTCCTGCATCTGTGGCAATCACAACATCTCCGATATCCTTTCTGAAAAGCTGCGCCTTTACTGCCTGATACTGTTTGGATGTCTGCCGGATGACCACCAGTTTCATTTTCTCCGGCATAACGGGAAGAGTGTTCATCTCCCATTTCGTATATTTTTTGTCGTACTCTTCCGGGTCCGCCAGGGTTACAAGATGTCCCAGCGCCCAGGTAACTACATAATCCTTTCCTTCCAGAGCGCCGTTTTCTTTTTTGCTGCAGTGAAGCACCCGGGCAATATCCCGGGCTACAGAAGGCTTCTCAGCGATTACAAGTGATTTCATCTGTCTTTCCTTTTCTGTTATTTTCCCATTTTATAGCCGATGCCCCTCACTGTCTCAATGAGATCTCCGGCTTCCCCCAGCTTCTGGCGGAGTGTCCGGATATGTACGTCCACCGTCCTGCTCTCGCCGTCAAATTCATATCCCCAGATCTGATTTAGCAGCTGGGTTCTGGATAATACCATGCCGCTGTTTTTTAAGAGAAGGCAGAGCATCTCATATTCCTTCAGTGTCAGGCTCACCGGCTCCTGATTTACAGTTACTACGTATCTGGAAGGACACACATAAAGATTTCCGATCCGGTATTCCTCCGCCCCTTTGTCCTCCACTCTTCTGAGTCTTGCCTTGATACGGGAAATCAGTTCCATCATACGGAAAGGCTTGGGAATATAATCGTCGGCCCCGCTGTCAAGCCCCATAACCGTATCGTACTCACTGCCTTTTGCAGTAAGCATAATAATCGGCAGTTTCCTCGTATCCGGCCGTGCTCTCAGTTTTTTCAGAATAGAAATCCCGTCTTCCTCCGGAAGCATGATGTCCAGAAGAATCAGAGATGGAAGTTCCTTTTCCAGTTCCTTCCAGAATAAAGAAGGCTTCTCAAATCCTTTTGCATCAAGATCCTGGCTTTTCAGTGTATACACCACCAGCTCGCGAATGCTTTCATCGTCCTCAACCAAATATATCATCTCTATTTTACCTCCGAACTTTTTTCGTCATTTTTCATTCAGTATATAAGTTCCTGGTTAAATCTCCTGTGTTCGGATTGTAAAGTTTCTGTAAAGGATTCAGTTAAAGCCATAGAATTTCTGGCAGACTTTATAAGCCGCCACAAACATCTTCCTTCCTCCTTTTCCCGGAAGATTCGCCGCTCTTCCCAGAAGGCTGTAGCGCAGTTTTCGGTAAAGCCAGCGATCCTGTTCCCGGATATATTCCATCAGTTCTTTTTTCTTTTCCAGAGCTTCCTCCGTTCCCGCCCTTACAAGCATAATGGATGAAACAGTGGTAATAATGTCCAGGTAGCTGAGCATATAATCGCGAAGACGGCGGTTATTTCCAAATTTGCACCTGTGGAACACATCTGCCATAAGTTTGTTTACCCGTATCTGCTGATCAATGCGCCTGATCATCACTTTTTCGTTGACCGACTGATCCTCGCGCCCAATAAAATAGCGATAAAAATTCACATCCAGATAGTACATATTTTTTACATAGGGCAGCGGTTCAAATGCAAAAAGATTATCCACATAAAAAGTATGCTTTGGGAGCTCTAATCCACATTCATGAAGCAGTTTCGTCCTGTATATCATGGAATGCATCAGAAGATATTTTCCTCTGTGCATGTGTACGCTCTCCCAGCCGAAAACCTCATCCGAGGGCAGGCAATGGCGGTACTGCATGACTTTTTTTCTGGATGCTCCCTGTTTCTCATAGACAAAATTGCTGATAAGGAGGTCTACTGTCTGCGGTCCTCTCGTCAGTTCCTCCAGCGTTCTGAGGATTTTTCTGTACGCCTCCTCGTTTACCCAGTCATCACTGTCAACCACCTTGAAGTACAGACCGGTGGCATTTCTTATTCCGGCGTTGACCGCCTCCCCGTGTCCTCCGTTCTCCTGATGGATTGCTTTGATAATCGTAGGATATCTCTGCGCATAATCATCTGCAATCTCTGCCGTACGGTCTGACGAGCCGTCATCCACCACAAGAATCTCCACATCCTCTCCGCCTGGCAGCAGAGATTCTATACACTTTTCCATATAGGCCTCTGAATTATAACACGGTATTGCAATACTCAGAAGTTTCATCTTTCCTCCTTCTTGCCATTCTTTCTGGCATACAGGTACGCTTTATGCGTTTCCTCCTTCTTGCCGTTCTTTGTTCTTTTTGGCAATTTTTCGTATAGTTTTAATCAGTTCCTTTTTTCATATATTTTGCGTAAGCGCGAAAAGCAGAGGGAATCGCGTACTGCTCTTCCGACTGATTTTTTTCTACAAAGAGCAGACCGGGATTCTTTTTTTGTTTCAGGGAGGCTACTCTGATAAGATACCCTGTCATTCTCCATTCTATGTGCGAAAAAATATGTTTTGACGGTTCCAGCTCTTTGATAAAAAGCGGCTCCAGATCCAGCTCTTTCACCTTATCCAGCGCCTCCTGCTGTGTCAGACTCCCCTCCACATTCGGAAGCTCATAGAGCCCTGCAAGAAGTCCTTTTTCAGGTCTTCTCCTGATTGCAGTTTTATTGCCATCCTGAATTACCAGAACCGTTCTCTCTTCCAGCCTCCGTTCTTTCTTTCCTGCTTTTACCGGAAGCTCGTCCACAGTGCCATGTTGATAAGCTTTGCAGAAAAGCGCAGCAGGACAGTCTTCGCATTTCGCCGGACCGTTTGGAACGCAGATCACTGCTCCCAGCTCCATCAGGGCCTGGTTAAAATCCCCCGGGCAGTCCGAAGGCATAATTTCCAGAAGTTTCTCCTCTGTCTCTCTGCGTACAGACTGTTTCATAATATCCCCGCGGCTTTCTTCTATCCTTGAGATAACTCTCAGAACATTTCCGTCCACCGCCGGGACAGGGATATGATAGGCTATGGAAGCGATTGCTCCTGCAGTGTAGCTTCCGATTCCTTTCAGAGAGAGAAGTTTATGATAGTCTGCCGGAAGAATTCCTCCATATTCCTGTACCACCGTCCGCGCTGCCTCCTGCATATTCCGAACCCGATTATAATATCCAAGTCCTTCCCACAGTTTCAGCAGTTTCTCTTCCGGGCAGGAAGCCAGTGCCTTTACAGTCGGAAGCTCCGCAACAAACCTGCAGAAATACGGTCTCACAGCCTCCACTCTTGTCTGCTGAAGCATGATCTCCGACACCCAGGTATAGTACGCGTTATCCCGGTCTCTCCACGGAAGAATCCGCTTATTTTCTCTGTACCAGTTTACAAGAGGCGCTACAATTTCACTCAGCATAACGGTTCCTCCAAATCTATGGGAACCGGATCCCGGATTTCCATACTGTCCTCCGTCACCAGGCAGTCGTATGCCAGTATTTTAACACCGGCCGCCCGGGCTTCCCGGACTGCCTGTCCAAATCCGGCGTGAGTTTTCCAGTTTGGCTGGAAGAGCCGGATCCCCTTCATCTGAATTACAAAAAGAAGATATGCTTCATATCCATTTTCCAGGCACCGGATCAGTTCCTTTACGTGTTTAACTCCTCTTTCCGTCGGTGCATCCGGGAAGCGTGCCACATTTTCCTCTTCCAGAGTAACTCCCTTTACCTCCACAAAAGCTCTTCGTCCGAACGCAGTTTCCACGTAGAGATCAAATCTGGAATTCCCGAATTTCTTTTCCCGGTATACTTTATGAGGATCCGTAAAAAAATCCCCCGTAGTCAGCCATTCCTCCGCAGCCAGGTTCGGCGCCTGTGAATCCATATTAATCCAGCGGCCTTCCTTGCATACACTGATCAAATCATATCTGGTTTTCCTGGAGGGATTTGTGCTCTCCTCCAGAATCACTTCATATCCCGGGACAAGAAGTTCCCGGCATCTTCCTGTATTTTTTACATGCACAGTCTCCACTTTGTCCTGAAGCTCCACATGCGCGATAAACCGATTGGGACGGTCCAGAAACTGTGCTTTCACTGTATGGTTATACTTCATCTGACTTTACCTCGCTGTCTATCATACCATAAATCCCGGAAAAAGACAGTTGATTTTTTCTATTTTCTCCTATAGAATATTGGAGAAAGGACGGGAAAATATGGATAGTATTATTTTTGATTTAGACGGAACGCTTTGGGATTCCACAGCTATTGTGGCCAATGCCTGGACAGAGTATCTCAACCACACAGAACACATGAATATTGTCGTCACAGAGGAAAAGCTGAAATCACTCTTTGGCCGTCCAATGCCTCAGATTGCTGAAAAAGTTTTCCCGGACTGCAGCCGGAAAGAACAGCTCCGCCTGCTCGACAACTGCTGTCAGGCGGAACACAGAGCGCTCTTAAAACACTGTGCGCCTCTTTATGATGATATGGACAGCACTCTCCGGAGTTTATCGCAAAAGTATCCTCTTTATATTGTCAGCAATTGCCAGGCTGGCTATATTGAAGTATTTCTGGAAAGCACCGGATTTGGCGAATATTTTGCGGGCCATCTATGCAACGGCGATACCGGCGCTGACAAACCGGAGAATCTTACCCTTCTTATGCGGGATCAGGGGCTGAAGTCCCCTGTATATGTGGGAGATACCATGGGGGACTTTCTTTCCTGTCAAAAAGCAAAGGTTCCTTTTGTCTTCGCTTCCTACGGATTTGGAGAAGTTCCGGATCCGGATTACCGGATTGACAAGCCCTCCGATCTGGTTCGTCTCTTTATCTGATACAGTCGGCAAAGAGCATGGAAAAACGTCTGTCTTCCATGCTCTTATTTTTTAGCCGCTGCCTTGTTTGTTAAATTCTTATTTCTTTTGGCATTTATATTTCAGATACAGCATCAGTCCCACAAGAATAAGAACCAGAACTATAATATAGCCGACTTTTGCGGCCAGTCCCGTTGTGTAGGAATCAATTCCCGTTGCAATCCCGATAAGAATCAGCGCAACTCCGGATCCTTTTGTCATTTTTTCTTCATCATATTTTGCCTTGCGCAGCTGTGTGTTGCCGCCTTTCATAAATATGTCGCCATGACCGGTCAAAAGCATTATGCCGACAATGATAGCAGCTCCCGCAAGTATAAAGTCAAATGTTCTTCCCATCTTCTTATGCCCTTTCCTGCCATGCAGCCCTGTTCTCTGCATGGCCGTTTCTTTTAGTAAAAACAAACAATTGGTACATTATACTGGATAATGCTGTAAAGCACCGCCGCGTTTTCCGGCGGAAGATTTATACAGCCGTGAGATCCGTTGGTAAGATAAATATCTCCTCCGAATTCGCTCCTCCACGGCGCATCGTGGAAACCAATTCCTCCGTTGAAAGGCATCCAGTATTCTACCGGTTCTTCATATTCATATGTTCCGTCAGGCTTTTGTGCTCCGCGAAGCACATCAGGACTCTTTTTGTAATAAAGCGTATAAATTCCGGACGGCGTCTGTCTGTCAGAATAACTCATATTTCCTGACACAAAGTCAGAATCAAATATCAAGGACCCGGACTGGTAATAATACATATGCTGATCACTCAGGTCAACTTCAATATAAGTGTCTCCCAGATCGTTGACTCCATACGAATTCGCTGTCTGCGAGTAAGCCGGCTGCCTCGTAACCTGGGTTCCTGACCGGATTTCCTGAGAAAGCTGTGCAACTTCCGCTGTCTGGTCAATCGCCCATCCATAAGCGGATCCGGAAACATATACCGTCCTTCCGCTGGTTGTATGGAACTCTCTCTCTGTCCCCACCGTATTGTACTGTGCCGCAATCTGGGCCACGTAATCCGCAATATGCTGCTGGAAAGTCGCATCATCCAGCAAAAGCTGCCCTTTTTCGTCGAACTGCAGCCATTCCTTAATGGTATTGCCGTCAAGCGTAACGGTCTGATCACCGAAAGTATACGTTATGCTGGCCTTCGTATAATTGTTGCAGGCTTCCAGAGCCGACTGCAGCTCCGGATCATCCTGGGTGACCTCCGCTGATACATATGCATCAGGTGCAGTGTTGAAATCTACAGAAGTCTGATTTTCAGAAATAGCCTGATCCAGAATCTGGTATGCCTGTTTGATATTCAGCTTGCTGCCCTCTGTCTCAGGAACAATCTGAAACTGGTTATCCTTAAACGCCACATAGGCGTTCTCCGGCTCCACCTGATTTTCAGCCTTCGCACAGTTTAATGATGTGACCTGATTCTGAAGCAGGGTTTTGTCATAATAAGTATTTTCAGACACTGTATAACTTTTCTGCTCATAAAGCCCCTTTATCCATTCAAAGGGTTTCTGCTGTTTCAAAAGCTTCAGTACATCGCCGCTGGACAAATACTGGTAATTGATCTGATCCCCGGTGATTGTCTGCGGGCTCTGGTTTCTGGCCAAAACTTCTATAGAATAGTCCTGAATCTGGTCGGCAAGCGCCATCTCTGTCTCATAGGCGGTTTTTCCTGAACAATTGATTCCATTGATCCAGGTGCCTTCAAAAAAGCGGTCTGCATAATAATAGGAGACGCCTGCATATGCGCATCCTGCAAGAACAATCAGCAGAAGCAGCAGAAGTCCCGTAATTTTCAGGCCTTTATGCTTCTTTTTTCCCTTTTCGGCTGGAAGCGGCATTTCTTCGTCCAGGTCATCCATAGGCACATATACTACCGGGCTGGGACGGGCAGATTTATTTTTGCTTCTTGAGGACGCCGGAGGACTTTCCTCCTCTTCTGTATCGTCTTCCTCAGAATCATATTCTTCGTCTTCATCGGCTTCTTCATACCCGGAACCGTTCTCTCCGTCTTCATAGCGTTCCGGATCATACTCCCCGTCTTCATCTTCTCCCTCTTCATCTTCTTCCGGAAAATATGAATCATCGTCTTCGGAGTCATTTTCTCCTCCGAAGCTGTATTCGTCCTCATATTCTTCCGCTTCATTCTCCGCGGAATCATATGCTTCCTGATCTGTCTCCTCTGGAAAATCCTCTGTAATTTTATCCATGGCCGCATTAATCTTATTTTCAATATTTGTTGTCTCGTCAGCAGAACCTGACGGAATATTTTCTCTGTTATCTTTGCTGTTCATCAAAATGTTCTCCTCGACTGTAGCCTGAAATACAACCATTTGTTCTGATAAGCATATTTTTCCAGAACATTTTTTATTATAGCATACTTCATTCTGTTTGTGCCAGATATGACTTATGTTTTTTGAAATTTACAAAATATCCCATCGCCGTTTTTTCAATCCACAAATTCACATTTCTGACAATGCATATATGGAACTATTATATACATGCTGAAAACAGCGGCTTTATTATATCAGATTTGTTTGTTTTTATTGTATCCTGCATTATACATTTTATCCTTTGAAGAAATTTGAAAAAAAGGCCGCAGTTCCGTCTCACAATTAAAATCGCCGCAGAGTGTTTGCACTCTGCGGCTGTCTTCTTTTTTAATCTGTCAAATTTTATTTTTCGATCAAAAGCGACTTTCCGGTCATTTCCTTCGGCTGCTCCATTCCCATCAGCTCAATCAGTGTCGGAACAATATCTGCAAGGCAGCCGTTCTCTCTCAGGCCATACTTGGGATCTGCATTCACCAGAATGAACGGAACCGGATTTGTCGTATGAGCGGTAAAAGGTTCTCCCGTCTCATAATCCACAAGCTGTTCTGCGTTTCCATGGTCAGCACAGATAAACATCTGGCCATTCACTTCCTTAACAGCTTCCACAGCTCTTCCCACACATTCATCCACAGCTTCTACAGCGCTGATCGCTGCATTTTCCACACCGGTATGCCCAACCATATCCGGATTTGCAAAATTGATGATCACCACATCATATTTGCCGGATTTAATCGCCTCCACAAGCTTATCGCATACCTGGGGAGCACTCATCTCCGGCTGAAGGTCATATGTGGCAACTTTTGGAGATTTCACAAGGATTCTGTCCTCACCCTTGTTCGGCTCTTCCACGCCGCCATTGAAGAAAAAGGTTACATGAGCATATTTCTCAGTCTCCGCGATACGGACCTGTGTCATGTTATGTGCGGCAAGGTACTCGCCGAAAGTATTATGAAGCTGTACCTTGTGGAAAGCCACCAGCTTATTTGGGATCGTCTCATCATAATCTGTAAAGCATACATAGGTAAGATCCAGACGTTTCTCCCGATCAAACCCCTTAAAGTCATCATCGCAGAATGCCCTGGTAATTTCACGGGCACGATCCGGCCGGAAATTAAAGAAAACAACGGAGTCTTTATCCTGAATCACTGCAACAGGTTTTCCGTCCTTCTCAATCACTGTAGGAAGCACAAACTCATCTGTCTTTCCGTTGTCGTAAGATGCCTGAACTGCCTGGGCAGCATCGGTTCCTTTCACTCCCTCGCCTCTGGTCAGAGCTTTGTATGCCAGTTCCACACGATCCCAGCGGTTATCTCTGTCCATTGCATAGTAGCGGCCGGAAATAACGCCGATTTCTCCTACGCCGATTTCTTTCATCTTTGCTTCCAGTTCTTCAATATAGCCCTTTCCCGATGCAGGAGGCGTATCACGGCCATCCAGGAAGCAGTGAACATAGACTTTTTTCAGTCCTTCTCTTTTTGCCATTTCCAGAAGTCCGTAAAGATGCGTATTATGGCTGTGAACACCGCCGTCGGACAGAAGTCCCATGAAATGGATTGCGGAATCATTGTCCTTGGCGTTCTTCATTGCCGCCAGAAGGGCTTCATTTTTGAAGAAATCACCATCGTTAATTTCTTTTGTAATTCTGGTAAGCTCCTGGTATACAATACGGCCTGCGCCCATATTCATATGTCCCACCTCGGAATTTCCCATCTGGCCTTCCGGAAGACCTACTGCAAGCCCGCTGGCATTGCCTTTTACAAAGGGGCACTCTGCCATCAATTTATCCATGACCGGTGTCTTAGCCTCATAAACGGCATTTCCGTCATGTTTTTCATTCAGTCCATAACCATCAAGAATCATTAAAACAGTTGGTTTTTTGCTCATAATGTTCTCCTTTTTGTATAACAGCTTTTTCTTCTAATTCTTTTACTTCTTATTTATAGTACCAAAAATATAGAATTTTTCAAGGATTTTTTCTTTCTGTGCTGACAGGATTTCTCAATTCTGCCTACTTCCCATAAACTCTCAGCATACTGGAAATCTTGTGTACGCACTGTTTGCCGGAAAGTTCCTCCATGGCAGTACGGAAATCACCCTCCCGCACTTCTTCTGTAATCACCACTACCTCAGCCTCTTCCCCGGGCCGTGTCTCTTTCTGAATAATCTGCGCCACACTCACCTGGTATTTTGCAAATACAGCTGTCATTTCCGCCAGAACGCCGCATCGATCCTCCACTTTCAGTCTCATAAAGTAGCGATTATAGGTATCTGCCATTTTCTTTACCGCCAGGTTTTTATAGCAGGTGCAGCCGATTCTCGCGCTGCATCCCACTCGGATGTTTCTCACAATGTCAAAAACATCTCCCACAACGGCACTGGCTGTGGGCAGTTCTCCGGCTCCTCTTCCATAAAACATTGCATTTCCCACTGCGTCTCCCTGTACGAACACAGCATTGTAGGAATCATTTACGGAGGAAAGCGGATGAGAACTTGGCAGAAGCATGGGGCATACATAGGCCTCTATGCCTTTTTCTGTGTTTCTTGCCATTCCGATAAGTTTGATATCACAGCCCATCTCTTTTGCATACAGGATATCCTTGGATGTAATTTTCGTGATTCCCTCAATATACACATCATCAAATACCACTCTGGAGTTAAAAGCCACGGAAGCCAGGATCGCCACTTTCCGTCCGGCATCCAGTCCTTCAATATCCGCCGTGGGATCCGCTTCCGCATATCCCAGCTCTGTAGCCAGATCAAGGGCCTCCTTGAACTCCATTCCTTCCTGCGTCATTTTTGTCAGGATGAAATTCGTGGTTCCGTTTACAATTCCCATGACTTCTTTCATGTGATTGCCTGCAAGGCATTGTTTCAGAGGACGGATAATGGGAATTCCGCCGGCCACAGCAGCTTCAAAAAGGAAATCCACATGATGAGTCTCCGCCATGTCAAAGAGCTCCTTGCCGTGAACGGCGATCAGGTCTTTATTGGCAGATACTACATGTTTTCCGGCTTTCAGCGCAGCAAGAATATAGGTTCTGGCAGGCTCTATCCCGCCGATCAGCTCTATAACAATATCAATTTCAGGATCATGGAGGATCTCTTCCCAGTTATTCGTTAAAACAGAAGGATCTTCTATCTTAGCCGCCGCCTTCTCAAGATTTCTCACCATGATCTTTTTGATCTCCACCGTACTTCCCAGTTTGGCTTCCATCTCATTTCTTTGTGCTTGCAGCACCTTATATACACCGGTTCCCACTGTGCCCAGCCCCAGAAGTGCGGCGCGTATTACTTTCTTTTCCATTAAAAGGACTCCTTTCCTTTGTATTAACACTACAAAAGTATTACCTATTTCATAGTAGGGCAGACGGAAAGGTTTGTCAAGACAGCACATCTGCGGATACGGAAAAAGAAACCGCCGCAGCACCATATATTTACAGTGCAGCAGCGGCTTCCGCATATAAAAAATCTGATCTGTTCAAATTGACAGCTGCATTTCTGATTTTCATATGCATGGTCTATATAAAATTCTACTACTTCACAGCTCCGTTTACCACGCCGTTCAGAATCTGCTTCTGACAGAAAATATAAAAAATCAAAATTGGCAGCAAAGCCAGAAGGTAGGACGCAAAAGCAAGATTATAATTAGTTCCGAACTGAGTCTGGAAATTCAACTGTGCCAGAGGCAGGGTGTTCAGTCCTGTACCGGACATGATTACCAGAGGAGTCATAACATCATTCCACACTGCCAGCGCAGTGAGTACGGCTACTGTCGCATGCATGGGCTTCATAATAGGGAAGATAATCCTCCAGAAAGTATGCCAGGTAGTGGATCCGTCCACTCTTGCCGCCTCTTCCAGTGCAAGAGGAATATTTTTCAGGTATCCGGTATACAGAAGCAAATTCATTGGAATATAGAACACCACATACAGAATCACCACGCCGGCCCGGTTCGCGATTCCCATCTGAGCTGTCTGTTTGATCAGAGGCATCATCAGGATGGCAAAGGGAACAAACATTCCGCTGACAAGATAGAGATATATAAAATTATATGCCTTGCTGCGAGCCATGCTCCTTCCAATAGCGTACCCGGCCAGAGAATGGATCAGCATTGTAAGGACAACCGTAACTCCCGTAAGAAGCAAACTGTTTCCGAGAGAATGCCAGAAATCTGTCACCCGCATAGCTTCCGTAAAATTGCTGAAGCTGAAGAATGACGGCAGGGACAGAGCCCCCGCAATATCATTTGTCATTTCTGTAGGCTGTTTAAAGGCAATGATCACAGCCATATACAGCGGAAAAAAGATAGTTACACAGCCAATGATCAGAAGAACAGTCACCGGCCAGTTGATTTTATGATCCACAACTTTTCTCGTCTTCATTATAACTGCTCCTCCTTTTTATTTAATACCGTCATCTGGAATACAGAAATCGCCACAATTACCACAAAAAACAACACTGCGTTGGCACTCTGAAATCCGAACTGTCCGCCGCCCATACCGTTCTGGTAAATCAGGTAGGAAATAGACTCTGTACTCTGCGATGGTCCGCCTTTGGTTAATGCCATAATCTGATCAAATACCATCAGGAAGTTTTTCATGCAGAGCACCATATTAATAGTAAAGAAAGGCATGATCAACGGGAAAGTCAGACTTTTGAACTTGCGCCATCCACTGGCTCCGTCAATGGCTCCCGCCTCATAGACATCCTCCGGTACTGTCTGCAGGCCGGCTATATATATGATCGTATTCATAGCTACAGACTGCCAGCAGGCTACCACCACGATGGCCATCCATGCTGTTTTTGTATTGGAAAGCATACTGCTGGAGAGCCATTCAATCCCTGCCGCCTTTCCCGCTGCGGGAAGAATATATGTAAAGAAAAAGCTGAATATATAGCCCACAACCAGTCCACCCAGAATATTCGGCAGGAAATAGACGGCTCTCAGAGCACTTTTGGCTTTAATCTTGCTATTCAGCCCCATCGCAAGAATCAGGCTAAGCACATTCACAATAATGGTGCTGACAATGGCAAATTTAAAAGTAAAGAGATAGGATCGTCCTACTCTGGCATCAGAAAACAGATCCACATAATTCCGCAGGCCTACAAAATCATAATTTCCATAGCCTTTGAAATTAGTAAAGCTGTAAATAAAGCCTTTGATCAGAGGCAGTGTGTTAAAACAGAAAAATAAAAGCACAATCGGAATAGTTATCGCCAGGAAAGTTTTCTCCCGGTTTCCCATAGCGTGTTTTTTCTTCATGATCAGATTCCTCCCTTCTATTCCGCCTCAGGATGTTCTTCCATGTAATCCTGAACCTTAGCTATCAGATCCCGGTTATAACGCTTCCATTCTCTGTCAAACTTCTCCAAAAACGTATCTACGGCATTGGCGCTGTCATCCAGTAAAAATGTCTGAATCATGGCGTCCACAGACATCTCACTGGGATAATGGTGATCCTGATAGTCTACAACTTTTCCTTCTTCAATGTAGGATTTCATGCCGTCCAGCATAGGCGCCAGTTCAAAATCCCCCTCTTTGCAGGGTATCGCGTTCTGATCGTCAATATATGCCTGCAGATTCTTATCCTCCAGCAGGAAATCCAGCACCTCGTAAACCTCTTCTTTATGCTCGCATTCCGCCATCACAGAAAACTGAAGATCATTTCCGGAATTCAGCACATTCTGGTCCGGATCGTTGCTGGCCGGCATCACGAAAGAGTCGATATTAATATCCGGATTCACAGACTGTATCTGCGGCACAGCATAGCTGCCGATAGGGAACATTACTGATTCTCCTCTCGCAAATGCAGTACAGGCATCGTTGTAACTATAGGCAAATGGATCATCCTGGGCAAACTCCAGAAGAGCTTTCGTTTTCTCTGCAACTTCCCGGTAATTATCTGTAAATGTTGTCTCGCCGCGATTCACCTGCGCACATACATCAGATGGGGCCAAGTCTACAGAGATTGCATTCCAGGGAGCCAGACAATTCCAGCTGTCCTTGAATCCAAAATAGAAGGGCTGCAGCCCCGCATCCTGTATTTCCTTACAAAGAACTGTCAGCTCATCCCAGGTAGTCGGGATCGTCCATCCGTGCTCGTCAAAAATATCCTTGTTATAAAGTATTCCTGCCGCATTTGCCACATAGGGCACCGCATATATTCCATCCATAGGAACAAATTCCAGCTCTTTGTCAATATCCAGATAAGCCTGTTTGATACTGTTTAGCCCCTCGTAATCAGAAATATCCATCAGCATACCTGAATCGAGATAATTAGAATAGTTGATATCTCCTCCTATGGCAATGATATCAGGATAGTCCTCCCGAATAAAACGAGTCTTCAGAATAGTGTTAGCATCATTGGGAGAATCGATGATCAGTTCAATATCATCGTGGGTGGCATTGAACTCTTCTTCCACCTTGTCGAAATAAACAGCCGTCTCTGGTTTACTCTGGATCATCTCAATGGTCACTTTTCCATTATCCTCCCCAGTTCCGCAGCCTGACAGGACTGCCGCTAGGGCGGCTGCCGCAGCAGCTCCTGCCGCCATTTTTCCTTTCATACATTTTTTCATGCGTGAAAGCCCTCCTTTCTCTTTTTTATGATCTTTGCTTCATAAGGCCGGAGCACGCCTTCCCGGTATGGGGTGTCATAATTGGCAATCAGCACTTCTCCGTCCTTCCAGCCCTCCTCCAGTACGCAGAGAACTTCCTCACCGCGGAAGTTACAAAGCACCAGCATCTTCTCTTCCGGCGTCTCTCTGGTATATGCGAAAATACTTTCATTTTCCTCCTGAAGAAGCCTGTAGACTCCTTCGGTAAAAATCTTTTCTGTTTTCCGCAGTCTGATCAGCTTCTGATAAAAATAGAAAACAGAGTCTCTATTTATCATTGCTTCTTCTGCATTGATCATTGTGTAATTGGGATTACAGCGGATCCACGGAGTACCCGATGTAAATCCCGCGTTAGGGCTCTCATCCCACTGCATCGGCGTTCTGGCATTATCTCTGCCTTTTGCGTAAATAGACTGCATCACATCCTTCTCGTCATATCCCTCGCTGATCCGCTCTTTATACATGTTCAGAAGTTCAATATCCCTATAGTCTTCAATATCGAATTTCACATTTGTCATGCCAAGCTCTTCGCCCTGGTAAATATAAGGGGTACCCTGCATTCCATAAAGCATGACCGCCAGCATTTTTGCCGATTTTACCCTATACTTTCCATCATCTCCAAAACGTGATACCGACCGGGGCAGATCATGGTTCTCCAGGAACAGACTGTTCCATCCTTTCCCCTCCAGTTCTTTTTGCCATTTAGATAAAACCTGTTTGAATTTTACAAAAGGAAGCGGCGCCAAATCCCATTTTGATTTTCCCTCCTGATCCAGAACCATATGCTCAAACTGAAATACCATGGACAGTTCACTGCCGTCAGGATTACTGTAAAGCCATGCGCTTTCCGGCGTAGCGCTCCATGTCTCTCCCACAGTCACCAGATTATTTCTCTGGAAAGCGGCTTTGCTCATCTCCTTTAAATACGGATGAAGCATCTTTCCATCGGCCATCACCATAGAATCCGGTTCTTTTCCAATCAGATCAATCACGTCCAGGCGGAAACCGCCCACGCCGCGGTCTACCCACCAGTTGATCATTTTATAGATTTCCTCACGCACCTTCGGGTTTTCCCAGTTCAGATCAGGCTGTTTCCTGGAAAACTGATGAAGATAATACTGACCGCATTCTGGTACCCATTCCCACGCAGATCCGCAGAAACCAGATTTCAGTTCATTGGGATATACTCCTTCCTTCCCGTCACGCCAAACATAATAATCATGGTAAGGATTATCTTTTCCCTTTCTGGCTTCCACAAACCAGGGATGTTCATCGGAAGTATGATTCAGCACCAGATCCATGATAATCCTGATATTTCTCCGGGCAGCCTCGGCGATCAGCTCGTCCATATCCGTCATTGTGCCGAACATTGGATCAATATCCTGGTAATCGGAAATATCATATCCGTTGTCATCTTGGGGAGAACGGTATACGGGAGAAAGCCAGATAGCGTCAACTCCCAGCTTCTGAAGGTAGTCCAGCTTGTGAATGATTCCCTGAAGGTCGCCGATCCCGTCTCCATTGCTGTCATAAAAGCTCCGGGGATATATCTGATAGATTACCGCTGTCTGCCACCATTTTCTAGAATTATTTATATTTCCCATAATTCATATCCTCTCCTGTTTTCTATTTGCCATAAAATTTAATTGGTTGTGTCTGGTTTTGCAAGAAGTGTTCCACAAAACCAATATATTTCACAAGAAACAGGTTTCTTTTTTGTGAAATATATAAAAAAAGCGGGAACACTAGGAGTTTTCTCCTCTGTTCCCGGCTCTTGATCATTTTTATCTTCTGTATTTTTGCAGCCTGCCGATCTATATCTGCTCTGCCGTTATTTTCCTGTACGGTTGGCAACGCTCTCCCTGACAATCAGTTCCGTAGGGAGTTCAAGACTGGGCGCCAGCACTTCCTCACCATAAATGCGCTTCATCAAGAGAGTAACTGCCGCTTTCCCTTTCTCTGCCGGACTCTGACGCACCGTTGTAAGCGTAGGTCTCGACAATCTGGCATAAATGTTATCGTCAAATCCAACCACGGAAATATCCTCAGGCACACTTAATCCCTGAGTAAAGAAAATATTAATCCCCTCATTTGCCAGCAGATCATATACAAAAAAAGCGCCCGTATATCCTTTTTCCTTCGCTGTCCTGGCAAATCCGCGCAGCACCTCGTAACGAAGATTCTTATCTGCAGGAAGAAACACATAATCCTCTTCCTTCGAAAAAGATGCTCCATATTTTTTTACTGCCTTCAAAAAGCCCCTATATCTCTCTCCGTCAGGCCCCACAGGTTCTCTCTGATCACAGAAAAAAGCAAGTTTATTATTTCCCTGTTTCAGCATATAACTGGTGATCTCATATGCGCCCTCATAATCCTGCAGACCGATATTATCATAATTTCCCCTTCCGGAATCTATAAATACAATCGGAAAGCCTGTACGTCTGACAAGCTGCTCACAGTTCTCCTCCATGCATCCCAGAATCACGGCGCCTTCCAGTCCGCTGCACTTCAGCCTTGCATCAAAATCCTCATTGGATGGAACCACCCCGCACACCATGGTGCGTCCATATTTCTGCAGTTCCCTCTCTGCAGACTCCAGCAGTTCCCCGCAGAAAGGATCCATCAAAATGTGTTCCCTGTCCCCCAGACAGCAATAAACTGCCACAAAATGGGTAATCGGTTCAGCATCCCCGGTCCGGCTTTCATGAACATAATGATTCTGAATAAGCGCTTCCTGCACCTTCTGCCGGGTTTCCGGCGACATCTTTCCCCCGCGTCCATTGAGGACATTTGATACTGTTGTAGGACTGACGCCTAGCTGCTGGGCAATTTCTTTAATTGTAACCACAAAATCCCCTCCCTGCTTTACAGGTTTATTTTTATCATAATATCATATTTCCGATGCCGGGGTCAAAGAGAATATTCGCATCTGCGGAAACTGCACATTCTCCTTTCGGGAAACAGCGTATTCACACTTTGTTTCTTCCAGTCTATTGATACTGTACAGCAGACTTGGTATAATGGCAGAAGATCGTTCAGGGAGAATTTTGTCATGAAATATTTTTTTATCATCAATCCCTCCTCCGGATCCAGGAATGGATACAGAGTATGGCTTTCAATACACAATATTCTGAAGAGCAGAAACATTTGCCACGAAGCGCATTTCACTCGTTATAAAGAGCACGGCACTCTGCTTGTCCGGCATCTGGCATCCCGTTTGCCGGGAAACTGCCTGATCGTTTTAGGAGGAGACGGAACACTCAACGAAGTACTTAACGGACTTCCTGGAATTGCCGGGACAACCCTGGGATATATTCCTGTAGGCTCCGGCAATGATTTTGCCCGGGGGCTGAGGCTTCCCAATGCTCCGGAAAAGGCTCTATCCTGCATTCTCGCAGGTTCCCATAAAATTCACCTGGATCTCGGACGTATCTGCACAGAGAAAGCTGTTTCTGTTTTTGGTATCAGCGCAGGATTTGGCTACGATGCGGAAATCTGTTTCCAGGTATCCCGTTCCCGTATAAAAAAACTTCTGAACTATCTCCGTCTGGGAAATCTGATCTATGCTTTTACAGCGGTCCGTCTGCTTTTTACCTATCCGCCCTGTGATATGGAGGTCTCCGTAGACGGCCGGAAACAGATCTTCCAAAAGGTTCATTTTGTCACCGGTATGAATCTTCCGTTTGAGGGCGGCGGTTTCCGTTTCTGCCCGAATGCACAGCCGGACGATGGAAAGCTTTCCTGCATGGTGGTCCATGGAATGTCTCCCTTAAAAATACTTCTGCTTTTTCCCACCGCGTATTTTGGACGGCACACCGGATTTCAGGGAATCACACTGCTGGAAGGAAAGAAAATACAGATCCGCAGCGCCTCGCCCCGGAAGATCCACAGGGACGGCGAATACGGAGGAACTGCAAGGCAGGTGACGTTTCAAGCCGGAGAGGGAGAAATAAATCTGATTGTACCCTGAAATCAGAAAAGCAATTATATTCATATATACATGCATTGTATCAGACTTCTATCCTTCAAACTATAAAATACCCTGTCCGGTACGGAGCAATTTCATATTGATCTGGCTATGATATCATGACCGCGCCAAACATAAAGATGTCCCTAATGGTAAGTTCCTGCAGGTTTTTTTGTCCTGTCATCTTCACTTGTCCTTAAAATTTCGGAGGAATCCTATATTCTGACTATTTCTGAGTTATCACCATTGAAAAAATAAATTCAGTCTCTCAACAGCAAAAACCGAAATATAATTTTGTTATAGATAAGCTATATGGAAATGGCAATATATCCACATAACTTCCGAAAAATAAACACAAAAATACCACCAGAGAATCAAGAATCAGTTATCACCCTGTTCTCAATTCAGTCTGGTGGTGTTTTATATTTTCGTATAGGGAAGACATTGTTTCAGATCCAATGTCCCGTTAGTATGAAAGATTATTTATAATTAACAATCTTTCCGAAGTCTTCCTTCAGAGAAGCGCCGCCTACAAGACCGCCGTCGATGTCAGCCTGTGCAAACAGATCCGGAGCGGTTGCTGCGTTTACAGATCCGCCGTACTGGATGCGGATTGCTTCTGCGGTAGCTTCATCATAAATTTCAGCGATGCATGCACGGATGCCTGCGCAAACTTCCTGAGCCTGCTCAGTTGTAGCTGTCTTTCCTGTTCCGATAGCCCAGATCGGCTCATAAGCGATTACTGCTGTTTTCGCCTGGTCTGCTGTAACGCCCTGGAATCCAACCTTAACCTGCTGACGGATGAAATCCATAGTCACGCCCTGTTCTCTCTGAGTCAGAGTTTCGCCGCAGCACATGATCGGAGTGATTCCATGCTCAAGAGCTTTCAGCACTTTCTTATTAACATCTTCGTTTGTCTCACCGAAATATTCTCTTCTCTCAGAATGTCCAAGCACTACATATTTTACGCCTGCGTCTGTAAGCATGTTCGGGGAGATTTCGCCTGTATATGCACCTTTTTCCTCGAAATACATATTCTCTGCGCCAACCTGAATGTTGGTTCCCTTTGCAGCTTCTACAACCGGAACAATATCAATAGCCGGTACACAGAACACTACGTCTACTTCGTCATTCTTTACCAGAGGTTTCAGAGTTTCTACTAATTTAACTGCTTCGCTGGGAGTCATATTCATTTTCCAGTTTCCAGCAATGATTTTCTTTCTTGCCATTTTCTTTTTCTCCTTTTTTATCATGACGTTCGATTCACTAAATTCGGACTTCGCTTCCGCTTGTCCTCATTAAGTTCCTTCGAACTAAGTTCACACTAAATTCAGCCTGCGACTTCGTCTTGCCTTCATTAAGTGTTCTACTTATCGTTTGCTGCTGCTACACCAGGCAGTTCCTTTCCTTCCAGGAATTCCAGAGAAGCGCCGCCGCCAGTGGAAATATGGCTCATCTTATCGCCAAATCCAAGCTGGTTTACTGCCGCTGCGGAATCGCCGCCGCCGATGATGGTTGTAGCATCTGTCTCTGCCAGAGCTTTTGCAACTGCGATGGTTCCTTTAGCAAGAACCGGATTCTCAAATACGCCCATCGGTCCGTTCCAAACAACTGTCTTAGCTGTTTTTGCTGCTTCTGCATATACTTCTGCAGTCTTTGGTCCGATATCCAGGCCAAGAGCGTCCGCCGGGATAGCATCGCAGTCTACGTAATCAACATCGATTTCTGCGTCAATAGGATTCGGGAAAGCTTTTGCAATAGCTGTATCTGTAGGAAGAAGAAGCTGCTTTCCAAGAGATTCTGCTTTCGCGATCATTTCCTTGCAGTAGTCAAGCTTTGTATCGTCTACAAGAGATGCGCCGACTTCCATTCCTTTTGCTTTCAGGAAGGTGTAAGCCATACCGCCGCCGATGATCAGAGTATCGCATTTCTCCAGAAGATTGGAGATAACGTTCAGCTTGTCGGCAACCTTTGCGCCGCCCAGGATAGCAACGAATGGTCTTACCGGAGTCTCAACGGCTTTTCCAAGGAAGTCGATTTCTTTCTGCATCAGATAGCCTACCACGCAGGTGTCGATATATTCTGTTACGCCTACATTAGAGCAGTGAGCTCTGTGAGCGGTTCCGAAAGCATCGTTTACAAATACATCTGCCAGAGAAGCAAGATCTTTACTAAATGCTTCGCCGTTCTTTGTCTCTTCTGCACGGTAACGTGTGTTTTCAAGAAGAACGATTTCTCCATCCTTCATAGCTTCCACTGCTTCTCTTACTGTGTCGTCTACGACAACAGGGCTGGGAACGAATTTTACTTCCTGGCCCAGCAGCTCTGTAAGGCGGGCTGCAACAGGAGCAAGAGACAGCTCCGGTTTCGGCTCTCCCTTCGGTTTTCCAAGATGGGAGCAAAGAATCACTCTGCCGCCGTCAGCTACCAGTTTTTTGATGGTAGGAAGCGCAGCAACAAGACGGTTTTCATCTGTGATTTTGCCTTCTTTTAACGGAACGTTAAAATCACATCTTACAAGGACCTTCTGGCCTTTTACGCTGATATCATCAACTGATTTTTTATTTAATCCCATGATCGTATTACCTCCGATTTTTGTATTTTCCATGCACAGATAATCATCCTGTTTTTCGAAAAGATCCGGAAAAACAGCACTTCTTTTTCTGATACATAAAAGGGTCCGGCCCAAATCAGACCGGACCCTTACTGAGTCTATTTACTCTGCTATACTTACCTGATTATTCTCCAAGCAGTTTGCCGAAGTGTTTGATTGTACGAACCATCTGGCTTGTGTAGGAGTTCTCGTTGTCATACCAGGAAACAACCTGTACCTGAGTTGTTCCGTTGTCCAGAGGCAGAACCATTGTCTGAGTA